>NZ_JAVDUS010000009.1:0-270563 GCF_031456485.1 Bacillus sp. 3255
AGACCCCTTGTAGACGACGAGGTTGATAGGTTCGAGGTGGAAGTGCAGCAATGCATGCAGCTGACGAATACTAATCGGTCGAGGGCTTATCCTAATATACCTAAGTGTTCAACTTTACATAAGTTTCGTATCTAGTTTTCAGGGTGCAAGACATTCTGATGAATAACCGATGTTTCCTGGCAGAAGCATCACGTTTGGTGATGATGGCGGAGGGGACCCACGCGTTCCCATCTCGAACACGACCGTTAAGCCCTCCAGCGTCGATGGTACTTGAACCGCAGGGTTCTGGGAGAGTAGAACGTTGCCAAGCAGACTAAGCCTTACAAGGAGAAATTCTTGTAAGGCTTTTTCAATTCAAAGCCCGAGGGAACTTCCCTCGGGCTTTCTCTATCTACTAAGCATTCAGATCATATAACCCTGGGCTATGTTCATTTGGAAGCTCCGGCAATGTCGGGAACGATCATGTTAATTAACATGTTAGCGTTCCTCGTTCTGCCAAACCTATGCAAGAATAGCACTGCAACTTGAAGCCCCTCTCGAGATTAAAAACGATCAAAGTGATGAACAATAAATTTGCAAAAAGCTTTTTAATTTCATCTATCAGAGGGAGGGGAATCATTTGTCCAGGTGCTGCTATTACTGCAATACGAATGCCGACATAGCCCACAGTATAACGATTTATCAAAAAGATGGGATAGAGGATAAAATAGAAGTTTTATGTCGTTCTTGTTACTCAGAATGGCTTCTTTCATTAAAGGGTTAGATTACTAAGTAAATATCTATTTAAAGCGCTATTGCCTTTGCAATAGCGTTTTTTCGTTTACATATTCGTTAGTCCGAAGGGAATATTATCATTTTAGCAGCACTATAACGTTTGGCTTCAATCTAGAGGAGGATTCAACATGTCTGATAAGGACTTTTCTACTGTACGTAAAGAGTTAACCGTTGGCTCGAAAACTTACAAATACTATAGCCTTCCTGATTTCGAAAGCCAAGGGTACGGAGCCGTCAGCAAGCTTCCTTTTTCTATCCGGGTTTTACTAGAAGCTGCTATCCGTCAATTTGACGGTCGTTCCATTACGAGTGAACATGTTAAACAAATTGCTCGCTGGGCTGACCAACGCGATGTCAACAAAGAGATTCCTTTCATCCCGGCACGGATCGTCCTACAAGATTTCACAGGTGTGCCGGTCGTTGTTGACTTGGCAGCGATGCGGGCGACGATGGCCCGTGTTGGCGGTGATCCTAAACGGATCAATCCCCTGGTCCCTGTAGATTTAGTCATTGACCACTCTATTATGGTGGATGCTTCCGGGACACCGGAGGCACTCGAGTACAACATTAATTTAGAATTTGAAAGAAATGAAGAACGCTACCGTTTCTTGCGTTGGGCCCAAACGGCCTTCGAGAATTTCCGGGCAATTCCGCCTTCGACAGGCATTGTTCACCAAGTCAACTTGGAGTATCTGGCATCCGTTGCAGCCACGAAGACGATCGGCGGTGAAACGGTCGTTTACCCGGATTCTCTTGTCGGCACAGACTCGCATACGACAATGATCAACGGTTTAGGTGTTGTAGGCTGGGGAGTTGGGGGGATCGAGGCTGAAGCTGGCATGCTTGGACAACCTCTTTATTTTGTAGCTCCGGATGTCATTGGCTTTCGGATCACCGGCCATCTGGCAGAAGGGGCTACGGCAACCGACCTTGCGCTGACGGTTACGCAAATTTTGCGTAAGAAAGGGGTTGTCGGTAAATTTATTGAGTTCTTTGGCCCCGGCTTAAGCAATATCTCATTAGCCGACCGTGCAACTGTAGCGAATATGGCACCGGAGTATGGGGCTACCATTGGTTTCTTCCCTGTAGATGTCGAAACATTGAATTATTTGAAGGGTACCGGCCGTGATGCTGACCAAGTCGAGCTTGTAGAAGCCTATTACAAAGCACAAGGTTTGTTCCGGACAGATAGTACGCCTGATCCTGTCTTCACCGATATTATTGAGCTTGATCTCGGCTCCGTTGTACCAAGTCTGGCAGGTCCTAAACGTCCTCAAGACCGCGTAGAGCTTACGAAATTGAAGGAATCCTTCAATTCCATCATTCGTTTGCCGATCGATCAAGGCGGATATGGTCTAAGCGACGAGGAAATCAACGAAGAGGTGGATATTGTATACCCTAACGGTGAAACCGTAAGAATGGGGACCGGCGCGGTAGTCATCGCTGCGATTACTTCTTGCACGAATACGTCCAATCCAAGTGTGATGATGGGGGCGGGACTTGTGGCGAAGAAAGCCGTTGCCCGTGGTCTCAGAAAGCCCTTATATGTGAAAAGCTCATTAACGCCGGGTTCCTTGGTTGTTACGGAGTATCTATCCAGAGCCGGTTTACTTGAGCCGCTAGAAGCACTAGGGTTTCATGTTGTTGGCTACGGCTGTGCAACTTGCATTGGAAACTCCGGTCCGCTTACGGAAGAGGTCAGTAAAGCCATCGCCAATAAAAATATGACCGTATCCGCTGTTATCTCCGGAAACCGTAACTTCGAAGGCCGCGTTCATGCCCAAGTCAAAGCTAACTACCTTGGTTCGCCTCCGCTGGTAGTGGCCTACGCGCTTGCAGGTACAGTTAATATCGATTTGGCCACCGACCCAATTGGTTACGATCATCATAATCAGCCGGTCTATCTCAAAGATATTTGGCCGACCAATCAAGAGATCCAAGAAGCACTTGACATGGCTATGGATGCAGAAACATTCCGTGATAAATACAGCAATGTATTTCGTGCTAATGAGCGCTTCAACCAAATCGCAATACCAGAAGGTAACTTATACGAATTTGACGAGAATTCCACCTATATTCAAGAGCCGCCGTTCTTCATGGACCTCAGTACGGTTCCCTCTGATATTGCGGACATTCAAGGCGCGAGAACACTGGCGCTATTAGAGGATTCGATTACAACGGATCATATTTCCCCCGCTGGCAACATCAAAGGGGATAGCCCTGCAGGTCAGTATCTTGTGCAACATGGTGTAAAAAGGCACGACTTCAACTCCTATGGTTCGAGGCGTGGTAATCACGAAGTCATGATGCGCGGGACTTTTGCAAATATTCGCATCAGGAACCAACTGGCGCCGGGAACCGAGGGAGGCGTAACCACTTACCTTCCGACGGGGGAAATCGAGTCCATTTATGATGCATCCATGAAATATCAGGAGAATGGCCAGAACCTCATTATTCTTGCAGGCAAAGAGTACGGAACTGGAAGCTCGCGAGACTGGGCGGCAAAAGGTACATTCCTGCTAGGCGTGAAGGCAGTTATCGCGGAAAGCTTCGAACGAATCCATAGGAGCAACCTTGTGGGTATGGGCGTTCTACCGCTTCAATTCCTGGAGGGGACAAGCTGGAAAGCATTCGGTCTGACGGGCCGTGAAACATTTGATATAACAGGCTTGAGCAATGAGATCCTACCAGGTTCTACGGCCAATGTGACGGTAACCCGCGAGGATGGTACAACGTTTAATTTTAGCGTACTCGTGCGTTTGGATAGCCTGGTCGATGTAGATTACTACCGGAATGGCGGTATTCTGCAAACTGTTCTGCGCCAGATGATCGCGGAGACAAACAGTGAGAGCGTGACTATATAAACATATGGAGGAGCGCGGAACAATTTGGTCAAACTCCAACGAGTTATTACAGTTCTTAGTATTTTATCGATGTTGATATCCTTTACGGGTTGTAATACTTCCACAAGTAACAGTGAGAAAAATAAGAATAAGGAAGATCAGGCAGAAGAACGAAAAGATAAACAAGAAGCAAAAAAGACCGATGAGGAAGATAAAAAAGCAACCGGTGATACGGAGGCGGATAAAAATAAAGGAAAGAAGGATAAATAGCCTTTTGGAGGCTTGCCGCTGGATGTCCAGTGGCAAGCTTTTTTCATTGGACAAATGTTCCATACATCGGCACGTGCTCAGGACCGCTGGGCTGAACGAGGAAATGCACGTACAGAGTAAAGTGCTAAAAGTTGGATATAATAACTCGTAGCCTGAGCACGAAGGACGTGAACGTGAGTGAACTGGTCTAAGAAATCGAATCTTCTCGGAGAACAAAAAGAGCGAATCAGTAGCGATATTCCGAGTCAAAATATTGGAAAGAGCATGATTGAGAATGAGCAAATCTTGAAACATATCTTTCAAAATTGTTCAGATATTCAATTTCATGAAATGGTCATTCAAGGTTCGACTAAATTGCTGTTCATTTACGTTGACGGAATGATCAATGCAGACCTCATTATGACTAATGTGCTTCGGCCTTTAATGTACGATGGGCTGCCTCAAGGACTTGGGACATTGGAATCTATCTCGCAAATCTGCGAAAAGAATCTTATTTCTATTTTACAAACCAAGAAAGTCTCTGACATCGGGGATATTACCGAACACATTCTAAAGGGGAACATCGCGATATTGGCAGATGGCGATGACGTCGCCCTTCTTGGGGATGTCTCCAAATTCGAAACTCGAAGCGTTCAAGAGTCTTCCGGCGAGATTACGCTTCGAGGTTCCAGAGAAAGCTTTACGGAACACCTTCGAACGAATACGTCTTTGCTGCGCAGGATACTGGCAACCCCTAAGTTGAAAATGGAGTCTTTACAGCTCGGTACCTTAACAAAGACCGAAATCGTTGTGGTTTACCTGGAAGGCATCGTTTCTATGTCCGTATTAAATGAAGTCCGCTACCGTCTAAGTCAAATCCAAATCGATGGCATACTGGAATCCGGGTATATCGAGGAATCTATTGAAGAGACTCATTATTCACCTTTTTCTCAATTAGGGAACACGGAGCGTCCGGATGTGGTTGCAGCCGGATTGCTGGAGGGGAAATTAGCGATCATCACCGATGGGTCTCCTTTTGCACTTGTAGCCCCAATTACATTTTGGGGCGGATTACAGGCGCCTGACGATTATTATGAACGATTTCTGTTCGTAAACTTTAGTCGTTGGATTCGTTATATCTTTATTTTCTTTTCGGTCGTTTCCCCCTCTATCTATATTGCGTTAACCAATTTCCATCCGGAGATGGTTCCTCCCAAACTGATGATTACAATTGCCGCACTGCGGGAAATGTCTCCCTTCCCATCTGTGATTGAAGTGTTTTTGATGGAGCTGATGTTTGAAGGGCTGCGGGAAGCCGGCATCCGGTTGCCGCAACAGATCGGCCCCCTTGTGACCGTAGCTGGAGCCTTGGTCATCGGTGAAGCGGCTGTGCGTGCCGGTATCATTTCAGCGCCTATTGTTATTGTCGTATCGGCTGCGGGAATCGCATCGTTCGTCATTCCGCGATATCGAGCTGGTTTTCCCTTGCGGATTTTAAGATTCCCTTTATTGATACTATCCGGAGCTTTTGGCTTATTAGGGTTAGCCATCGGCATTATTGCGATTATTACGCATCTGATTCACTTAAGTCCATTCGGGACTCCCTATCTTGAACCTGTCACACCGCTTATCCCTCGCCGGCTTAAGGATGTGTTGATGCGGCAGCCGCACAAACTTTCTATACAGAATAAGCCTGATAATGGGGCTGATCATCCATGAAGAGAGCAGGAAAGCTTGGTTTCGTATTGCTTCTGATGATAGCGATCTTAACGGGGTGTTGGGACCAGCGGGAACCGAATCAGCTCGCTTTTATTAACGGCGCGGCAATGGATCTTACCAAAGACGGAAAATTTGAAATCAGCTCTTTATTGGCGATTCCAGCAGTGATTGGCGGCGGTTTAAACGGTGGCGGCGATGGAGGAAACAAAAAAAGCTTCCATGTCGTGTCCGCTACTGGAAAGGATTTCATGGATGCCGGTCAAAACCTGCAAACACAGCTCTCCCGACAGTTATTTTACGGTCATCGCCAGACGATACTCGTCGGTCAACGGATGGCGGAATATGGGATAGCCAGCTTTATCGACATGGTTATTCGTAATCCGCAATCGGAGATGCGCTCAACGATTTATGTAGTTAAAGATGGGGATGCCAAAGACCTCCTTTCCATGGAGCCTATTTTTGACCCGTACACATCAACGGAACTCGTGAGTCAACAAGATACTTTACAAATAAACCCCTACTATTACCGTAATTTTTTGTCGGAATCTTTGAGCCAGGGGACCTATCCCCTCTTGCCTGCGGTCAGCATGACGCCATTGAAGAAGTACGTGTATACCGGATCTGCTATTCTAAACAAAGACAATGGTCTCAAATTAGCAGGCTTCTTGAATACTAGAGAATCTTTCTATGCCAATTGGATAACAGGCAAACAGAAGGGGTTTATCATCACATCTTATATCACGCAGGGGAACGGAAACATCAGCCTAAATATGCAAAAATTAGATCGGCGCATACGAGTGAATCTCGTCAATGATCAAATACAAATCGAGGTACGACTGGTAGGCAAAGGGTCCATTGTAGAAAACAATGCGACCTTGGATCCGACCGCGCGAAAAGATCTGCAAATCATACAGGATGAATTCAATCTCACGACTCAAAATTCTGTACAGCAGCTCATAGATAAAGTGCAGAAGGAGTACAAAACGGATATTTTCGGGTTTGGCGAAGTGGTTCATCGAAAATACCCAAAACAATGGAAAAACCTTGAGAAGGATTGGAGCCATACCTTTTCTCAACTTCAAGTCTCCGTCAAAGTAGACATTCATTGCAAAGAACCGGGCCAAACGACTTCATCTATCATGAGCAGGCCTTGATTTGCGTAAGCCTGTATTTCATCTTAGAGGAGTGAAGGGATTCATGAAGTTATCGGGAAATCAGCTATTCTGGATTATTGTAACGACAGAAGTCATTGCGATGATCGGGTTAAGAATTTCACCTGCGATCATTATAGCTAAACAAGATGCGTGGTTATCCATGTTGATTGCGGGTGGCATAGGGATAGCCTTAAGCTTACCTGTTATTCATTTGAGCATGCTCCACCCTAATCAAACATTGACCTTATTTAGTCAATCCCTTCTAGGGAAATGGTTCGGAAGAATACTGGTTATTCCGTTTCTCATTGTGTGGTATATCCTATCCGCTGCTTTATTGCGTTCCTTTGCGGACTTCTTACACCTTGTTCTTGTTGATCGTACACCTCTTTGGATGATTATGATTCTCTTGGTTGGTGTAACGATCTATATGACTTATTCAGCGGGAATTACAGGGATCGGCCGATTCTGCGAGCTAATGGGTCCGGTTATTATGTTAACGCTGTTGATCAGTATCATTTTGAATGTGGGCAACGTGGATTTGCGTTATTTACAGCCTGTTTATTTTGATTCCGGGTGGTTGAACATCGTAAAAGGATCACTGGCCCCCTCCATTTGGTTCGCAGGTCCGTTCACCTTCTTGGTCATCATCTCGTTTATGCAGCAACCGCAAAAAGCTCTTTCCCGGTCGATTTGGGGGATCTGTACGACCGTTTTAATAGTCTCGATTTCCACACTTATGGTCATATTGGTTTTTGGCCCCAATTTATCAGCCAAAATAAGATTTCCTTACTTCATGTTTGTAAGAACCATTGACATATTAAATTTCATTCAAAACGTCGATATCTTCATTATGTTTATCTGGATTTTCGGAGTGTTCGCCCAACTATCCCTCTATTTCTTTATCGCTAGCTATGAAACGGCGCAATGGCTCAAAATGAAAGAGTGGCGGAAAATGATCTGGATCGGGGCGCCGATTATTTTTATTATGGCTTTTCTGATTCCGGATGAGACGGCTTTCACACAATATGACAAATTTTGGACCTCCGTCATATTCCCTGTTTGCGGTATCACCATCCCCCTATTCTTATGGATCATCGCTATGATCAGGAAAAAATCGAAATAAACAAATCGCTGTTTAATCCCTGAAGGAAAAAGAGTTTTAAAGTGGAATTGTAGGAAGATTAACGGATATCAAAAATTTGGGGGATCGCAACATATGCTCACAAACAAGTTCCGAAGTCTGTCCATCATCAAGAAGCTTGTCCTTCTTATCATTCTGTTCATGTGTGTTCCCTTTTTCCTGTTTGGTTACTTCTGGTATTCCATTTCAGCCAAAACGGCGGAGCAGAATGCCATCGCCTTCAGCGATCAGCTGCTTCGTCAAACAAGCGAACATCTGAACTCTTACTTCCACGATCTGGAGCGTACGACGTACCCCCTGCTAACACATCCTCTCATTCAGCAATTTCTGAAAATACCGGCTGAGGATACCTATGAGCAAATTGTATACACCAAGCGTATTAAAGAAGAACTATTGCACAATATTATTTTTGGCCGTGAGGACATTTACAACTTCACAGTACTGTCGAAACAAGCTGTGGATTTATCCAGTACGGGAGGGCCTGAGCTGAGGAAGAGAAACCTTCGCCTTCTCGATACACTCGTGCCCTCGCAAAATTATAAGGTCATCGGCATAGACAGGATGGATGCAACCCCGGTGCTGACGATTATGCGCGTATTTTTGGATGCGCTTTCATACAGACATACAGGTATCATGCTGATTGACCTGAATTTAAACGAAATCGATAACATTTGCGGCCGGAACCGGTTGGGTGACACGGGATTTCTATGGGCGGTCGACCGTAACGGCGTTATCGTCTGCCACCCTGACAAAACGAAGTGGGGGCAGAAGGCTGCGGAAGAAGAGTTGAAACCTTTCCAGAGCACATCGGGCTCCTTTAAAAAAGGGGCTTCCGGCAGTACGCTGGTCACCTATTATCGCTCGGACAAGACCGGTCTTGTCTTAATTTCCGAAGTGCCGCTTCAAGAAATGAACCGGGGCCTCAATGCATTGCGAAATATGACGATTGTCATCGGCATCATTCTGGCAGCCTTGATCTTTACTTCAATTGGGGCGTTTGCGTTCTCGCTGACGCGTTCCCTGCGCAATCTTCAGCGTCTTATGAAAAGGGCTGAAATCGGCGATTTATCTGTGTCCGCTCCGGAGCAGCCTTTTAACAGTGAGCTGGACAGCGTTAACCGGAGCTTTAACAAGATGGTCAATGAAATTAGGCGATTGATAGAGGTTGTGCATAGAGCCGAGTTGAGGCAGAAGGATATGCAAATCCGGCAGCGGGAAAGTGTGCTGCAAGCGATGCAAAGCCAAATTAACCCGCATTTCTTATATAACACGCTGGAAATCATTAATTCGTACGCAATCGTGCAAAATATTATGCCTATCAGCCGTATGTCGACGGCTTTGGCCGCCTTCTTCCGGTACAGTGTGAATGGTATGAAGCCGGTTGTAACGCTGAGGGAAGAATTGAACCATATTCGTACCTATATGTTGATTCAACAAGAGCGGTATCGCAGGTTGGATATCGAAATCGACCTCGAAGAGGAAGAAGCGGAGCACGTGTCCGTTGTTCGGCTCACGCTCCAACCCCTTGTTGAGAACGTATTTGTTCACGGGTATGAACGCCACAGGCTGCGTCCTTCCTACGTGGGGATATTCGGAAAGAAATGCGTCGGTTATTATTCGCTGAAGGTGCTGGATAGGGGCCTAGGTATGGATGGGCAGCTGATGGCGCAGTATAACCAGGCCTTTCAGGGTTCTATCCACGGCAGCGATGACAGCTCAGATTTATCGCCTTTCCAACGAATCGGAATGTGGAATGTTCATGCAAGGCTCGCCATGCACTTTGGCGAAACGTACGGCTTACGAATCGAGAGGTCCGATGAAAGCGGCACAGTTCTCGAAATCAGACTACCTATAAAGGAGCATGAATCTCATGTACAAAGCCCTGCTGGTTGACGACGAGTATATGATTAAGCTTAGTCTGACGAAGCTGATTCAAGATCAAGGAGATCGGTTTCAAGTTGTCGGAGAAGCGGAGGATGGGGAGGAAGCTTTGCAGTTGATCGAGCAGTTAAGGCCGAATTTGGTAATTACGGACATTCGAATGCCAGGGTTGAATGGTCTTGAACTTGTTGAGCTGGCGAAGAACCAATACCCCGAGACCGAGTTTATTATCGTGTCGGGATACGAAGAGTTCGATTACGCGAGGAAAGCGCTCCGTCTTGGTGTTAGTGATTATTTGCTGAAGCCATTAGTGCCTGAACAGGTGTACCAGGTGCTGAGAACGGTGTACGACAAATTTGAAAACCGCAGCCATACGAGACGATTACGGCAATCTTGGATCCATGTCTGCAGCATGGAAGCCAAGCAGCTTACCGTGCAGATTGAGCTCCTCAACCGGCTTAAGGTCGAGGATTGTTTGGAGTCCATCCAAACCAAATGGATGGAGCTTGAGCGGGATCTTGGGGCAGAGTCGCTGTATGCCGATATGATAGCCGTACTCGCCGAGGAGCTCGCGCTATCGCGTGAAGAAGTGGAGCAAGTGCATATAAGGCCGGTTACCGTTGAACAAGCTGTCGGGCATCTGCGAATATTTACACAGGAAGTCATGGGAAAAAGGCGGGAAGCGCGGAATTGGGGCGTCCGGCAGCAAATAACCAAAGCTGAGCAGTATATCAGCAGTCATTATACAGATGAAACCTTATCGCTCCAGCAGGTCGCTGAACACGTAGGGCTGTCGCCGGCTTATCTGAGTACATTGTTTAAAGAGAACTTAGGCACCAGCTTTATTCAATTTGTTACGAAGCTGCGAATGGAGCAGGCTTGCAGACTTTTGGCCGATCCGACAGTCAAAACATATGAAGCGGCTAATGCAGTAGGCTACAGCGATTATCCATATTTTAATAAAGCATTTAAGAAAAATTATGGCGTTTCGCCTACGGAATTTCGCAAAAACATGGGATTTTTTTAACAAGTAGGTAAAAGAAAAGACAATATATCAATAGAAAAAACATGTCATCCAGACTAGGAAGCGCTTACAATAAACTTAAAAGAAACGGAGGGAGACAGCATGAAGACGATTCAGTCCCAGAAAGCCCAAGCAGTTCGCTTATCGATACAAACGAAAACGCACCAGACATCCTTTTGGAACTATTTCAAAAAAAATTGGCAAATTTATTCGATGATCGCCCCGGGTATCGTGTTTTTCTTATTGTTCAAATATGTACCGCTTGCCGGCAGTATCATTGCGTTTCAAGACTATAACGTATTCGGAGGATTCTTGAACAGTCCGTTCGTTGGATTGAAGCATTTTTCAAACTTGTTCGCTTATCCTGAGTTTTATCAAGTCATGTCGAACACGTTGCTTATCAGCCTTTATCAGCTTGTGTTAGGTTTTCCCGCACCTATCCTGCTTGCGCTTTTGCTGAACGAGGTTAGGAAAGTACTGTTTAAACGAACGATTCAGACCATTATTTACATGCCACACTTTCTATCTTGGGTGATTGTCGGCGGGTTAGTGATCAACTTCTTATCACCGTCTTCCGGCATTCTGAATCAACTGCTGAAAGCGTTGGGACTTGAATCCATTTTCTTCATGCAGGAGCCCAAATATTTTCGCAGCATCGTTGTTTTCTCTGGTATTTGGAAGGAAGTAGGATGGGGAACGATTATTTATTTGGCGGCGCTAACCGGCATTAATCCCGAATTGTACGAAGCGGCTGAGGTTGACGGTGCAGGACGACTGAAACAAGTGTTCAGTATTACAATTCCGAGCTTGATGCCCACCATTATTATTTTATTACTGTTGCGGATCGGACACATTCTTGACCTTGGCTTTGAACAGGTTTATATCCTGTTGAATCCGCTTGTGGTGGAGACGGGTGAAATTCTGGATACCTACATTTATCGAATCGGTTTGCTGGGTGCACAGTACAGCTATACGACGGCGATCGGTATTTTCAAATCGGCGGTTGGACTTATTCTCGTAATGGGCGCTAATTTCATAAGCCGAAAAACGACCGGAAATTCAATCTACTAGAAAGGGGAGGACTTCATGATTCGCATGAGTCCAGCAAGGCGTGGATTTCTCATCGCCAACTACATCATCCTTACATTAACCGGACTAGCTATGATACTGCCTTTTATTTATATCTTTGCAGGCTCTTTCAGCAGCGGTCATGCCATTTCCGCCGGTAAAGTACTTCTCTGGCCCGTGGAATGGACGCTCGAAAATTATAAAGCTGTAACGAATAATAAGGCACTGTGGAGAGCGTTCGGGGTCACCTTATTATTAACAACCGTCGGAACGTTCATTAACCTCGTCTTTACGAGCTTAATGGCATACGGCCTCGCTCGCAACGATTTACGCGGCCGGAAGTTCATTCTGTTATTCATCGTATTTTCTATGATCTTCCAAGTTCCTATAATCCCGCTGTATTTGCTCGTAAAGTCATTAGGGATGCTGAATTCATTATGGGCTTTAATTATTCCAGGGACGATCAGCGCCTTTAATTTGATTATTATGATTACCTTCTTCCAGAACATCCCGGAAAGTCTGACGGAAGCGGCCAAAATCGATGGAGCGGACGAATACCGGACACTATGGAAAGTCGTGCTTCCCCTATCGCTTCCTTCCCTTAGTACAATTGGTCTTTTTTATGCCGTAGGACATTGGAACGGGTATTTCAGTGCGTTGATGTTTCTCCGAAATTCGATGCTTTACCCTCTGCAAGTGAAGCTGCGCGCTTTGATCGTCGAGAGCGACGCGGAATCAACGATGCAGGCGGCTTCGCTGTCGTTGCAATCTCTAGAGGGCATTAAGATGGCAGCAATCATTGTCGCAACGATTCCGGTAATACTCATCTATCCTTTTATCCAGAAGCATTTCATTAAAGGGGCTATGCTCGGTTCGCTTAAGGGGTAGATGTTTAAATGATAGTTCATGAAAGAGAGGGATTGGGATGGTTAGACAAAGGGTAATCGGTTTAACGTTGACGGCAAGCCTGCTTGCAAGCGTTGCGGTTGGCTGCTCACAGACCACGTCAAGTAATGAGGGAACTAGCTCACAGACTCCGGCAAGCAATGGAGGGACCAGCACGCAGGTACCGGCTGCCAAAGAAAAGACAAAGCTAAGAGTAGCGGTTGGAACAGAAGGACTGCAGTATGTGGAGGGCTCCCAAAATATTAATGAGGATCCTTATGTAAAAAAGCTAAGAGAGCTTTCAGGCATTGACGTCCAACTGGAGCTCATCCCTCACAAAGATTTTAACCAGAAGCTAACGCTCATTTTCGCCGGCGGAGATCTTCCTCAGCTGCTTCAAACGCGCGGCATTAATATGCCGGAAACCGCACCGGCCGTTGACAATGGGGCCTTATATGAACTGAACGAGCTTCTCGATAAATACGGACCGAACCTGAAAAAGAATATTCCCAAGGAAGCCTGGGACTATGGCGGTGTAAGCAAGAACGGTAAAATATACGGGATTCCGACGCTGAATCCGACTCCGAACGATGTCGTTAACTTTGTGCGTAAGGATTGGCTTGATAAGCTTAATTTGTCTGTACCTAAAACGGTTGACGAATATATCAACATGCTGAGAGCTTTCCGTGATAAAGACCCGAACGGAAACGGGAAGCAGGATGAAATTCCGTACTCGGGCCGTGAGAAGCTGGCTTGGACCGAAATGTTCTTCGGTGCTTATGGCGTCGTTCCGGCCGATTGGACATTGGAGAACGGTCAGCTGGTACCTAATACGGTTCGTGCACCGATGAAAGAAGCGCTGAAGGTTTACCGCACATTATATAGTGAGAAGCTGCTGGACAACGAAGTATTCGTCCAGCAGCCCAAAGATTGGGATGCAAAGATTAAAGCTCAAGGAATTGTAGGGCTGTGGCATCACGTGCCAAGACTCGCCGATAAGTGGGCGGGGGAAGTTATGACAGGTACCCCGACGGCGAAGCTGGACATTATTCCTGCTCCGACGGGGCCGGATGGGAAAGGCGGATTGACGATCAAGTCGATTGTCGGCCAAAACGTATGGGTCATCCCGAAGTCGAATAAAAAGCCGGAGGATGCAATCAAATTCCTGGATTGGTTCTACTCGGACGCCGCACAGAAATTCCTGCTTTATGGCATCGAAGGTGTAGACCACACGGTGAATGGCGGTCAAATCAAATACAATTTTCCGGTTAAAACAGAGGATATTTACCGTGAGGAAATGCATTTAACCTGGTTAAGATTTGTAAGCCCTTCACACATTCTCAATAAGGAATTCATGAAAGACCGTCCGAATGGCGAGATGGTCAGCAAAGGAATTGAGGTCGCATCCAAGGAAGGCAGAAAGAATGATGCACTTGGCATGCCGGTGATGCCAACGCTGCAAGCACGGCCGGAGCTCGGCAGAGACGGTTTGTGGCTGGAGTTCGCCGCAAAGGTTATTACGGGTAAGGAATCGGTCGATAACTTTGACAAATTCGTTGAAGACTGGAAGAAACGCGGCGGCGATCAGCTGATTAAGGAAGCAACGCAATGGTACAACTCCGTAAACAAGAAGTAGATGAAGGGTAAGGAAGGACCCTCCGGTTACGGAGGGTCCTTTTGTGAAATACAGAGACACATGAAGGAGAGGATAGGGCATGAAGCAGCTGGCAGGGACGCACGATTTAATCAGCCTCGATGATTGGGGGCCGTATACCAAGTCCTATATGGGAATTTCACATGTAGCGGATTCGTCGAAAGGAATACGATTCGATCTGAGTGTGATTCCTGGTTTTTACAGGCGGAAAATTGATATCCCGAATGTGATGTGGGAGAGCGGTTACCATCCTTGGGAGGCGGCAAATGATTTGTCGTATTACAGCCATCGGCATGAGCTGGAGTGGAAGGATCAAGTATACTGCGATATCTCCTTCTCCAAAATAGACGATCATGCTCGGCTAATGTGCTGCGAAGCAGTCAACCAGACAAACAGCGAACAAAATCTCGTGCTGCACTTAATGGGTTCCCTTCATATGCCGCAGGTTAAGCCGCACGGGGACCGACTTCAGCCCTATCAAGCCGTCGCTGCATCAGGCTCGCGATGGGTGGATGCTTTGGACTACTCGGAGCTGCGCTTCGCACTTCCAAGGCACGACGATGGCCTGGTCTATGACGCATTGCTGCGGGGAGAGATTCGGGGACAAGGGTTCGTTAGCGGCTCGGGCGTTGGGCACGGTTTCGGCAAGGATGCTGGTGACCGTATTGAATTCCGTATGCCTACCGTGGTTTGCGAAGGAGGAGTTTTGAAGCTGCGCTATCGGATGGCGGAAGGAACTTGCAGTTATTGGAGACTTGAAGGAGCCGCAGAGGCGAGGTTCGAGTTGACCGGTACGGGCGAATTCGCATTTGCGGAGCTCGTTCTGGGCCGTATGTCCGAAGAGGCGGGAATCGTGATCGTTTCAGAGGGTGGTGCAGAAATCGAACTAGACGGTTTTTTCATCGGAGATGCAGAAGCGGTCGCCCAATCCGATGTCAAGCCCGAGGCATGGAGCCCGGTTCCGACTATCACTCAGGGCCCCGTAGACGAAAGTATTCTGCTGCGCTATGAAGCCCTCGACCATGCATACGGCATTCGCTGGTTCTCGGACGACTACGAGGTTAGGGAGATTTACGCCGGTGAATTAGACCGATATATGCGATATATCGTTCATCATCATGTTCACAAGGTGTTTCATGGACCGGGTGAAGGCCATTTCACGAACGTCTTTCTACGCCCGATCCGTTTGGCTGCCGGAGAACGGGTTAAGCTGTATGCCGTTGTCGCCAACGGATCGGAATCTGCGCTTACCCGGCTGCTGTCCGATGAACGATTCAATGAGGCCGCCTTGGAGGAGCTGAAGTCGGAAGCTCATGCAAAAGCTTTCGCGCCTCAAGCTACAGCCGCCGGAGAGCCCTATTCGTTCGGTCAACGCCTAATGGCGGCCACGATGCTTACCAATATCGTTTACCCGGTATATATGAAGAAATCGTATATCAAACACCATACGCCGGGCCGCTGGTGGGATTGCCTGTATACGTGGGATTCCGGCTTCGTAGGTATCGGACTCGCGGAACTCGACCCTGAGAGGGCGGTCGAATGCCTGAACACTTATGTAACCGAGCCGGGCGATACGCAGGCGGCGTTCGTTCATCATGGCAGTCCAGTGCCTGTCCAGCATTATCTCTTTCTTGAGCTATGGAATAAGACCCAAAACAGGGAATGGTTAGCCTACTTTTATCCGAGACTGAAGCAATATTACAAATTTATTAGCGGCTTCGCAGAGAGCAGCATGACCCGCAGGTTATCCTCCAATCTGATTACAACATGGGATTACTTCTACAACTCGGGAGGATGGGACGACTATCCGCCGCAGGTCCATGTGCACCGGCAAGCACTTGCCGCCGTCACCGCTCCGGTATCGAACACGGCTCATTGCATTCGCATTGCCAAGATTTTGTGCATGATGGCCGAGGAGCTTGGCGGTGCTAAGTCCGAAATCGAACCATATCTCGAAGAAATTAAGATGTTTGAAGATGCGATCCAGCAGCATGCCTGGGATGCCGAGTCCGGTTATTTTGGCTATGTGCAGCATGATGCTGACGGATCGCCGCAGGGGATACTAAGGCATGAATCGGGGGAGAACTTCAACTGCGGGCTCGATGGCGCTTATCCGCTTGTAGCGGGTATTGCCACACAGGAGCAAGAAGCTCTATTGATCGAGCGTCTATTTGATGGTGACCGCATGTGGACCGAGATCGGACTATCCACCGTAGATCGTTCTGCTGCCTATTACCGGGAGGACGGCTATTGGAACGGGGCCGTATGGATGCCGCATCAATGGTTTTATTGGAAAACGATGCTGGATCTGGGGTACCCCGAGCTGGCGCGTAAAATCGCGATGACCGGATTGGCCTGCTGGCGCAAGGAAACGGAGCTGACTTACAACTGTTATGAGCATTTTATTGTATCGACCGGTCGCGGTGCAGGATGGCATCATTTTGGCGGACTGTCGAGTCCGGTATTAGTATGGTTTAATGCTTATTACAAGCCGGGAACAATTACCGCAGGTCTGGATACATGGGTGACTAGCGTCGCTTTCCGTGAACAATTCACAGACTGTGAGATCAAGTTGCGCAATGGGCGGCAAAATGGAGGTCATAGGCGTCATTGCATGATTGTCGTCATGAATCCTTCTTTCCAATACGCGGCGACATGGAACGGTGCAATGGCTGAAGCTGCAGAAGTCACACCCGGCGTTTATGAAGTGCTGGTTCCTGCTGGGGAGCATGGCAGCTTACACTTGAAAACCATTTAGGTACGGAAGGAGAGAGTCCGCATGTCCACCGGTACGAAACCTACTGTGATTCATCTGCTCCCGCATTTCCACTATGACACCGTTTATTTGAAAACGTATGACGATTATTTGCGCGATGCACTCGAGCACATCTATGAGGCTTTGCGAATTATGGAAACCGAGCCTTCATATACATTTATGATCGAGCAAATGATATTAGTCGAGGAATATTGGCGAAGGTTTCCCGAGCAGCGCGGGCTGCTGCGAAAGCTTGCCGCAGAAGGAAGAATGGAGATTGCCTGCGGGATGTACTGCATGCCGGACGTCAACTTGCCTTCGGGAGAGTCGTTTATGAAACAGGTGCAGGTCGGCAAGAAGCTGTGCCGGGAGCTGCTTGGCACAGACGTCCGGGTCGCGTGGATGTCGGACTGCTTCGGACATCATCCGCAGCTGCCGCAGCTGCTGGCGGAGACCGGGTATGAGATTTATGTGTTTTCCAGGGGAGCGGACGAAAAGATGCCCACCCCATTTCGATGGAAGGGCCTCGACGGCACGGATGTACGGGCACATCGCCTCCATGGGGGGTATGGATTGATCATGTTCTCCTCGAATGTGCAGAATGCATTGGAGCTGACTTTCGGGAAAGCGGGCAATGAGGAGACGATTCAACAGAAGGTCGATATGCTGCAGAACGTTACGGCCGTCGCTGGTCATTTGCTGCTTCCCAATGGAGGCGACATGGCCAGACCGCAGCGGGAAGCGGTAGCTGCGGTTCGCTTGTTTAACGAGCGATATGGGGGGGATTGGATGTCCGTACAGTTCTCAACGGTACAGACATTCCTCGATGCCGTGAAGGCGGACGCCCCAACCTTGCCAAGCTTTGAAGGCGACATCAATCCTGTTTTTCAAGGCACGTACAGCTCCAGAATGGGTATTAAGCTAAAGAACCGCGAATTGGAATGGAAACTGCAGGCGGTTGAGCGTTTACAAGCGGTATTGATGCTTAAGGGCATCGTCCACCAGCCCCTTGCCGAACTCAACATCCAAGAGGCATGGCAAGAGGTGCTTTACAATCAATTCCACGATATCATTTGCGGTACGATCCTGGACGAAGGGTACGTGGATACGATGGAGCGGTATAAAAGGGCTGATCGTCTTCTAAGGGATGGTGCTGCCATGCTGATGGATGGTATGGATGATCAAGCCAATGACCGGCTAATTGTATATGTTTTTAATCCATCCGGGTTCGTGCGTCAAGAGGTTATTGAGCTGGATATCGCTATCACAACCGCTGGAATCTTCGGAGTTCGCGTAACGGATAGGGAAGGAACCGAATTGCCGGTTACGTGCAGGATCCTCGAGTCAGACGACTTTGGCGCGCGTAAGCTGCGGATCGCTTATACCGATACGTTGAAGGCGATGACGCTTTCGACATACCGTTTGGAGCTGACAGGAGACGCTGCCGCCGATACTCGTGCTCAAAGCTACACGCTTCATGAAGCAAGCGACGGCTATGTATTCGAGAACCGATATATGAAACTGCATATCACTTCTAGTGGTGGCATTAAGCATTTTACATGCCGCTCGAACACGTCCGAAGCGGAACCTAATTGGGTGGAAGACGGAATGGAATGGAACGATATGATTCTGATGCGGGATCAAGGAGATTTATGGCTGTACGATGAGCCGATTTTGAATGGGGCTTATACGGGAGCTACTCCGGAGAACGGCCTCATCCGGTTGAAGGAACAGCTGCCTTATTCGCGAAGATGGCTGGGATCATCAAGCCGCTCGTCTGCGAGCATTCGGATTGAAGAAGAAGGGCCGGATCGGGTTATTCTTTGCAGTACCGGTGCCGTCTCTTTTTGGAATCATAAATTGGCCTATACGAAGCGTATCATTCTGGACGCGAAGGGAGATCGAGTGCGATTTTCCACATGTTTAACGGGTACCGGGAAGCAGTATCGGGTAATCGCGGCCTTTCCAACCAGCCTTCGTCAGCCGACGATGGTGCAGCAAATCCCGTTCGGTTATGTGAAGCGGGACGAAGGCGAGTTCCCAGCGCAGAATTGGAGCCGGTTCGCAAGCGGCGATGCTAGGCTGCTCATTTGCAACGCGGGTATTCCTGGCAACGGATTAGAGGGGGCTACAGCATGGCTGGCACTGACCCGATCTGCAGCAATGCCATACAAGGCGCCCTCCGACCTCGCTTATGAAGAGGGAGTTACGCATACCTACACCTATGAAATTTGTGCGCAGCATGCAGAAGGTGAAGAGGACTTCGCCGATTACGACCGAATGGCTGAGGCGCTGAACATGCGGCCGATTACAGTCATTCGAGCTTGCGGCAGGATAGCTGCTGTACAAGGTCCGCGCTCCGATACACCGGAAGTGGGAATCTCTTCCTTCCATTATTGCAGTGAGCAGAACGCCTGGATACTTCGTCTGTACGATGCGTCCGGTCATGGCGCAGCAGGAGCCATTCATTTTCCTGATTTAACGAATGACATCATTTCCGTCCAGGAACAGAACGCCATTCTGCAGCCAAAGGGCGAGCCCGTTTCGTACAACCATGACAGGGGATTAGAGGTTTCCCTTGGACCGTTTCAAATCCGAACATTTGCGATTAGTTGGGGACAGCAACGAACCAATTGACTGAATAGGAGGAATAGATGTATGCGCTTTAAAGATAAAGTCGTCCTTGTAACCGGAGGCAGCAAAGGAATGGGGCTCGCTGTCGCTCGGTTGTTCGCCCAAGAAGGAGCCGCGGTCGCCATCGTATCCATTGATGATGCTGCTCCTATTGCACGTGAGCTATGTGAACTCTCGGGACATTCAAGCGTAATCGCCTTCCAAGCGGATGTATCCAAGAGCGAGCAGGTCCTGTCTGCTGTTGTGCAGGCCGCGGATGCGTTAGGCGGAATTGATTTTTTAGTCAATAGCGCAGGCATACAACGTTATGGCGACGTGGTGGAGACGGATGAATCAATGTGGGATGAAGTGCTCGATGTGAATGTGAAAGGGATGTTTCTTTCCTCTAAATATTGCATACCGTACATGAGAGAACGGGGAGGCGGCGCTATTGTCCACGTATCCTCCGTGCAAGCCTATGCCTCCCAATCCAAGGTAGCCGCTTATACCGCTTCCAAAGGTGCGATCAATGCTTTGACGCGTGCGATGGCGGTCGATCATGCGGCGGACAACATTCGCGTTAACTGTGTATGCCCTGCTTCTGTCGATACGCCGATGCTGCGATGGTCGGCGGATTTATACAAAGGCGATTCCACACAAGATGCCGTCATTGCGTCATGGGGGGCGATGCATCCAATCGGCCGTGTAGGCAAGCCGGAGGAAGTGGCGGAGTTCGTCGCATTTCTATGCAGTGATAAAGCTAGCTTCATCACAGGAGCGGATTTCAAGATTGACGGCGGTTTATTAGCACAAATTGGCGTGAAATTGCCGGACTAACCGCAATCTGTATGGGGCGCTTCGTGGCCGCCGTTTGGTGCTGCAGCGAAACGCTGTAGGGGTGATGTACGGGCGTTGGCTCTACCATAGAGGTAGAGCCTTTTTATTTTGCAGTCTTGCAAAATATTATACGCATGAAACTCTTGAGCCGCGGCAGATCCATAGATAATTGGGATACAGGAATTCCATCGGCCCGAATAGGACATGGGATCATTGGGAAAAATAGGTGAAACTTTCCATTGCAGGAAGTGAGGGAGCCTTGATGAAAGTCGATCCGTCTCTGGATAACAACGAAAAGCTGCTGCAGGACATGCTATCCCATAGTTCCGACTTCAAATCGAGCTTTTTCCAATCGGGTGACCGCCGCTATAAGCTTTATTATCTAGAAACAATGATTGAACTTGATGTGGTCCAGGAACATATTATCCGTCCCATGCTTCAACAAACGGTTGAAGTAAGCCTTCGTGAAGCGGTGTCGGTTCTAGAACTTAGGGAGACGGAGATGCTGTCGGACGCGGTGAATGCTCTCGTTGAAGGGAAAACGGTACTTCAGATTGAGGGGGAAGCCAAGCTTTATCTGCTCGGAACGGAGCTTAAGAAAGAACGTGCGGTCAATCTTCCGGTTAACGAACGCGTACTGCGTGGATCCAACGAAGCCTTGATTGAAAACGTGAGCACGAATATTAATTTGCTGCGCAAAATGATTGCCACGCCAAATTTCGTCGTGAAATATTACCGGCTTGGCCGACGTTCGAATACGAAAGTAGCGTTACTCTACCTTCGTGAGCTTGCTAACGCGGAAGTTATTCAAGAATTCGAGCGCAGAATTGAAAGCATCGACATCGATTACGTCGAATCCCCCGGATTTATCCAAGAGCTGATTGAGGATCGGAAATTCTCTCTGTTTCCCCAATTGCTGATATCCGAAAGACCGGATCGCGTAAGATCCTACTTAATGAATGGCAAAATCGGGATACTCACTGACGGTTCGCCGGATTGTATTATCGTCCCCACTTCGTTCTGGGCGTTCTTGCAAACCCCGGATGATTATCAAATCGGTTGGCTGCTCGGGAGCACCTTCAGATTGCTTCGCATTATAAGCTTTCTTATTGCCATCAGCTTGCCAGGGGCGTATGTAGCTCTGGTCACTTTTGACCCCCGTGTGCTTCCGTTCGAAATTGCCCTTACCCTTCAAAGCTCTATGCAGTACGTTGCGATGCCCCCCGTTCTCGAAGCGATTTTCATGCTGGTCACCCTCGAAATATTGCGGGAAGCAACCGTCAGGCTAGCTAGTCCCATTGGGCAGACGATCGGGGTAGTTGGCGGTATCGTCATCGGAACGATCGTTGTCCAGTCGAATTTGGTGTCTACCATGATGGTCATCATCGTAGCATTTACAGCTGTTGCTTCATTTAGTATACCTTCTTACGAGATGAGCAGTGCCGCGCGTTTCCTATCCTATCCGTTCATTCTCATGTCCGCGATTTTCGGGCTGATCGGTTTAGAATTGTCATACCTGTTCGTACTGACGCATTTAGCCCGCTTGAATACGATGGGTATTCCTTACTTTTACTCTGGAATGAACAAAGATACGATCATGGATACGTTTTTTAGAGGGCCGATTGGGAGTCTGAAACAACGAGCCAAAGAAAGCTTAGCCAAGGATAAGACGAGAATTCGTATTCAAAGGGGAAAAAATGAATGATTCATCTGGAGAAACTCTCCTTAACCCAGCTTGTTAATCTCGTTATTTTGACCCAAGTCGGTGTTTCGGTCTTATCAATCCCCTTTGCAGAGTCCCGCCACGCCGGTTACGACTCGTGGATTTCTATAATCATCGGGGGGCTTGTAGCCCAGGCGGTTATTATAATCATCTATCTTCTCAGCACGAGGTACGGCGATCGGCCGCTGCCTCAATATATATTTAATATTGTCGGTAAGCCGATAGGCGTTCTGCTAAACGTCGCGATTGGATTATATTGTGCAGAATCCAGTCTTATGGTGATTATATCTTATACCGACGTGCTGAGCAGGTGGGTTTTAATCAGAACCCCCTGGTTTATATTAATCGGCATTTCGGTCATCATCGCCGCACATATTGCCTCTTCTTCTCTTCGGTCTATTGCGGTCATTACGCAGTCCATCATGATCATGTTTGTGGTCTGCTGGATCATCATATTCATCAGTGGCACAGGAAGTGGGGACATACGTCACTTTTTACCAATCGGCAGCCATGGTGTCAGCGCAATTATGAAAGATGCCTTACCTGCTTTTTGGGCTTATGCGGGTTATGAGCTTCTTTTGTACGTCTTCCCAACGTTAAGTTACCGGAAGAAGAAGGACGTTTTCATTGCGATGTCTGCCGCCAATGGATTTACAACCTTTTTTTACACCATAATAGCGGTCATTGTGACGTTTAACTTCAGCGAAAGTCAGCTAAAGGTGATCCCCGAGCCGATGGTCTTCATTCTCCGCCAGTTCAAATGGCCTGTTGTACAAAGCCTAGATATTGTATTCATGACAGTTTGGCTTTCCGTCACGACTGTAACGGCCTATGTGTACTTGTTCTTGTCAGCACGCTATTTGGCTTTCGCAACAGGGAAAGAAAAAGGAAACCACACGGTGATTGTGTGGTTGTTAGCTGTTATTTGCTTCCTGCTCGGCTTATGGGGCTCTGACCGCCAAGTCCTCTTTCAATTTTCCAGCTACCATAATATAGCCACGGTAATTGTTATAGCTGCTATACCAACACTACTATTGCTAGTTTCATTAGCAAGAGGAAAGACAGGTGTGCGATGAAGAAAGCAGCGATTAGTATGGTGTTACTATTATTTCTGACTGGTTGTTGGGATCGATTGCCGCTGCGCAACCTTCATATCATTGATATTGTCGGGGTTGATTATGACGAGAAGAAACAGAACGTCTTATTGAATTTTGTGGTTACCAAGCTGAATAAGGCCGGTCATGGGAGCGGTGAGCCCGCCTCGGAAGCAACGGAGCTCACCGGACCGAGTGTGGTTGAGGCGGTTGGGCAAGGGTCATATAAAGACCAAGGCCCCTTCATCGGGATAAACACGCGGCTCTTTCTAATCAGCGAAAGCTTCGCAAATCATAATCCTGTTCGGGAGCTTGCTTTTCTGCTCGATACTCCGTATACGACAATCAACTCGCCTATCGTTGTATATGAACAGAATGACCCCCCATTTTTCACGCAGATCCCTGACGCCCAAAAAGAAAAAACGAAAGAACTGGACGATTTCGTATTAACCTTGGAGACTTACGGCATTGTTTCCAACGTGACGATGATGCGTTTTCTTTTGTCCAAAGAAGATCCATTGGTAGATTACGCCCTGCCTTTGTTGAAAAGTGTCAATTCACGAATCGAGATGAATGGGGCGCTATTATTCCGCCAAGGTAACGGCACGGGGGTCAAGCTAAGCAACGAACAGGTTCGAGCTTTAATGCTTCTAGTAGGGAATGGAAATGCCATGCAGAAGCTGAAGGGATTCTCATCGAAATTTGATTATGGCCGGCAGCCAAGAACCGGTCACTTGAACGACATTAATTATGCATTTTTCACCAAAAAAGTGAGATCAAAGATCATTGTACTCCCGAAAGCGAAGGGTTTACCGGATATAAACATCAGTGTCAACATGCGTATAAGTGCAACTGAACTTGGAGAAAAAGGTCAAGCATTGAAGTCTGATTATGTAAACAAAATGGAAAAAGAACTTAGCGATCATTTAAGCGAAATGGCGGCTGATACGATCAAAAAATTACAAGAAGCGAATTCAGATGTGATCGGTATCGGGAAGGAATTAAAGGCATTCCATCCAAGCATATGGAAAGCATTGGAGTGGCGAAAGGATTATCCCCAATTGTTGATTGTACCTAAATTTGAAGTGAAAATCTTGAATACGGAGATCAAATGATTTATAAGATGAAGGTCATAATGGTAACGGCGAACGGATGGATTAAGGACGCAAGGGGTCCTCTTCCATCCGTTCCGTCTCTTCCGGGGCGAGCACGAGACCTGCTCCAAGAAAATTACGAAAACGCTAACATTAAGAACAATTGAAGACTATAAATCACAATTCAAACTCCTGTTTTAGGCGCGGGCACAGGTCTATAATACGAATTGTAAGCGGAACCAAAACAAAATGAGAGGGGTAGCAATGTGATGAAAAAATTCGTATCCGTAGCATTGGCCACAACCATGTCCTTATCGATTCTGGCTGCATGCGGAAGTGAAGGAGGAAGCGGCGCCGCTTCCGAGACTAAAAAGCCTGCGGCAACGGCTGCGGCCCAAGCGAGCGCCAATCCGAGCGATAACGTGAAAGGGAAGGTGACCTTCTTAACGAACCGGACCGATATGATCGATAAGGAGTATAAGGACTACGCCAAACGTTTTAAAGAAAAATATCCGAACGCCGACATTGAATTCGAAGCGATTCGGGATTATGACAAGAACGTAAAAGTGCGAATCTCTACCGGCGATTACCCGGATATCGTATTGATTCCGACGATCCCGAATGCCGATTTACCGAAATATTTCGCACCTTTGGACGATATGGGGCTGAACGATAAAATCTACTTCAAAGATTTCAAAGCGACCGGCGGCAAGCTCTACGGTATTGCTCAAGGTACCAATACCTCTGGTATCGTCTACAACAAGAAAGCTTTTGCGGAAGCGGGCATAACGGCCGTACCGAAAACACTGGACGAGTTCTATGCGGCCAGCGAGAAGTTGAAAGCAAAGGGCATGGTGCCGCTAGCCTCCAATTTCAAGGATAAGTGGCCTCTCAGCTCATGGGTGTGGGATTTGCCAACTTTGATCGCAGGCAATGCGGCCCTTGGCAACGATCGTGTGAAAAGCGACACGCCATATACGTTGGACGGCCCGTACGGCAAGTCGATGGGCATCTTAAAAACGATGCAGCAGAAGGGCTATTTGGAGCCGGACATTAACTCCACCAATTGGGAACAATCCAAGAAAGACGTCGCATCCGGCAAATTCGCGATGTACTACCTCGGGAACTGGGTTATTAACCAAGTCATTGAAAATGGCGCTAAATCGGAAGATATCGGCTTCTTCCCCATGCCTTTCGATAATTCCGGCAAAATGATGGCACCGCTTTCGCCAGACTGGTTCTACGGCGTCAATAAGAACAGCAAAAACCTTGAAACCGCAAAAGCATTCTTGAAGTGGCTTATTGTTGATTCCGGATATGACAATTTCGCAGGCTTCATTCCCGTACTTAAGGATAAACAGCCGGAGTTGAAACAATTGGTTGAATTCAAGAGCTACAACCCAACATTCCTCGAAGGTGTAGCGGACAGCGATCAAGCGGTAGCGACTCAAAATAAAGCGCAAATCGAGCCGCAAGCCATCGTTCAGGATTTCGTTCTGGGTGACAGCAAAGCCATATTCGATAAATATAACAAGCAGTGGGCAGACGCCAAAAAAGCGCTTGGATATTAATACCGAATCCATCAAATAGAGAAAAAGAAGAGGCTGATAAGGAGCAAAATGGATTACCGCATGGGTCATCCATTTTGCTTCCAACCAGCCGCTCGGAGAAGGAAGTGAGCTCTCAATGTTCAGTACGTTGTCGTACAAAACCCAGAAGTGGATCCTCATTATCGGTTTTTTGCTCGTCCCGATGACTCTGCTGTGCACGTTTACGTTTTATCCGGCTGTCAAACTGTTCTACTTGAGCTTTACCAACTGGGATGGGATCAGTCCGGATAAAAGCCTGATCGGTTGGGATAACTATGTGGAAGTATTCAACAATCCCAAGATTTTCGGCGTTTTTCTGAATCAAATTCCTTACTTTTTGGTGGGCGTCATTCAGAACATCGCCGCGCTTATTTTTGCCGTGATCCTAAACGGCAAATTGAAAGGGCGCAACTTTTTCAGGGTGATGATGTTTCTGCCGTTCATCATGAATGGCGTTGCCGTCGCCTTTATGTTTCAATTTGTTTTTGACACGACCAATGGGTCTCTGAATGCGCTGCTGGATGTGTTGGGTCTCGACATGCTGCAGACGAGTTGGCTCGGCAACAAGGACATCGTCAACTATTCTCTGGCGTCCGTGGGATTCTGGAGATTTATGGGATATAACATGGTTATATATATCGGTGCGCTGCAGGCGATTCCGGGAGATATTTACGAAGCCGCCACGATCGACGGCGCCAACGGTTACCGGCAATTCTGGCATCTGACGCTGCCTAATCTGACGAAAATCATTGAGCTCAATATGTTTTTAACGGTCAGCGGGGCTTTGTCCGTATTCGATCTGCCATTCGTGTTGACCGGAGGCGGGCCGGCCGGAGCATCCACGACCTTTGTCTTCAAAACGGTGGAGACGGCGTTCCAGTTTAACAACTACGGTTTGGCTTCTGCGATGAGTGTCATCCTGCTGCTGATTACCGTCGTGGTGCTGGGGATCCAAAGCAAAGTTATCAATCGAAAGGGGGAATAGGGCTTGAAAAAACAGCCTTGGCAAAGCGGAATTCAATATCTCGTCCTATTACTGGCGACCTTCGTCGTTGTGTTCCCGCCCTATGTGGTGCTGGTAAACGCGTTT
This sequence comes from Bacillus sp. 3255, assembly GCF_031456485.1. Taxonomy (NCBI): domain Bacteria; kingdom Bacillati; phylum Bacillota; class Bacilli; order Caryophanales; family Bacillaceae; genus Bacillus; species Bacillus sp. 3255. The sequence goes on from NZ_JAVDUS010000009.1 coordinate 27,188, forward strand.
AAAGATAAATCGGAATTCGGCACCGGCAGTCCCTTTGCCTTGCCCAAAAGTTTTACGAACCTTGATAATTTCAAGGTTGTATTTGAACGGGCGCATATGGACGAGGCATTGCTTAATACATTCATCATTATCGCAGCATCCCTGATCGGCAATGTCGTTCTCGGAACGATGGTAGCCTATGTGATTGGGCGCTTTCATTTTAGAGGCAAGAAGATGATCCTTGGTTCCTTTCTCGTCGCCACCATCATTCCTACCATTACGACTCAGGTGGCCGTGTTTTCTATTATCCAAAGTCTCCATTTGTTTAACACGTTATCGGCGCCGATCATCCTGTACATTGGAGCGGATGTCGTGCAAATCTACATTTACTTGCAATTTATCAAAAACATCCCCTATGAGTTGGACGAAAGCGCCATGATGGACGGTGCTTCGTTGTTCCGAATCTACTGGAACATCATGTTCCCGCTGCTCACTCCGGCTACGGCGACGCTCATTATTTTGAAGACGATCAACATTTATAATGATTTGTATATTCCATATTTATATATGCCGAAAGCCAAATTAGGCGTCGTATCGACCTCCATCATGCGTTTTGCCGGTATCAACCAAGCGGAGTGGAATTATATTTGCGCGGCCATTCTAATCATTATGATTCCGACTGTTCTTATGTATTTGTTGCTGCAAAAGTATATTTTCTCCGGGGTTACGAGCGGAGCCGTCAAGTCCTAATAGCTTCTCCATTAACTTGTAAGCCGGCATTATGATAAAATGGGGTGAAACGGCGATGAACGGAGAGTGAGCCTATGAAAGTCATGATCGTTGATGACGAAGAATTAATTCGCTTGGGGATCGCCAAGATTTTAAATAAATCCGAATTATCCGTTCAAATTGCGGGGTTATTCGCGAACGGCTATGAAGCCTACATGGAGATCAGCCGGCTTCAGCCCGGCGACCTGGACGTCCTGATCACGGATATCAAAATGCCGATCATGGACGGTTTACGGCTGATCGAGAAAGCCAAAGAGCGCTTGCCCGAATTGTTCGTTATCGTCATCAGCGGGTTCAATGAGTTTGAATATGCCCGTCAAGCTATGCGGTTCGGAGTTACGGATTATTTCCTGAAGCCGCTCGATAAATATGATCTGTTCCAGGTATTGACCCAAATAAGCCGTAAGTTGGACAACGACGGAATTGCTGAGGGGGAGGGCATCCCCAAGAAAGAAGGAGAGCCGGAGCATTATGTCATCGAGAGAATCAAACAGATGCTGGATAAGGAATTCGATAAAACGTTTGATTTGGACAAGATCGCAGAACGGGTAGAATTAAGTCCAAGCTATGTAAGCAAATTATTCCGTCAAGAAACGGGCTTGACCATCACGGATTATTTGATTTCGGTACGCTTGAACAAGGCGAAGCAGTTTTTGATCGATTACCCCCAATTGAAAAATTACGAAATCTCATCGATGCTCGGATATTCCGATCCGGTTTACTTCAATAAACTTTTTAAGAAAATGGTCGGCTTGACTCCGAAGGAATATAAGGAAAAGCACACGTAAGCGAGGATAAGTTACAAGATGAACCCGGGCGTCCTGTGCCCGGATTTTTTGTTTCCGCCACTAACAATTGTTGCGCATTGTAAGCGTTTATCATATCGCCTATAATCGGTTCAATAGGAAACGGAAAGGGGATCAATAATGAAACGGAAATGGCTGCGTGCAATCACTCCGCTAACGGCTGCGGCATTGCTATTATCCGGTTGTACGGGTACGGATACTTCGTCCCAACAGATGCCGGGTGGAAGCAGAACGAACGCCTCAAACACAGAAATGAGCGGTACCCTAACCGTCGTTACGAATCGTACGGATATGATCGATCGGACATATAAGGAATACGCGCGGCGGTTCCAAGAGAAATATCCGGCCATTCATATTCAATTCGAAGCCTTGCGCGACTATGATAAGAACATTAAAATTCGGCTCGCTTCTGGAGAAACCCCGGATGTTCTGCTGATCCCTTCCATCCCGAATTCGGATTTGGGCAAATTTTTCGCTCCGTTATCGGATGTGGAGCTGCAGGGAGACATTTATTTTCAAGATTTTAAAGACTATCAAGGTGTCACTTACGGCATCCCGTCCGGTGTAGCGGTAAGCGGCGTTATCTACAATAAAAAAGCATTCGAACAAGCGGGTATCGGCGAGGTGCCCAGAACGCTGGATGCCTTTTACGCCGTATGTGCCAAGTTAAAGCAAAGCGGAATCGTGCCGTTCGCATCCAACTTTAAAGACCGCTGGCCGCTGCAGTTCTGGTCGACCGATGTTCCTATGCTGCTGACAGGGAAGGCCGGGACGAAGAATGAATTGGCCGATACAGCGGCACCCTTCCAACCGGGCAATCCCTACGATACCTCCATGTCCATTATTAAAACCTTGTATGAGCAAGGGTTCCTGGAGCCGAATTTGAACGATACGAACTGGGAAGGGTCCAAAAGGGAATTGGCTGCAGGGAAAATCGGCATGATGCTGACGGGTAACTGGGCCATCAAGCAAATGATTGAAAACGGCGCGAAGCCGGAGGATATCGGCTTCTTCCCTTTCCCTGCGGATAATTCGGGCAAGCTCAAAGCGACGCGGTATCCGGACCGTTATTATGCGGTAGGCAAGAACAGCAAGCACCAAGCTGCGGCTAAAGCATTTATGAAATGGATGGTGGAAGAGTCCGGTTATGAGAATTATTCCGGATTCATTCCCGTGTTAAAGAATAGAAAGCCGGAATTGCCGCAATTGTTGGAGATGGACGCCTATCAGCCGGAATATGTGGAAGTTATTAAGGATACGGACCGACTCAGTCAAATCCTGAATAAGGCGCAGTTGGAAATGCCCGCGCTTGTGCAGGAATATATGCTCGGTACCCCTGCAGAGGTGCTCGAGAAATACAATCAGCAATGGGCTGGGGCCCGGCAATCGTTGAACATAAGCCCGTAGGCGGTGGGGGGAACCTGTTTTGGCTTACTTGAAATCTAGCAGCTTGAAGGTCTGGCACTCCTTTGCTAACAGCAGCATGAAGAAAAAATTGATTATTATTTTCGTTTTCCTGATTACATTGCCGCTCATGCTAACCAGCTACATTTCATTCCAGTATTACTCGAAGTCCATGCAAGAGAATACGCAGACTTACGTGCTGGGGACGACGTCCGAGCTGCTCGATAAGCTGGATGATTATATTTTGGACATCAAACGCATATCCGCGCTCCCCTTGTTTATGACGGACATGCAGGTGAAGCTGACGCAACCGGGACAAAGCATTGACAAGATGCGCAGTGTGGAGCATAACGTCCTTAGCATTAACAATATTAAGCAGGATACGACCTCCGTATATATAATCGATAATTACGATGAGCTGTACTATAACCTCAAGACGGACGGGGTGCGCCAAGATATCCGGGATAAAATTCCATATTGGAGACAATTGGCGAAGGAAGCCGACGGGCTCCCTGTCTTGCTGTCTACGCAAGAGGTTGCCTATTCATCCGGCAATAAAGATTATGTGTTTTCCGTTGTCAGAGAAATTCGGGATGCTGCCTCCATTGTCCCCATCGGCATGATTGTGTTCGACACCTCGGTCAGTGTCGTGGCCAAAACGATCCAAGAGTTGGACAGCATTACAAAGGGAAAATCGATGATTCTGGATCAGCAGAACCACGTCGTATATGACAGCGACCGGGCGTTCATTACGCAGAGTGCCGAAGGTTGGAATTTCTTCTCCAAGGTGGTGGGTGAACACGGAAGCTTTGCCGTTACGATGAACGGTATCGAGTATATTTGCACATATACGACTTCTTCGAAATCGGACTGGAAAATGCTGGCCTTCATTCCGGTCAAGGAAGTTACGGCCAAGGCTACCGTAACCCGGAATGTGACCATACTCGTCACGATCGGCATTACCGGCTTCGCGCTTATCGTTTCTATTGTCATCACTTATTTCCTGACGAACCCGCTTAGTAAAATATCGAGAATTATGAAGCAGGTGCAAAGCGGCAATATGAAAGTGAGGGTCCATGTCCGATATGCGGATGAAGTGGGGCTTCTGGGGAAACATGTTAATCAAATGCTGGAGAGGATCGACGAGCTCATCGAAGAAGTTGCCGACGGACGGCTGCGGAAGAAGGAAGCGGAAATGCGCGCACTTCAGAGCCAAATTAATCCGCATTTTATATATAATACGCTTGAGACGATCCGCATGATGGCGGAGCTGAACGATGACGACCGGGTAGCGGCGATGACGTATAATCTGGGTCAAATGCTGCGCTACAGCCTGACCAAAGGTGTCGAAGTCGGTACGGTTGCATCCGAGCTGGAGCATTTGGAGCACTATCTGTTTCTTCAAAACATGCGGTTCAACGATAAATTCACTTTAAAACTGGATGTGCCTGAATCTATTAAGCAGCTCCCCATGCTGAAGCTTGTGCTGCAGCCGGTCGTGGAAAATGCCATTTACCATGGTCTTGAGAAGCGTGAAGGTCCCGGGGAAATCGGCATTTCCGCTTATCATCTAGGGGAGGACACGTACTTTATTCTTAGTGACGACGGTGTCGGCATGAGCAAGGAGACCGTCTATAAGATGAATGACCGCTTCGATAAGCTTACTTACGATAAGGATGCTAAAGGCGGCATCGGACTGCAAAATGTCAATGAGCGCATCAAGCTCCATTACGGTTCCGATTGCGGTCTTCAAGTGGAGAGCAAGTTGGGGCAAGGCACCAAGGTGATGATGAAGATCCGAAATGATAAAGGATCAGCGTAAAAGGATCAAAGCGCTTGCTATATCATTTTAGTATTGAAAAGAGGGAAATAAGTATTGAGAAATGTACTAGTTGCAGACGATGATGCGAATATTAGGGCGCTGCTGCGATATGTCATGACAAGAGAAGGTTATCAAGTACACGAGGCGCAGGATGGCGTGGAAGCCGTCCGGTTGATGGAGGAAGCCTCAATTGATTTGGCGATCATCGATGTGATGATGCCTAGAATGGACGGATACGAGCTGTGTGATTATATAAGACAAAATTACGATGTGCCCATTATTATGCTTACTGCAAGGGATCAGCTCCCCGATAAGGAGCAGGGGTATCTTCGAGGTACGGACGATTATTTGACCAAGCCGTTCGAGCCGGAGGAACTCGTCTTCAGAGTCAAGGCCTTATTCCGACGCTACAATCGCGCTTCAAGTGACAGGATCCGTTTGAATAAAATCGTCATCGATCGGAAAAACTTTGAGGTTACCGACGGGCAATCCGTCTTCCTCCTGCCGATGAAAGAATTCGAATTGCTCTCGCAGTTGGCCCAGTATCCCGGGCGGCTGTTCTCACGTGATGAATTGATTCGCCTCGTTTGGGGAGCGGATTACGAAGGGGATGACAGGACCGTTGATGTCCATATCAAAAGGCTTCGCCAACGTTTCGCGGATTATACAGACGAATTCTCCATTCAGACCGTACGCGGGATCGGTTACAAAATGGAGGTGGTAAAACCATGAGATCGCTGTATATCCGTGTCTTCCTGCTGACGATAGCCGTCATGATCTTAAGCGGTCTGCTTGGTTTTCTCGCATCGAATATCTACTATCATGAGAAGCTTAAACCCTATAATGACGGCAAATTGACCGGAATTGCGGAGCAGATGAAGCAATATTTGGAGACGGCATCTGTGGACATGGAGTTATACCTTCAGAATGTCGGGGCTCTTGGATATCAAATCTATTTGACGGACGGTCAAGGGGACGAGCGCTTCTATGGACGCGCTTTCCGTGAACATGATTTGGACGGGCAGGCCCCCAATTTGGTGCTTCACGGCACTCTGTACCACGGTGTTGCCAACTTCCCGGTCAAGCCGTTTGTCACCGGTTTCTTCGATAACCGGTCAAGCAATACGGTCGGGTTTCTCGTTCATGCCCATAATCGGGATTATGCCTTATTCATGAGGCCGGATGTGATCCTGCAATTCGGCGAATTGCGCATTTTCTTCGCATTAATCGGCTTGCTGTCAGTTGCCATTAGCATCATCTTCTTCTTATTCAGCACAAGATATCTGGTAAGGCCGATTACTCGCTTATCCGAGGCAACGAAGCTAATTGCCAAAGGAAACTACAACCTTCCCTTATCGACCCAAAGACGTGATGAAATCGGGCAATTGTCCGAACATTTCCGGACTATGAGCCGTGAGTTGGAGCGTGTGGATCAAGCACGCCAACAATTCGTATCGAATGTATCGCATGAAATTCAATCTCCGCTCACCTCGATTCAAGGGTTTGCTAAAGTGTTAGCTGAGAGGGAGCTCCCGAAGGAAGAGCGTGAGCACTATGCGTCGATTATTGAAAACGAAAGCCGCCATCTCTCTTTACTCAGTAAACAATTGCTTCTGCTATCATCCTTAGAACAAGGGCAAGAGGTACTGCAGATGAAGAAGTTCTCACTGCGAGGTCAAATTCGCCAAGCGGTTCAAGTTCTGCAATGGCAGCTTGAGGAGAAGGAGCTGCTGCTGAAAATATCCGTACCTGATACCATCCAGCTGGACGGAGACGAGGTCTTGCTTATGCAAGTTTGGATGAACTTGCTTAGCAATGCAGTGAATTATATTCCTAAAGGAAGAAATATCGATATCTTTGCCGAGCAATCCCATTCACACTGTAAGATTTATTTTCAGGATACAGGCAATGGCATTGCTGCAGAGCACATACCTTTCTTATTTGACCGGTTTTATCGGGTGGATCGTGCGCGGGAACGTTCTTCCGGGCGAACAGGGCTCGGGCTGGCCATTGTAAAGAAAGTAGTCCAGCTGCACGGCGGTAACATCGAGGCGACTAGTTCGACAGAAGGAACCCTATTTACCGTGACACTGCCTCAACTGTAACCTGTTGTTCATTCTCCGTTCATTTTCGCTTCCTATACTTTGGTCATAACAAAGGAGGGAAGTTTCATGTATCTTGCTATTCGAGAAATGAGATTTGCTAAAGCTCGCTATCTGTTAATCGCAACCATTATGGTGCTTATTGCATTTCTTGTTCTGTTTGTCACCGGTCTTGCACAGGGACTTGCGTACGACAACGCTGCTTCTGTGAAGAATATGGATGCAACCCATTTTCTCGTGGAGCAGGATTCCAATCACCGCTTCACCCGATCGCAAGTCGATCAGCAGGTGCTTGATAAGACTAGCTCAATCGTAGGGGGAGAGAATGCAGAGCCGCTTAGTTTGAAAATGACGACGGTCACTCCATCCGGTAAAACGGAAAAAGTAGATGCTACCCTATTCGCCGTTAATCTCGGTGGTTGGCTGGCGCCGGCCGTAACCGAAGGTTCCTCCATCTCGAACCAGACGGATGGATATGTTCTTGTTGATCATAAATTGAAGGATGCCGGTGTGCAAATCGGTACAACCTTAATCGATCAAGCATCGGGAGTAAGCTGGGTCGTTAGCGGATTTGTGAAAAACGAATCATTCAGCCATACACCGGCTATTTTTCTAAATAAACAGGATTGGAGTCGTTATCAGGCGCTGACAAGTCGGCCAGGAACGGAAGCGGCAGACAGTCAGGTTTATAATGCGATTGCCATGAAAGCCTCAAAGGACCAAGTGAAGGAGCTTCAGGCCGCGCTGCCCGATTCGGAAGTGATCATGAAGTCTGAGGCCATATCGGCGATTCCCGGTTACAAAGAAGAGCAAGGTTCGCTTATGATGATGCTTTTTTTCTTGTTTGTGATTTCTGCGTTCGTACTGGCTGTATTTTTCTATGTCGTCACCATCCAGAAAACAAGTCAATTTGGTATTTTGAAAGCGATTGGTACACGAACGGCTTACTTAGCCGGAAGTGTGACTCTCCAGGTGTTCATCCTATCGGTTGGAAGTTTGGTGATCAGCGTGCTGTTGGTCCAATTGTTTGAAGCCGTGCTGCCGAGCTCGATGCCATTTCAATTAGGAATCACAACCTTAGCGCTTACCTGTCTATCCTTTGTAACGATGTCTCTGGCCGGGTCTCTATTCTCCGTATGGAAGGTCGCCAGCATTGACGCCTTGGATGCGATTGGGAGGACAGCGGCATGAGAAACAGACTTATCTTACAAGAAGTCACTCGAACATTTAAAGATGGCGGTAATGAAAGAATGATTTTGAATCAGCTTAACCTGGAGGTTGCAGAGGGTGAGTTGGTCGCAGTCATGGGTCCTTCGGGGTCGGGCAAAAGTACATTCCTATCCATAGCCGGAGCACTGCTTGAACCTACCGGCGGGCGTGTTCTGCTCGATGGGGAATCGATCGGCGGTAAAGACAAGCAAGAACTTTCGGAGCTTCGGCTTCGGAAGATCGGATTCATCTTTCAAAGCGCCAATTTGATTCCCTATTTAAAAGTCGAAGAGCAGCTCATTCTAGTCGCCAAGCTTGCCGGCATGGACAAGGCAAAGGCCGCCAAACGGGCAAAAGAGCTGCTGGATGAGGTTGGATTATCCCACCGGCGAACGGCGTATTCGGAGAAGCTATCCGGGGGTGAACGACAGCGGGTAGCGATCACAAGAGCCTTAATGAATGACCCCGCTGTCCTGTTCGCAGATGAGCCTACAGCAAGCTTGGATGCAGCAAGGGGGCTTGATGTCGTCCGTATGATCGCGAAGCAGGTAAAGTCCCGGCGGAAAAGTGCGGTAATGGTTACACATGATGACCGGGTACTGCCGCTGTGTGATCGAGTGCTTTATCTAGAGGATGGGAAATTCATCAAAAAATACTAAGGTAGTAATGATTTAGGGAGTTCCAACTTTGGACCTCTCTTTTTTATTATTATCGTTAGGTTGGTAACGATTGACATCATAAAGAGATCGACATATTATAAAATTAATACATGAACACATAATCATATATTAATAATGAGGAGTATGATCTCGGATGTCTTCAAAAACCTCTTGTTGTAGTAATGAAGGCCAACATAACAATCAACATCATGGCGACTCGTGTTGTGGAAATACATCGGGTGATATAGTTAATCGAACCGTAACGCTTGAGGGGATGCATGGTGCGGATTGCGCAGTGAAGCTGGAGAGATCTGTATCCCGGATCCAGACACAATCGCAAACAAATCAAACTTCTGTCTATCGGATTGACGGGATGGATTGTGCGGATTGTGCGCTTAAATTAGAGAAGCGGGTTGGATCGCTTCCGGCTGTTCATCAGGTAACGGTGAACTATGGAGCGGCTAAGATGACCGTTGAGCATGACGGAACAGCGTCACAAAGCATTATGCAGACGGTACAACAGGCAGGATATACGGCCATGCTAGATGCTGGGGGCGCGCGGCCAACGGATGAAGTAAGCTTCTGGAGGCGGAATAAGAAGGTTCTTCCTACATGTGCATCAGGGCTATTGTTTGCCATCGCTTGGGGGTTATCATGGGGAGCCTTCCTAGATGAGATCTACTCTACGATATTATATGCTGCAGCTATCGGTATTGGCGGATTCCGCATGGCTAGAACAGGATTTTATGGCTTAAAGTCACGTACAATCGGAATGGATCTGCTCATGACAGTTGCAGCAGCGGGAGCTGCGCTTATCGGACAGTGGGAGGAAGGGGCAGCCGTTGTCTTTCTGTTCTCCTTGGGTGAAACCTTAGAAGCATACACAATGGATCGGACCAGAAAGTCAATCCGCGGGCTGATGGATTTATCTCCGAAAGAAGCTTTAGTTCGCAGAGAGGGTCATGAGTCTATGATGGGGATTGAGGATATCCGAATCGGTGATACGGTGATTATCAAGCCGGGTGAGAAAATAGCGGTGGACGGAGTCATTATCAAAGGCGCTTCATCGATAAATCAGGCCCCAATTACCGGGGAATCGATCCCTGTGGACAAAGCTGGCGGGGATGAGGTCTATGCCGGGACTATGAACCAACAAGGAGCAATTGAAGTTGAGGTAACGAAGCTGTCCAAAGACAATACATTGTCCCGAATTATTACAATGGTTGAAGATGCGCAGGCGCAGAAAGCTCCTTCTCAACGGTTTGTCGATACTTTTTCTAAATATTACACCCCGGCAGTTCTGATTCTTGCAGTTGGAATTGCCGTCATACCTCCCGTATTTTTGGCACAGCCCTTTCATACATGGATTTATCGCTCACTGATGATGTTGGTTGTATCTTGCCCTTGTGCCTTGGTCATCTCCACCCCCGTTTCTATTGTGTCTGCAATTGGAAACGCGGCGAGAAACGGTATCCTCATTAAAGGCGGAGCCCATTTAGAAAGATTAGGGGCCGTTTCCGTTGTAGCTTTTGATAAAACAGGTACTTTGACCGCGGGAATGCCGCAAGTAACAGCCATTATTGCCCTGGATGGGCAGACAGAGGAAGAAGCTTTATCTATAGCAGCAGGTATGGAGTCTTCATCTGAACACCCTGTGGCTGAGGCCATTGTTCGGTTCGCAAAGCAGAAAGGCATACAGAGTAAAGATATTTCATCTTTTACTTCAGTAACCGGCCGGGGGGTTAAGGCCACCGTTCAGGGCGAGGGGTATTTCATTGGCAGTCCAAAATGGTTCGCTGACGATTTGAATGTTTCAATGGATGGGGTCCATACACAAATAAATCACCTAGAGCAACAAGGACAAACGGTTATGATGCTGGGGACAAGGGAGCGGCTAATCGCTATGATTGCTGTAGCGGACGAGGTTCGTCCTAATAGCAAGTCCACACTTGAGCAATTAGGGAATATTGGAATTAAGAAAACGATCATGTTAACCGGGGACAATCGCGGAACCGCTCAGGCCGTCGCTGCAAAGCTCGGAGGAATCGAATATGACGCCGAGCTGCTCCCGCAAGACAAGGTTTCTTCGGTCAAACAATTAATGACGAATTATGGTCATGTAGCCATGCTTGGAGATGGAGTAAATGACGCACCTGCTTTAGCGACAGCGACTGTCGGTATCGCCATGGGTGCCGCGGGAACGGATACGGCTTTAGAGACAGCAGATGTGGCTTTAATGGCGAATGACCTATCCAAATTGCCCTATGCGATAAGGTTAAGCCGGCGAGCATTGAGAATTATTAAACAGAATATTGCTTTCTCCCTGCTCATCAAAGTTGTTTTCCTGGTTATGATCTTTCTGGGAACCTCAACGCTATGGATGGCCGTATTGGCGGATACAGGGAGCTCACTTCTCGTTATTGCTAACGGGATGAGATTACTACAGAAGAACAAACCATTGTCGTGAACGTGAATACGCAGACATGAGGAAATAAAGATTGTTCGAGTATTTGAATGCTTTTCTGTTATAATGTAAAGTAAATCGTAAGTTTTATCCTCAGAAAGCGAGAAGGTATATGGAAGAGATCTTATCGAAAACCGTACAAGATCAATGTGATGACACCTGTCATGGAACTTCTAATATTGACGTACTGAAAGAACAATTAATAACGGACCAGATCGTCGGTGGGCTGGCAGAGGTGTTCAAAGCACTTGGCGACCCGACAAGACTTAAAATTATTCACACTTTGTTGAATAATGAGCTGTGTGTGCATGATATTGTACAAGTGTTAGGAATGGGCCAATCCGCTATTTCTCATCAATTAAGATATTTACGGAATTTGCGAATTGTCAAACGGCGTAAAGTTGGTAAAACCGTATATTACTCCCTGGATGATGAACATATCGAGCAAATTTTTGTCCAAATGCTTCAACATGTGAAACACAATTAAAGGGATATGGCACCCAAATCGGGTGCCTTTTTTATGTTTATCGTTTGTTCACAATTAGATAAACAAAGTGAAGGCGAGGCTTCGTATGAAGTAATGATTGTGCAAAATCTGAGGTCTGCAACAATCACCATTCAACGATCGTTAGAAAGTTATCGAGGTACCATTCATTTTTCAACGCAAGAGAACAGGGTAGCTTTCTTCGTTACAATTCCGCTAAAAGAATAAAAAATAGATACCCATCCAGGTGTCGTTTCTACATTCTGCAGATGTCTTTGGGACAATTCTCACAATGACAAATGTCACGAAGGTAGGGAAGATCGTTCACGATGATGTGACCGTTCTCGATGTGGATGGCATTTGCTTTGCGGAGTTCGCTTAGCATTCGATTTACACTCTCTCTTGTAGCGCCGATCATATCGGCAAACTCTGTATTCGTATGGGTCTTGGTGATCAAGATTCGATGATCTTGTTCAAGACCATAGGAATTAGCCAATCTGATGAGCAGTGAACATAATGCACCGTGTTTACCGAACATCATGAGATCACGGAATTTGGTCTGCGTCATGCGGTGAACAAGTCCCATCCACTTCATGAATTCAATGGCCAAATCGCCATTCTGCCAAAGCAAAACTTCCAAATCCTTCTGCAAGATAGCCCCAATGACACTATCCTCGATAACTTCTGCATTAAAAGCATGAACCGATTGGTGAAAAGGGTCTACTTGACCGAACATATCGCCCTCTTGGTACATGTACAAAATAAAATGCCGGCCTTCATCTGAAGTCTTCGTCAGTTTCACTCTTCCGCTCTTGATAAAGATCAGCTTGTCAGCGGGATCTCCCTCCCAGAAGAGATGCGATCCTGATGTGACCTTAGACTCGTACATGATTTGCTGTAGTTTAACTAAATTATCGGCGGAGAAGCATTCCGTATTCCGGACGCCAACTTCTTCGCGCAAAGAACCATTTCCGTTCATTCGAACCATCACTCCTATCCCCAAGCCGTTCATTCAGTATATCCATATGACAAAACGTTCGATGTGATTTATGTCACAACCGGCACCGCGGAGGTGTGACATTTTTCACACGGGCCAACGATCTTATAATAAATAAAAACCAGCAGTGCCGAAGTGATTCCAGCACTACTGGTTTGGTTTTGCAGAGTGAGTCATAGCAGGTACTCCTCTTGAAGGCCAACTTGATGCAGATACTTCATCGTATGCTCAGGGCCAGTCTGTGGTTCGAATGGCGGTTGGGTGATGAGTTCTTTCTCCTCATCTTGCAGCCCACCGGTTCTTTCGGCAAAAAATTTACCATACTCGCAGCAGAAATCATCTCGCAAGGCCTCTAAATGCTCGTTATGCAGGGTCGTCATAGTAATCACTCCTTCTCTCTTGGATGATTCCATTATAGATCTTACCTTTTCTTATGTATGTGATTATTTTCACAACCCTGGATGTTCCATGTGTATATTTCTTGTCCCCATCTCAAAGAGCAGCTCCTTGGATGAATGTGATAGGGGTCACAATGAAACGAAATTGGGGCTGTGATCAATATCACATCTACATTGACATTAAAGATTTATGATTCAACTTAATAAGCGTTGTAGATGAAAGGATTATTCGTGATGATAAATCGAAGCCAGAGGTTTGCCCGCAGGGCCGTCAAAGTGGAGCATGCCCGGAACATGGTTATGCAGCATGTGCTGCCGCTGGAAAGCGAGTACACATCGATTGACTCTTGCTTACATAGAAGAATTTCGGAACCTCTGTTCTCGAAGGAGTGTATGCCTCATTTCCGCCGTTCCGGATTAGACGGGTATGCCGTTCTGAGCGAAGAAGCAGTATCGGCTGCTCCACACAACCCTGCATGTCTAAGAGTAATTGATGAAGTGCCTGCCGGGTCCATCTCGCATCAACAAGTGGTCCCGGGAACAGCGATTCGTGTCATGACGGGATCGGCCGTCCCGGACGGTGCGGATGCAGTCGTCATGTTTGAACAAACAGAGGAGTTTCAAGAGGAAGGGCAAGTTTACATCCGTATTAAGCACAAGGTAGTCTCCGGACAAAATATGGCCAAGGTAGGCGATGAAATAACGACAGGGCAGCTGCTAATACGTGCAGGCACCCCAATCGGTCCTGGTCAGATTGCACTGCTTGCCTCAATAGGGTATGAAGAGGTTCCGGTTGTTCGTCGACCCGTCGTGGGCGTCTTAATGACGGGAAGTGAATTACTCGCTGTCGGCGAGCCCCTTCAGCCCGGGAGAATTCGGAATAGCAATGCCTACATGCTCGCGGCACAAGTCGAGCAATACGGCGGACTGGTTATTCAGTATGGAACGGTTCCGGATGATAGAGGTGAGGTTACTCGGACGATTTACAAGGCAATAGAGAAATGTGATATGCTTATCGTAAGCGGCGGAGTTTCCGTTGGAGATTATGACGTTATGGCGGACTTCTTCTCTGACATGAAGGGGAATGATGATACGGCACTTCTCTTCAATAAAATCGCAATGAGGCCCGGCAGTCCGACTTCAGCAGCTGTCATTAACAATAAGCTCATTTTCGGTCTCTCTGGTAATCCCGGCGCCTGCTTCGCCGGTTTTGAACTGCTGGTACGACCTGCACTGCTTGCGATGCAAGGAGTAGAGCGCCCGTTTCAACCTTGCATACATGCTGTCATGGGGAACGATTATGATAAAGGATGCCCGCATGACCGATATATAAGAGGACGAATGACATTAACTAATCAACAAGTCATGGTAAGTGTGTTGGATAAGAATAGCTCGAGTATGCTTGTATCTATTCAAGATGCCAATTGCATCATCGTCATACCCGCTGGTTCACGAGGAGTCACCGCCGGCCGGCAGGTGGAAGTTATACCGCTGCCTTATGAAATTACCGTGTACGGAGAGGAGGTCAAGGATGAATAATTCCGATAAGCAAGCGCCCCAAATGACAGATACCCTTCATAGGCCGCTTCGTGATTTACGCATATCTGTGACGGACCGCTGCAATTTCCGATGCCGATATTGTATGCCTGAAGAGGTGTTTGGTCCTAACTTCCAGTTCCTTCCGCAAGAAAAGCTGTTAAGCCTTCAAGAATTAGAGCGTTTAACGCGGATTTTCGTATCTCTTGGCGTTGAAAAAATTCGGATTACCGGCGGGGAGCCGCTATTAAATAAAAATATTGCTGACATTATATCACGTGTCCGTCATATAGAAGGCGTCAAAGATATTGCCGTAACTACCAATGGTTCCTTATTGAAGCATAAGGCAAAGGAGCTAAGGGAGGCTGGATTAGAGCGGATTACAGTGAGCTTGGATAGTTTGGATGATGAGCGGTTCGGTGTCATGAACGGAAGAGGGTATTCGGCCAAAAGCGTGCTCGAAGGCATCGATGCGGCGGCTTCGGCAGGATTATCCGTGAAGGTGAATATGGTCGTGCAAAAGGGTGTCAATGACCAGGATATTGTCCCAATGGCGAAGTACTTCCGGGAGCACGGGCACATTTTGAGATTTATTGAGTTTATGGATGTGGGCAACACCAATGGTTGGAATTTACAACGGGTCGTTCCTAGCCAACAAATTATCGAAATCATTCATAAAGTGATGCCGCTGGAACCTATAGAATCGAATTATGTGGGCGAGGTAGCGACGCGATACCGTTATCAGGGTTCTCAGGATGAGATCGGTTTCATATCCTCTGTAACCCAGGCGTTCTGTAGTACTTGTACACGAGCGCGGCTTTCAGCCGAAGGGCATTTATACACTTGTTTGTTTGCTTCAGACAAGACAGACCTGTTAAGTGTGATCAGGGAAGGCGCTAGTGATGATGCTGTAAGATCTTTAATTGCTCAAGTATGGAGAACGCGGCAGGATCGGTATTCCGAAACGAGACTTGAGCAGACGTTTCCGAAGCCTAAAGTAGAAATGTCTCACATTGGTGGCTAGTGTGATGAAGCGCATAGTGAGATATGTACGCATCGATCAAAGACGTATGACAGAAGGAGGTACGGGGATTATCCCGTACCTCTTTTTTTGCTGCGGCGGGGCGGGGCTCTCTCGTTGAGGGAGCCGAGCTTTTCTTGGTCAGCCGCAGGGCGTAACTGGAATTTCTCCCGTTATTCGCGAGAAAATTAGCCCAGTTGTACGAATGAAGGGAATTCCTCCCGTTAATTCATCCCCATTTCGCGTAAAGGCTGCGAGTACGGGCTGAATAACGGGAGGAATTCCTGTTATTCAGCATTCGAGGATCCGCCAGGCTGCATGTAACAGGAGAAATTCCCGCTATGGGCGGGACTCTCGGTAGAGGCTTGGCTCTCTTGGAGGAGCCGAGCTTTTTTGTGAGTTGTTCTTGCAGCAGCTGATTGAATGGGAATGTTTTTCAAATATTGTGATGCCGATCACATGTAGCGGTCTGTCTTTTGGATATAGTGGATGTAGCAAACCGAACAAGGAGGATTTGAGATGGAAGTGACCATTCGATTAACAGATCGCGTTGGAGATATTGTCACCAGCTACCCGAGATCAGCTGAGGTGTTTAAAGGATACCGGATCGACTTCTGCTGCGGAGGAAATCAAACACTGCTTCAAGTGATTCAAGATCAACAGATTGAGGAGCAGGCGCTCTTGCTAAGTCTTCAGGAAGCGGTCAAAGCCCCTGAATCCGATAATGTCAATTGGAGCGAATTAAGCTCGAGCGAATTAATCGAGTATATCGTTCGCATCCATCATGGGTATTTAAGAACGGCATTGCCGCACTTAAGCGGCTATGTCAAGAAAGTAGCGCGTGTGCATGGACCCTATCATCCTGAACTCTTTAAGGTGTATGAATGTTTTGAAACATTGAAAAGTGAGATGGAGCAGCATATGGATAAAGAAGAACAGGAAGCTTTCCCGGCCGTTATCGCTTTGGCGAACGATCCGACAGAAGAAAAGAGAAGGAGGCTGTTGGACATACTGGAAGAGCTCGAGCATGAACACGAAGGATCGGGTGATCTGCTCAAAGAAATCAGGGAATTAACGCTAGATTACAAGCTGCCGGAGGACGCCTGCACGACCTATCAGCTCACTTTCTCGAAGCTGGAGGAATTGGAAGCGGACATGTTCCAGCACATTCATTTGGAGAATAACATTTTGTTTAATCGCGTGTAAAGGGGACGATCCATCATGTTCAGGCTTCCACTGCTGTTTATCGCAACCGGAATGGTCAGTTTTATCGCTTTTCATCTGCTTTCCCTGTTTGCCCTGGGAACATGGATAGGAGATCCTCCCCGGAATCCGGAAGGCTGGTTTCGCATTCATTTGATTGTGCTGGATTGGGGAACGATGATCGCGATGGGGGCTGTTTACCAACTGATGGATGTGGTTCTGCAGCGGAAGCTGTACAGCCGGAAGCTTGGCTACGTTCATTATGTGATTTTCCTTATCGGTTCCTTCCTCTTATTGATCGGATTCCTTCGTTTGGAGGTTAGCTGGATCGCTGCGGGTGCTGTACTGACTTGGATTGGCATCTGCTTGTTCGCTTGGAATATAGGGCAAACGATGCGTCTTGCCGCCAAATGGAATCCCATCACGGTGAGTACAGCCTGCGCGGTGGGTTACCTGGTGCTGACTGGGCTTCTAGGCATTATGATGGGGATTGATTTTGTTTACCCGATTTGGGGAGGTATCCACGATCGCTTGCTTTCCGCCCATATTTGGATGGGAACACTCGGCTGGTTCGGCCTCTTAATTACAGGGTTCAGCTACAAAATGCTGCCCATGTTCTACTTGTCTCACGGGGAATCCGCCAAACGTCCCTATGTCGTAATGATTCTATGGAATACGGCAACCCTCCTTGGAGCGGGTCACTTCCTGTTAGGAGGAGGAGCTCGTCTGAATGGCCTCGTGCTCGCACTGATCATAGCCGCGCTAATCATGTACGAGGCTCATATGAGGGACATCCGTAAGCATCGCCATAAAGGATCTCCGGGTTCCGGGATTCGGTGGTCCATCTATTGCACGAGAGCGCTTCTCGTATACGCTGTTATGCTTCTGGGTGTTTGGTTCGTGAAGCCGGGACTCTTCGGCGATGAAAGATGGGTGATCCTATCAGGCTGGATGTATCTATACGGCTGGGTCGGGATGACCATCTTGGGGTATTTGTCCAAAATCGTTCCATTTCTGTGGTGGACGCATAAGTATGGCCCGCTGGCAGGGAAAATGAAGGTGCCGGTCATGAACGATCTGATCAAGGACCGCTACGTGAAGGTCGGCATGACAGGCATGTGTGGAGGACTGCTTCTTCTCCTTATCGGCATCGGTTGGCAAGGCTTACTTCTCATAGGGATCGGCGGATGCCTGCTTTCCGTAAGCTCGCTGCTCTATATGAGCTTGATCGCCCGTGTTTTTGCACGTTAAGGCGGCTTCTCTTCGTAGACAACGGCTTTCCTTCGGATCAGATCGGATGGAAGGCTGTTTTTTTTATGTCACGTGAAGTTCGATATTAAACGGGGCCACAGTGATTTATCTCACAGTGCCGAACAGACGACTCATGGTTTAATACAACTATAAAGATCACAAGTGAAGGGGCAATGCTACATGGATCGAGCGTTCGCATCAAAATTCGCTAAATGCGTATTTCTAGTCGTAGTCGGATTAGTCATTCTTATGGGAATCGGTTCAAGGCTTTTTACACATATTGACTTGGCTTTATACGGGTATATGGTAGGCACGGTGGTTTTCGTTGGCGGGTTCTTTTATCGCTTTATTGCTTGGGGGGAACGGCCGCCGACGAAAATTATTTTGAAAAAGGGCATCAAGCTGTTATTCAGAAAAAGCACGCCGCAGACAACAACCGAGCATTTACTTACGTACAAATTCATCTGGAACCGTGGATGGTATCGCTGGACGCAGCACGTTCTGCTGGGCTGGGGCTGCATTCTATCCGCATTCGTTACCTTCCCGCTCGTATTCGGTTGGATGTACTTCACGATGGCAGAGAACGGCAAATACACGGTTGTTGGTTTCGGAATCGACCTTATGCAGATCAAAGCGGATGGCGTCCTTGGGTTTCTGTTCTACAATGCGCTGAATATTACGGCCTTCATGGTGATTGGCGGCGTCTGCATGGCTTTATATCGCCGGCTGAAGTCCATGCAAGCTCGCGCGGAACAAACCCTTATCTATGATTTCCTTCCCTTATATTTGCTCCTTTTCGTAAGCTTAACAGGACTGCTGCTCACTTTCTGCAACATCGTCCTTCACGGATATGGGCACCCGATTGTCACATTAGTGCACCAATGGTCCGTTATCGTAACGCTGATCTATATTCCTTTCGGTAAATTAGCTCATATTCCATTCAGACCCATGAGCGTATTTGCCCGAAATTACAGAGAACATTATGCGGAGCAGGCGACGAAGAGCTGCAAGGTTTGTGGAACAGGTTTCGTGTCGGTGGAACAATCCAATGATGTCATTGAAGTGCTCAAAGTGAACGACATTGAATTCAAGACAGAGGAGGGCTTCCACTTGGCTGAACTGTGCCTGCCCTGCCGCCGGAAATACAGAATGTCACGGTTTACCGGAATTCCAACCCATCAGATTCGTGTAAAGGAGAGCAACCAGCATGCAAAAGGATAAATTCTTTAAAGTCATCGAGAATAAGACCCATCCCAACGAAAAATTGGTTAAAACCCATTGCTCTTACTGCGGCATGCAATGCGGGATGAACCTCCGGGTTGATACTTCTTCCAATCGAATTATCGGCGTCGAGCCGCGCTATGACTGGCCTGTCACACTGGGCAAAATGTGTCCGAAAGGCGTGACGGCTTATCAGCAAACCAATCACAATGATCGTCTGCTGCGCCCGTTGATCCGCGACGATGCATCGTTCAAAGGAACGAAAGAAGGCTTCCGCGAAGCGAGTTGGGATGAAGCCTATGCGTTGATCGTGAAACGGTTTAAGGAATTGCAAGGCCAGTACGGCAAAGACTCGCTCTCCGTATTCAGCGGCGTGTCGATGACCAATGAGAAATGCTACTTGACCGGGAAGTTCGCCCGTGTCGCGCTGCAGACGCGTTACATTGATTATAATGGCCGGTTCTGTATGTCAAGCGCAGCCGCAGGTTTTCTTCGAAGCTTCGGCGTTGACAGAGGGTCTACACTGCCATGGACGGACTTGCATGAGACGGATTGCTTGTTCATAGCCGGCAGCAACACAGCGGAGTGCCATCCAACTTCCATGTTCCGTATATGGGAAGTGCAGAACCGCGGCGGTTATCTCATTGTAGCGGATCCCCGTGAAACGCCAATTGCCCGCCGCGCCGATATTCATCTCGATTTACGACCGGGTACGGACCTGGCGCTTGCCAATTGTATGGTTCATCTGTTGATTCAAAACGGCCATGCGGATGTGGAATTTGTCGCTAAGCACACCAACGGCTTCGAGGAAATGAGAGAGGTTGTGAAAGATTTCACACCTGAATATACAAGTGAGATCACGGGAATTGCTCCTGAGAAATTAATCCGCGCTGCTGAGATCTACGGCAAAGCACCGAATGCCGTCGTGATGTTCGCCCGCGGTATCGAACAACAAATCAAAGGTGCAGATAACGTATCCGCCTATACGAATATGTGCTTGGTTACGGGAAAGATTGGACGGCCCAAAGCGGGTGTCGCCACTTTCACCGGGCAAGGGAATGGCCAAGGCGGGAGAGAACACGGTCAGAAAGCGGATGCCCTGCCGGGCTATCGCAAAATAACGAATCCGAAGCATGTAGAAGAAGTATGCAAGGTATGGGGAATTAAGCCGGAAGAGATGCCGCTGCCCGGGGTATCGGCTTATGAGATGTTTGAGCTTATGCAGGAGAAGACGATTCGCGGCTTGTATCTGCTCTGCTCAAACCCGGCTGTCTCCGCACCGAATCAGAACTTTGTCCGTGAAGCTCTGAAGAATCTGGACTTCATGGTCTGTGCGGACATTTACTTATCGGAGTCCGCTGAGTTCGCAGATATCGTCCTGCCATCGGTAACCTGGTCCGAAGACGAAGGCACCGTAACGAATCTGGAAGGCCGCATTATCAAAATTAATAAAGCCCAAGAGCCGATTGGCGAATCCAAACCGGATTGGTTAATTGAAGTGGAGCTTGCCGAAAGATTAGGCAGAGGAGCCTACTTCGGCCATCTCAAGACAGCCAGGGATGTTGCGGACGAATTCCGCTTAGCTTCCAAAGGCGGTTATGCCGACTATTATGGCGCCACTTGGGAGAAGATCGACAAGCAGGACGGCGTCTTCTGGCCTTGTAAAAGCGAAGAAGATCCGGGCACCCCGCATATGTTCCTGGATCATCAATTTTATCACGCAGACGGCAGAGCCCAGCTGTGCGCGCTTCCTTACAGACCGCCTGCGGAAGAACCTTGCGAGCAGTATCCGCTGCGGCTTACGACCGGCCGGGTCGTCTATCACTACTTGTCTGGGAATCAAACCAGAAGAATTCCTTTCCTGCGGGACATGTGTCCCGAGCCTTACGTTGAAGTTCATCCGGAAACGGCGGAGCGCTACAACATCGCGCACGACGAAGTCGTACGGCTGTATACGCGCCGCGGCGAAGCCCTATATAAAGTGAAAATCATTGAAGCGATTCGCAAAGATACGGTGTTCGTTCCTTATCACTTCGGTCACGAGCAGTCCATTAATCTACTTACGATCGCAGCGCTTGATCCGATGTCAAGAATGCCTGAGTTTAAGGCTTGCGCGGCCCAGATCGAGAAGCAACCAGAGAGGATGAACATCCGATGAAACAACATTTATACATCGAAATGGATAACTGCATCGGCTGTCGAAGCTGTTTGGCTGCTTGCACGCAATGCGGAGGTCACGATGAGAGAAATCGCAACTATGTCTATGAGGTGAACCCTCTCGTAGACCGCCAAACGATCCCCTTGATGTGTCTGCACTGCGTGAATCCTGCGTGCGCCAGAAGCTGCCCGGCTCAAGCGATCCAGATTACCGAAGAGGGCGCCGTGCTTTCCGCGTTAGTTGAGAAATGTATCGGCTGTCAGAACTGCACCATTGCCTGCCCTTATGGGATACCTAAATTCGATGTAGAGCAGAATCTGATGTACAAATGCGATCTTTGCTATGACCGTACCAAAGAAGGCATCCCTCCGATGTGCGCATCGGTTTGCCCGACGAATACCCTGCAATGGGTGACAGAGGAAGAGCTGGCCGCCAAGAAAGCTCAACATAAGCTGGGGAAATGGACGGCTAGTCATCAACCTTTTGATCCGTTAGAGGGAGAAACGAATGTGAAGATCAGTCTTCCGGGTATTCTGCAAGGGAAGCAGAAATTGTTCTAATTATTTAGGATGGGGTGAGCCTGCATGGAACAGGACCAAAACAAGAAGCGCGACAATAACCATAGTCCCTTTCAAGAGGATAATTATACGCATAACATAAGAAAAAATGATGAACGGAAATTGGATCGCCGCGGCTTTATGAAGACGCTGGTTGGCGCGGCGGGCGTGTTCGCCGTATCCACGCTGCCGTGGGGCACGCTTGCGGCCAAAGAACTCACGGGACTCGCGAAGAAGTCCTACCCTCAGCTCAAAATTACGGATATCAGTTCGCTGAAAGTCGGCGATGCGGTTGAATTCGCCTATCCGGGGGAGCATGATTCGGCGCTGCTGATCCGTCTTGGCGAGAACGAGTACAAGGCCTACCAGAATGCCTGTACGCATCTGAAGTGCCCCGTGTTCTGGAGCAAAGAGAAGGATGAGATGGTGTGTCCTTGCCATCATGGCATCTTCGATGTCAGAACCGGAGCGCCGACGGCGGGACCGCCGAAGAGACCGTTGCCGGAGGTGCTCCTGAAGAAGGAGCAAGGAGCGATCTACGCGACGGGAGTGAAGCGATATGAAACGTAGCTATGTCGGCGTCCTGCTTCTGTGCATCGTATTGTTTCTTAACATTGTTTGTACACAAAAAGCTGTCAATGCGTACTATTTCGATCAGTTCCGCACCGTTATTGTTTATGCCGTGCTGAACATTCTGCTATTCCCTGCTGCATTATGGATCTATAACCGGGAGCGTGACGTCAAATGAATGTGAAAAAATTACAATTACCCCTGCAAACAATCAGTCTTGTTCTAGGCTTCATGGTATGGGTGATTCTGTCTTCCTTAATGCCGTTCATTAAGGAAACGATCAAACTAACGCCTTCCCAGCTTACTTGGGTCACCGCAATTCCGGTCTTGTTCGGTTCTGTGATGCGCGTGCCTGTCGGATATTGGACGAATCGATATGGAGCAAGGAAACTATTCGTTATCTGTTTTATTCTATTGCTGGCGCCTGTTTACTGGGTCAGCCAAGCGGATTCCTTCCAAGATCTGATCATCGGCGGTCTGTTCCTAGGGATTGGCGGAACTGTATTCTCAGTCGGCGTAACCTCTTTGCCCAAATATTATCCGAAAGAAAGACACGGTTTCGTTAACGGTATTTACGGGATTGGTAATCTTGGAACCGCACTATCCACCTTTGGCGCGCCGGTCCTGGCGAATCAAATCGGATGGTCCAAAACGGTGATGGCCTATAGTATTTTGTTGATTATTATGGCGGTATTCAACTTTTTCGCCGGGGACCGCAACGAGCCGCGCGTGCAAACCGCTCTTATTGAACAGATTAAAGGAGTATCCAAAAACTCCAAACTCTGGTTATTATGTTTATTCTACTTCCTTACTTTCGGCTCCTTCGTTGCTTTTACAGTCTATCTACCTAATTTCCTAGTTACCAACTTCCATTTAAGTAAAGTAGATGCGGGCATGCGGACTGCCGGATTCATTGCGCTGGCTACAGCGATGAGACCTGTCGGGGGCTATCTGGGAGATAAATTCAACCCATTCAAAATACTCATGTTTGTGTTCGCAGGCTTGACCGTGGCCGGTATCCTGCTATCCTTTGCGCCATCGATGACTTGGTACACGTTAGGCTGCTTAACGATAGCCTTCTGCGCCGGTACCGGTAACGGTACGATTTTCAAATTAGTTCCGATGTATTTCACCAAACAAGCGGGTATCGCCAACGGCATCATTTCCGCAATGGGCGGCTTGGGCGGATTCTTCCCTCCGCTGCTGCTGACCTTCTTATTCAAGCTAACCGGTCATTATGCGATCGGATTCATGGCATTATCCCAAGTAGCCTTGGCGAGCTTGATTCTCATTATGTGGATGTTTTATCAAGAGAAGCTGGGGCTATCCGCCAAGATCATTGAGAACACGGTGGAAGGCATCATGGTGACGGATCCGACGGGGAAAATTCAAACCGTTAATGCGGCCTTCACAGAGTTGACCGGGTATGAGGCCAAAGACGTCATTGGGTTGACGCCTAGCTTGCTGAAGTCCGGGAAACAGGACCGCGGGTTCTACGACGCCATGTGGGATCAAATTCGCAGCAAGAGCTTCTGGCAAGGCGAAATTTGGAACCGTAAGAAGAATGGGGATATATATCTGGAATGGCTAACGATCAGCGCAGTCAAGAATGATGCCGGAGATATCATCTATTATGCGGGGATGTTCAGCGATATTACCAAACAAAGAGGCATTAAGTAAGAGAGGGAGATGAACCATGCCGAGTGAGTTTGCTTTGGACCTAGTCTTTATTCGTGAACATACGGACACTCCGTTCTATACCGTCATTGACAATCAAATAAGTGCCCTCTTCACGGGCAAAGGCAATTGGTATATGGATCTGAGAGAAGACGAGGGTCTGGATATTGCCGTTGTGGAATTGAAAGGCATGGGGACATGGGCCAACGAGGATGAGCTCCTCTCATATATAGATGACCGTATTCCGTATGATTCAGCATCTGACATCTCTTGCTGGAATCATCTGCAAGGATATCAGGTCAAGGTATCGCCAAAAGTGGATGCGGGCTGCTGCCGCTTGAAGAAGGAGGTTAGGGTATGAAGTGGGAAGAGAAATTGTCCAGATGGCTAGGCAGTCAGATCGAGGTGCATATTGAGGATCAGGCAGGGCTTGATCCCGTAGCGCCTTCACATAAAATGACACTTACGAAGATCCGGATGTCCGAAAATGAGGATTATGTGCAAATGTATATGAATGAGCATCAATTCCTATCCATTCCCCTCAGGGGGGAAGGGCATACAAGCTTAACTAGCACGGAAGAGGGGACGATTCTCAGATCTTCCGATATGACGGCGCAGTTAGTGTATAAAGTCCGTTTTGGTTTGTAGAAAAGGAAATAAAAACCGTTTTGAGTCCTTGTACGAAGGACTTAAAACGGTTCTTTTCATGTGTATATTACGGAATAAGCTACATACGGCATATTTCCAAGGGACAGTCTTCACAGTGGCAAATATCACGGAGATACGCGGCGTTCTTAATGATAATCCGTCCGTTATGAAACTCGACAGCCTCTTCCTTCTTCATGTCGCTCAGCATACGATTGACGCTTTCTCGTGTAGATCCAATCATATCCGCCATTTCGGTATGGCTGATTTTGTAGTTAATTTGGACATGCTCACCATGGGGGATCCCATAGGAATTGCTTAAACGAATTAATAGAGAGCAGAGCGCCCCAGGCTTCCCGTACATCATTAAATCGCGAAATTTCGTTTCTGTCATGCGGTGCATGAGCCCCATCCATTTCATAAATTCAATGGCAAGATCTCCGTGCTGCCATAACAGAACTTCGAGGTCCTTGCGCTGAATAACCCCCATTTTACAATCTTCCGTCACTTCGGCGCTAAAGCTCTGCACAGAGTTCTGAAAGGGATCCAACTGACCGAACAAATCACCGGATTGATGTAAATATAGAATGAAGCTTTTGCCCGATTCGGACAGCTTCGTGATGCGCACACCGCCTTGGATGACGTAATATAATTTATCTGCCGTGTCGCCTTCCCAAAATAAGAAATCACCTTTTGCAGCATGCTTCACGTACATGATGTTTTGTAATCTTTCGAAATTTTCTGCAGAGAAGAAATGCATAATTCCTTTATGGGCTTTCGTTTCCGTCCGATTGCAAGTTGTATGATTTTCCCGTGTATATGTCATGGCCACCCTAGACCAACTCCTCAACGTTTCTTTGTTATCTTTATGATAACGGTTATTGTTGGTTTTGGTTATCGGGAGTTCTGCTGATCTTTGGAGCGAATAATCCCTATTCCGGTGTGCGAAAAATCACAGTTAAACCCCTGATTCCCCTAGCAGCAGACTCAGGCAAATAACCGAAATACGGCGGAATTTCCTGATAAGGAAATCAGGGTTTTCCCTGACTTACAACAGGGGTAACAAGGTGTAATAAAAACAAGAGCGCTCCACCTGAGAGCACTCTTGTTTTTTTAAATCGTATGGATTTGTTGAAATAACCGTTGAGCCGCATCGCTGCCCTGGGCGATACAATCCGGAATTCCGACGCCGCGGAATGATCGGCCGGCAACAACCAGCTTCGGGAAGTGGGTGTGCAGCTCTTCCTCGATCTCCCGTATTCGCTCCACATGACCTACTAAGTACTGAGACATGGCCTCAGGGTGTCTTGTAATTGCTGAAAATATCGGGGTGATTCGTTCACCGAGAACCCTTATTAAATCTTTCATCACGCGATAGACCAGCTCCTGATCATCTAACTGCAGGTGTGTTTGATCCTTGAAATGGCCGATATATGCCCTTATCAGTACTTTCCCTTGTGGCGCGGTGTGCGTCCATTTGGAAGAAGTCCAAGTGCAAGCGGTGATGTGAAGACCTTCTTGTCTAGGGACGACGAAGCCTGAGCCTTGCAGTGGTTTCTTGAAGTGCGTTTGATCGAATGCCATGACCACATTAGCGACGGAAACGCTAGGGATTTGCCCCAGTTTTTCTGATAGCTGTACGGATGTGGTGCCTTGAAGCATATGTATGGCTTGTTCAGCCGGCGCTGCCATAACGATGCCGTCTGCTTGTACCACTTTGCCGCTGGCAAGGCGGATTTCATACTTTTGCTGGTTCCGAGAGAGGTTCACCACAGGATCATTTAGCTGTATTTGGGTGCCCAAGCTTTGCAGTACCTCCGTTAAGCGATCAACTAACGTGCAAAGACCTCCTTTGTACGTCAGGAACATACTGCCGCGAAGATGCGAAGGAAGCTCGCTTCCGGCAGATAACGGCTGGGGCGCAGGTTGCTTTTTACGTGACGATAGCATCCCAAGAATAAGGCTGCGATGCTTACTTTCCATTTCGAGCAGCTGAGGGAAGGTCGCGGCGGTGCTTAACCTATGGAGATCTCCCGCATAGATGCCGGCGAGTATTGGACTGACTAAACGTTCGGTAACTTCCGAACCTAATCTTCGCTCGATTAAGCTTCCGAGGGATTCATCACGAGGCTCTGTGATTCCGGGTAAGACAAGATCCAGCGCGGCGCGGGCTTTTCCCGAGAGCGACAGCAGCCGGGTGCCCAAGAAAGGTTTCATTTGTGTGGGAATCCCCATAGCCAGCCCGGCAGGTACAGGATGAAGCTTCCCTTCGAGGTAGATGTAGCTCTTCGAAGCCGTAGGGGACTGGGCGGTTAGTTCATCAAGCAAGCCCAATTCTCTTGTTAGGCTGAGTACGGCCGGCTTACGAGCCAAGAAAGAATCGGGGCCTTTTTCTATAATAAATCCGTCCTGCTTGAACGTTTGGATAGCGCCTCCGAGTTTGGCACTTTTTTCAATGATCATCATCTGAACGGATTGTCCAACCGATGCGAATCGCTTGTGTAATTTGTAAGCTGCAGTCAACCCCGTGATGCCGCCGCCAATAATGGATATCTGTTTCGTTGCCATGCAAGTTCACTCCTTCCGGATACTTGGGTTCAATGTACCATGTGAGAGGAACCTGAGATATGACGTAGATCACTTTTGTCATTTTTTTCGTAAACGTGATAACCGTCACATTCCGGAACCTCATACACCCTTATACTGAAATTGTGATCGATAACGAGTATATAGGAGGCTGTTAAACCATGGGTCCATTCGCAACCGTAATTAAAGCTCCCGAATATCCCCCGCAGCTCAAACATAAAGTCATCTTTGAATCCTTCGATCAGCTTGCCGCCGGGGAAGCGATGCTGCTGATGAACGACCACGATCCGCGTCCGCTGCGTTACCAATTTGAGGCCACACGGCCAGGTCAGTTCTCTTGGGAATACCTGGAGCAAGGTCCTGAGACATTTCAAGTGAAAATTGGAAAGCTTGGTTAAAGAGGATTCGTCGAATGGCATCTGCAACAGAAGGAAGCGCTCGGCTAGTTGGAATGGGGTGAATGGAATGGATAAGAAGGCCAAGCTCGTAGAAGTGGATGTAAGGCCGTATTTGAGAAAAAAGTTGGAGCCGTTTAAGCTCATCATGGATGCTGTCTCCTCACTTAAAGGTGATGATATCTTTATTCTGCATGCAACGTTCAAGCCTACACCTTTATTCGGCGTGATGAAAGTCAAGGGGTATGTCCACAAGGAAGAAGAAATCAATGAGCAGTATTGGATTGTTGCTTTCGCCTGCGGCGCAGAGAGCAAATCGGAGTTTGAAGGTCTGGTCTTGCGGGGGCTTGCGAGAGCGGAGGAAATGGGGGGCTTGCCGGATGAGCAGCAAAATCATTGAACTTGATAATCGCGGATTAGAGCCTCCTCAGCCGATGATGCGTACCCTCCAGGCTCTGGAGGATAGTAAAGTCGGCAGCCAAGTGAGAATTCATAATGACCGGCTGCCGATGTTTCTTATTGAAGAATTGCAGCGATTGGGATATCCGTATCAAGTGGAACACCAAGCTGACGGATCAGCGAGAGTGACCATCGAGAAGACCCATTGAAGTGCAATGAAAATGGAGAGTGATTGGAGTATGGAGCAAATACGAACCATTGGGGAAATTAGAGAGTACCTGAAACAAGTGTTTGATCCGGAGCTAGGTGTTAATATTGTGGACTTAGGCCTCGTCTATGCGATCGAACTTACGGGACGAGATGTTGCGATTCGAATGACGTTGACAACGCCGGGCTGTCCGTTGCATGACACCATCGTAGGCGGGGTTCGCCGTGCTTTGGAGGGGCAGGCGGGCATCGCGAATGTTCATGTAGAGGTCGTTTGGGAGCCGCACTGGACGCCTGAGCATATGTCGGAAGCGGCCAGAGAGCAGCTGGATTATTTGTAGCCTATTTGCAGGTGAGCCGGAGATTGTCTGGCTCTCTTAGGCATGTTTGGCACAGAATACTTGTTACAGGAGTGAGTCTGACAATGAACGTTAAAAACAATGATGCCGGGGAGATCCTGCGCCAAGTTCCCTTGTTTCGGGATTTGACGGAGGGAGAATTGGAGGGGGTTCGCAGGATCATGATTCAGCGTTCCTATCGCAAGAAATCGGTCGTATTTACGGAAGGAAGTGAAAAAGAAGCCGTATACTTCATTCAGAGTGGCTTAATTAAGACATATAAGACAGATGAAAACGGTCATCAGCAAATCGTATCGTTCCTGAAAACCGGGGACATGTTTCCACATACCGGCTTGTTCCATGCGAATCATTATCCGGCCACCGCTGAGACCATCGTACCTACAACACTGCTGGCGATGCCCATCAAGCCATTCGAAATATTCCTTAGCCATACCCCCGGGATTGCGGTGAAGCTCTTGCGGGTAATGAGCGAGAAAATCCTTGAGCTGCAGGGAAAGCTGCAAGAACTGACCGGACAGGATGTGCAGAATAGAGGGCAGCTATTCTTGCTTAAACTGGCAGAGACGAACGGACGGATGAGCAATGGAAGGCTGCTTATCGAAATCCCGATGACCCATCAAGATATCGCTAATGCCATAGGAACCACAAGGGAAACGGTGAATCGTCTGCTGAACCATTTGCGCAGGGACGGCATCGTAGAAACGGATCGTTCAGGCTTTGTGATTCATGATATCGAGGCGCTCAGGCATTGGAGAGAGCAGTAATGCCCCTGCCAATTCATATTGAAACGGCCTTCATGGGGAAGGATTGTGTGTTTCATATTCATGGCGGTCGCGCACATATTGGAGCCGTAGCCCTTGCTTATCCCGATGGAGAACAGCCTCGCTGGGAATCCTTAGGCGTTGGAACAGCATAAGCGCTGAATATCCCCAACCAAGCAAAGCGATGTGGGAATGAGCATGCAGAAGCGGCTCATATCTGTTTGGTCATGCAGGCAAGAGGGCCATCCCCCGCAATACCACTCCCGACGCGGCTGTTATCAAGATGTAAAGAATAGGGAAACGAAACATCGTTTGCAGCATAGCGAAGCGCCCTCCCTTAGCAATTAATGTAATGCTCTTGGGATGTACGAGCAGGCTGGATCGCTTTCCAAATAATCGCCTGTTACCGCATAAGCCCTGGCCCTGGATCCACCGCAGATTTCTTTGAATTCACAGCTGCCGCACTTGCCCTTCAGCAGGGATTTATCCCGCAATTGGCGCATAATTGGCGAATTGCGGTAAATATCGAGCAGAGGTGTCTGTCTAACGTTGCCGCAGGGGACAGGCAGAAATCCGCTAGGGTATACGTCCCCGGTATGACTGATGAATACAAAGCCATCACCGTCGTTGACGCCTTTAGGAGCCCGTCCCAAACGATCGAAATGCTTAAGGGAAGCGGGCTCCCCTGATTGGTTGGCCTGGAATTTCTCCAGACTCCTTTCTTGTGCGATGACCCTGCGATAATGAGGTGCCTCCGTGGTCTTGATGCCAAACGGCATCTGGGGTCCCAGGTGGTACAGCCACTTCATGACATCCTCGTGTTGTTTGGGAGTGATCATATCTTTCCGCATGCCCCGGCCTGTGGGTACAAGAAAGAACAAACTCCAGAGGACGGCTCCCATCTCCTTCACCTTTTGAGCAGCAGCTGCTAAATCATGCAAATTGTAAGTGGAGACCGTGGTGTTGATCTGGATCGGAATCTGATGCTCTTGCAGGTAAGAGATCCCCCGCATGGTCATATCGAAGGACCCCTTGGTTCCCCGGAAATGATCATGAATTTCGGCGGTCGAGCCATCCAGGCTGAAAGCCCAACGGGAAAGACCGACCTCTTTAGCCTTTATAATAGCTTCTCTTGTTACCTTTGGAGTCGCACTTGGCGTCATTGAGACAGGCAGATGTTTCTCCCGTATGGCATAATCCGCAAGCTCAAATAAATCAGTTCGCATTAACGGGTCGCCGCCTGTGAAAACGAATAAGGGATGCTGCATATCGGCGATTTGATCAATCAGTCTCTTGCCTTCCTCGAAAGTCAGCTGCCTTGGATCCGATTTGTACTGTGCCTCTGCCCGGCAGTGTAAGCATTTCAAAGCGCAGGCACGGGTCACTTCCCAAATCACGATAAACGGGTATTCTTGGTAGTCGCGGGTTTGGAGTAAAGCAGTTTCCATGTGTACGCCCCCTTTCCAAATTCATGAGTAGTTCAGTCCCTATCATGATAATGAAATTGAGCGTCTACTGTTGTGAGGGAGATCACAAATGTAAATAAAAATGAATGCGTCAAATCATACCGGCATTTCATCCAAGCGGGTTCGATCGTTGATAACGTTATGCGAAGTGCTTGCCCGTATGACATTGAGAATGGTCAAGCTTCGTTAATGCAAAGCTAATTGCGTCGCCTGTCTTTTCGAAAAAGTGTTCCTGCCCGATAAAGTCGTCTAATCTTGTTCTTTTAAGCATTTGGCGTGGTTGGTTTTGCAGTTCGGCAATGAGTACGCGGCCGCCGTGCTTGTGAAAATGTTTGATGATACCGGATAAAATGGATTCGCCTGTAGAGTCTAAATAGGGAACAGCGGCCATTTTCAATATGAACACTTTGGGTTTGTCATGGGTTTCGTCCATCATGGCTTTCTCAAACAGCGTTGCGGCCCCAAAGAACATAACGCCTTCGACGGCGTAGATACTGATTTGAGGGCAATGATGCTGCTCAACCAACACGTGTGCGGCTGCTTGTTCATTTTTCTCGGAAGGAACGGGTAACACCTTGGCCGTAGTGAGAAGGCTGCTCATATGTTTGACAAAAATAATACCTGACAAGGCTAATCCAACCTCAACAGCGATTGTCAAATCTGCCAAAACCGTTAGAAAAAAGGTAGTAAGCAAAACCAAGGACTCCGCTGTTTTGGTTTTTAGAACGCGAGCGAACTCCTTACGCTCACTCATATTCCAAGCAACGACCATTAGAATGGGGGCCATACTCGCAAGCGGGATGTTCGAAGCATAGGGAGCAAATAAGAACAAAACCAACAGAACGACTACACCGTGAATGACCCCGGAGAGGGGAGACTCCGCACCGTTCTTAATATTTGTTGCCGTCCGTGCAATAGCTCCTGTTGCAGGAATACCCCCGAACAGCGGAGTTACCATATTAGCAATACCTTGACCAATCAATTCGCGGTTGCTGTTATGTCTGGTTCCCGCCATGCCATCAGCGACGACGGCTGAAAGTAAGGATTCAATGCCACCTAACATAGCTATGACAAAAGCGGGCTTTATTAAAGTTTGCATGTGTTCAATGGAGAGTGCCGGCACATGTATGCCAGGCAAGCTGGATGGAATTGCACCGTAGGTAGAACCAATGGTTGCAACTTGGTCAGGATAGAATAGGGATGCAACAATCGTAGAAATCAATAATCCTACTAATGAACCAGGAATTTTGGGTAACCGTTTTGGCGTCACAAGGATAAGAATCAGACAGATCACAGCAGTTATGACGCTATACTTATTAATTGTTGAAATATGAATGCCTAATTCCTTGATATTGGAGAGGAAATCCTGATGTTTATGAAGGTCGCGCAATCCGAGGAAATTGGCAATTTGTCCGCTGAATATGGTAACAGCAATTCCCGTCGTAAAACCTATTGTTACAGGGCGTGGAATAAATTGAATAATACTGCCTAATTTGAAGATTCCCATGAATAATAAAATGACGCCAGCCATAAAACCTGCGATAAGCAAGTTTTCGTACCCATACTGCATGACGATCGCAAATAGAATGGGTATAAATGCGCCAGTCGGGCCGCCGATTTGAAATTTGGCCCCCCCGAGTAAGGAGATTAATATTCCAGCTACGAACGTGGTATAAAGCCCGTACTCAGGCTTTACGCCTGAAGCAATTGCAAACGCCATTCCTAATGGAATGGCGACAATACCTACAATGAAACCTGAAATCAAGTCATTTTGAAATTTTTTTCGATTGTAGCCCTGGAATCTGCCGCTAAAAGAGAATTTCATATTCATTCCCACCCGTTATAAATATCTGATTATTTGAATATATAAAAAATCATATATACAAAACAAATGGATGTCAATTTGTTATTTTCTAAATAAACAAAAAGGAAGTCATCGAGAATTAGGACCCGATTTACTCCCTTTGTGTGAATTACTGATTTTTTATATTTTCTAACATTGAAATAGCATTCACAAGATGATTGTCAAAAATTTGCTTGGCAACAATAAGCAGGTCCTTAATTAAGGGGTCCGTTAGAGAGTAGATGACTGAAGTTCCGTCTTTAATCCCGCGGACTACGTTTTTATTCCTTAATACGGCTAACTGCTGCGAAACGGCAGAACCCTCGCTGCCTAAGATAGCTTGTATCTCATTAACGGTTTTATCACCCTCGACCAAAACTTCAAGGATTCTTATACGCAATGGGTGTGCTAGCGCCTTGAAAAAATCGGCTTTGAAATGCTGTATTTCTTGATACATAGCAGTCTCCCCTACTTATTAATATTCGAACATTTGAATATATAGAATATCATATCATAAGCAGGAAAGCATGGACTTTCGCAATCTAAAAAAGACCGGTTAACCCTTACTGAAGCCATTCCAACACGGAAGGGAACAATTCGCGTTCGATTTGGTCAAGATGTTTTTGTAGGGGGTGAATCGTTATTGTGAGACATCGCGTTAGTTCTTTTGCTTCTTTTTTCGTTATCCTTCCCGTCATCCGCTGAGTTCTCGTATGAAATAATTTGAGTATTTCCACAATGTGATGAAGCTCTTGTTCAAGAAGCTCACAGAGTGAGATTTGGAAAGCCGCGTAGGAAGTGGATGCTAGGAAAAGCAGGTCTTTCTCCATCTTCTGAAAAGGATAAAGGACATCTAATAAGCTCCGGATCTCCTTCACCAAATCCTGAATGAATATCATCCGTTGAGGCCTGTTATTCTCTGCTTCAATGCGAACGGAGAGTTCTAATATCAAATGTAAACCTTTCGTTATATCTTCATATACGACATGGAGTGAACGAAATTGTTTCTCGAGCATCCAACGCCAATGCAGGTAGCTATTCATCTCAACCTGACTGGTTATCGAATAAATATTTTGTACAGTATTCATGGAGGTGCCTCCTTTTTAGCCTATATCTGAATTTTAAACGTTCCACGCATGCTTGACTGTGATGTATCTCACGGCGGGTTCCCGTAAAGGGGGTGAGATAGTCAAAAATTTGGAGTGGAATGTCATATTATTGGAATCCACCGGGGGAAATCAGAGACTATAATGAAAAAGCTTCTTGGAAAGCGCTTTCTTCCTTGAAGCCATACCAAGATTATGGGGGAGGGGCAAATTGAGCAACTTACGGCAGTTAATCGCATTCATCCTCATCATGGCGCTCGTATGCAGCGCGATGCCGGGTGGCCAAGCTTATGCTTTGGAGAAAAGCGGGGAGCCAGGATTGTTGGCTTGGTACAAGCTGGATGCGCCTTATGAACTTAACGGTAAGAACATGGCGGAGGATTCCTCCGGCAATGGTCATCATTCCATCGGTGCAATCGGCACTTGGGTCGAGGATGGCGGCGTATACGGCGGGGCTTTATCGTTTAATGGCGTCAGTGATCTGATTCAGCTGAATTTGGGGTCAGCTCCGGCAGGATCGTACCTGAAAGAGGCCTTTACGGAGCATTCCGCTTCGTTATGGTTTAAAGCGAACGATACGCAAAAGCTCCAGGTGCTGTACGAACGCGGAGGCAATGCGTCCGGTATGGCGATTCAATTGAACGCGAACAAGCTGGAGGCCGCTGTAGTGAGCGGTGAGCGGACAACCTTGTCCGTCGATTTTACAGATACTGCATCTTGGCACCATACGATGGTTACTTTCGACGAAGGAACGTTCACGCTGTACTTGGATGGGAAGGTCGCCGCAACGGCTGCAACGTCGTTTACAAAAGTGAATAGCGCACTTAACGAAGCTGCCATCGGCGCAAAATACGCCGTATATGCATTCGGAGGAGACAACAAGACCGGGGCTTGGTTCAACGGGATGATCGATAATGTGCGTTTGTACGACAGAGCGGTTATGCCTTCGATCGAAGTGACCGGGGTCACCCTGGATAAGGCGCGGTTGACCGCGACGGTCGGCGAATCGGTGTATCTTACCGCTTTTCCCCAGCCGTCGGTCGCGACGAATCGCAATGTCACCTGGACTTCCAGCGATGAATCCGTCGTGACGGTCGCCGTTTACGGTTCAGGACAAGCAGCCGTCGTAGGCAAAAAAGCGGGCAGTGCAACCGTAACCGCGACAACCGCGGATGGCCATTATACAGCTGAGAGCGTTGTTACCGTCCTTCCGTCGCGGATCTCCATGCCCTTCGAGGGACTGGAGGCCTGGTACAAGCTGGATGCGCCATTCGCTTACAACGGCAGGCAAGTTGCAGAGGATTCCTCTGGCAACGGGCATCATTCTGTAAGCGCTGTCGGAGCCTGGCTGCCGGATGGCGGTGTTGACGGCGGGGCCTTCTCCTTCAATGGATCGTCAAGCATCCTACAACTCAATACGAATACAATGCCGTTCTTAAGGGATGAGTTCTCCGCATTCACCGCTGCGATGTGGTTCAAGCCGGCGGATCTGAACACCAGACAGGTATTGTTCGAGCGCGGAGGCAATGGGGCAGGTCTGGCCATTCAAATTCATGGAGGGAAGCTTGAGGCTGCCGTTGTGAATAACAAACCCAAAATTGATCGAGTCCTTCTTTCCACAGAGCTGACCGGTGCAGACGAATGGCATCACGTATCCGTTTCTTTCGGTAATCAATCCTTCAAGCTGTTCCTTGACGGACAATTGGTCAAAGAAACGGTTACGTCTTTCGACAAAGTTGCCGCAGCAGCTAACGAGGGGGCGCTTGGTGCGAGATTCGCCGTCGATGCTTTCGACGGATCGGCGACAGGAGCCAACTTCAACGGGGTTATCGATGACGTTCGCTTGTACCATGCTGCCGTCGAGCCTGTCGTAGGTACGGTCCATCCGCAAAGCGTCAGCCTGAATCGGACGGCGGTTACGCTGGGGACGGGGCTTTCGCAGGAGCTCGCTGCAACGGTTATCCCGAAGCATGCGACGAATCAGGATGTGATCTGGTCCTCCAGCGACGAATCCGTCGCGAAAGTTACATCGACCGGCGGTCTGAAGGCTGCCGTGCAAGGGATATCGGAAGGAACGGCGACCATTACCGTGACAACGGTCGATGGGGAATACAAGGCGATGAGCATCGTAACCGTCGAGAATATTCCGGTTGCAGGGGTAAGTCTTACGCCTGAGGACGCAGAAATTACGGTGGGAACGACGCAAGCCTTAACGCCGAAGTTCCTGCCTGCCAATGCGTCGAATCAGAAGGTAAGCTGGTCTTCCGACAATTCGTCTATAGCATCGGTTGACGAATCGGGTGTCGTGACAGCGCTTCAGCCAGGTACAGCAACGATTACCGTGGCGACAGCGGAAGGGGGGCATACGGCTTCTGTGGTTATTACAGTCAAGGGCATACCGGTCGCGGGGATCTCTCTGAATCACCCGAAAGTTGCGTTAGCGGTAGATCGGACGCATCTGCTGTCAGCCGCGATCGTGCCTAAGAACGCATCGAATCTTCATGTAACCTGGTCGACTTCGGATCCTTCCGTGGCAGCC
Organism: Bacillus sp. 3255; assembly: GCF_031456485.1. Lineage (NCBI taxonomy): Bacteria > Bacillati > Bacillota > Bacilli > Caryophanales > Bacillaceae > Bacillus > Bacillus sp. 3255. Next base: position 63,801 of record NZ_JAVDUS010000009.1, read on the forward strand.
GTTGATACGAGCGGCAGAGTGACGGCCGTGGGACCGGGCAACGCATTCATAACGGTAACAACCGAAGATGGAGGCTTGACGGCGAGCAGTGAAGTCACGGTGTACCCATCCGCTCTAGAGAAAATAGATAACCTGTTTCGTGTCGATACAGGGCCCGATCTAGGCAAGAAGGCTACTCTCTATGACGGAACGATCGAGAAGTATAACGGCTACTATTATGCGATGGGAACCGGTACACTCGGACATGTGTATCGGTCGAAGGATATGATTCATTGGGAAAGTCCTTATAGGTTAATTTCAAATGACCCGAGTACGATGCCTCCGACAGTGAATCCGGCTGATTACAACGAATTAGGGGCATCTGACCTGTTCTTTCACAACGGGGTGATGTTCTATACCTACAATGGCACCTCGTTGATCTACGGAGACCCGAGTACGATGAATACGGTACCGGATTTTCGTAACGCCCTCTGGGATAAGAAGTTTGACGATGGTATTGACCCGCAGCTGTTCGTTGCGCACAACGGGGATTTGATCTTCTTGCGCAAGGTAAATCCGGACGAGGTGGATCCGAATACCGGGAAGGCTAAGCCGGGGAATGCCGGAGCGTGGGTATGGAACGTACAATCGTTCTTCAACGAGAAGGGCCATCCGGGCCGGAGCAAGGCGATCGAGACGGTTCATACACAGAAGGGCCAATGGGCCAATGTGAACTTCGTCAATTTCGAAGGACCGGAGCTATTCTACCATAACGGCCAGTATTACATGTTGTATGTCGGAAATCAGATGTTCCCGGAAACAGGACTTTATGAGACCGGGGTGGCGCAAGCGGACAGCTACGATAAAATTACGAATGAAACCAAATACCCGGGCAAGCTGCTGGCGCGCAATATGGAGGGGTTGCTCCTGAAATATAAGGTCATCCTGCCGACGGCCGAGCATGGCGGTCAGCCTTATCAGTATACCTTCAATGCGCCCCAAGCGGGCTGGAACCATATCGGCTCCGATACGAAGGGTTGGGTATCCGGGGAGGGCGGCTTCGGCTGGCCGGATACGAGAACGGGGAAAATCCCGACCATTTACAACAACGGGAAAACGGCGCCGTCCGAGATATGGGCGCATCCGAACGGTCAGCCCTCCATGTGGGCGAAACGCTCCTTCCATCTGGATGCTGTGCCGGAGACCACGGCGCTGCGCTATCGTCTGGAGGGATATGGAAAGCTGTATGTGAACGGCAAGGAGTTCTTCGCGTTCAATGGTCAGCAGCGAGCTTACAAGATGGTCGAGGTTCCCGCCGAACTTCTGCAGGCCGGGGAGAACGTGATTGCCGTAGAAATTAGTAAAGACGGCGGGGACCCATTGAATTTCTACCATCTGGATTTCGGTCTGTACGATACGAACGGTCATCCGGTTGAGCCCGATATTATCGGACCGTCGCAACCGAATATCATAAAGGGGCCGAACGGCTTCGAGACTTGGGCCACCTATAAGGCTTTCTGGAACAGCGATAACGGGCAAGGAAAGGATCGCGTCTACTTCTGGGATCAGGAGATGGTCGTCGACGGACCGACGTCTTATGATTCGGAAGGGATTCATCCGGATGCCTGGACACCGACGTTCCAGGACCGGTTCGATTCGGAAGCCAGCTTGCAGCATTACGACATCCCGGGGGCAGGCGTACGGATCGACAACGAGGCGTTGTACTTTAACAACCCTGGCGACTCGAAACAGGTGCTGCTGAACGGTTACGAAGCGGAAAATGTCTTCGTAGAGGCCAATCTCCGATTCGATGACAAGGATTTCGGAGACGAGGGGCAGGCCGGCATTGTGGTATGGCATCAGGATGAGCATCATTATGTGAATGTGTTGGTCGACCGCGATGACCGGAAGCTTGTCGTCCAGTCCCGCATAGACGGCGTTTCGGAGAGCTCGGTCATAGACCTGCCTTCGACGTTCGCCTTCCTGGACGATGACCCGCGTGCCAAAGACTTCGCGGAGCAATATCATACGCTCAGGGTCTATAAGAACGGGGCCAAATTGTTTGCGGAATTGGATCACTACACGCTTAACGACGACCGGCCGGTGTTCGAGCATGAGTCGATGGCTGCTCCAGGGCGAATTGGCTTGATCAGCAGCAAGGCCAAGGTTCGGATGGATAACGTAACCGTGACGACCGGTTGGAGCGAATACGGAACGTATATGAACGGTTGGGATCAAGCGTGGTCGGTTACCGAGAAGGGCTTGCAGTCTCCTGAAGCCGGTGAAGCGCTCACGGTGAAGGGCGATCGGATGCTCGGGCATGAATTTTCGGTGAATGTGAATACGGGCTCCCTGCCAGACAAGGGTAAGGCGGGCGTCATTCTCGCGTATGTCGACGACCGGAACTACGTGACGGCAAGTACGAATTACGCCACGAACGAATTCGAGCTGCGCAAGGTTGTCGATGGCCAGGAGGAGATGATGGCCGTCGCTCCCACAGCGAGAGACACGATCTATGGGCACAGCAACTACGCAGAGAACGGTCAGCGCGAGTATGTATACGATCTGCGCGCAGAAGCGGAGATTTCATCGGCGAAGATCCTGTGGTTCCATGGTCCGTTCTCGTACATGAACAAGAACTTTGAGCTGCCTCCATCGAACTCGGCAGATTTCAAGTTCGACAGCTGGACGAATGGTTGGAACCCGGTACCCTTTACGTATCAAGATAAGGGAAAAGGCGATTATCATATTGCCGGCTTTGAGGAAAATGTGAAAACCAGTCAGCTTCGATTGAGCGTCCCCTCGGAATCGAATCGTCCGTTCTCTTTCGCCCTTCGGGAAGAGATCAGCGCGCAAAACTTCTACAAAGTAGTTAGGTCGAAGGGGAAAATCTATGTATGGGTGAACAACAATCTGATCTTCGACGCAGAGGATCCATTCTTCAACAGACCCGCTCAGGCAGGCCTTTATACCGATGGCATCCAGGCCGCCTACAACGCCCTAACCGGCTTCGACGTATCGGGACAGCTTCCTGCGAGCGATGACGGCGGCGCTTCTCTGACCGTGAAAGCGGAGGTGGCCGGCCAAGCCGGCAGCAACGGATGGTACGTTTCGGATGTCAATGTCACTCTGCGTCCGCAAGGAGAAGCCTTGGATCACGTCAACCTGTTCTACAGTCTGGATGCGGGAGGCACCTGGCACGCGTACAGCCACCCGATCGCGATTTCCGCCGAAGGCGTGAGTGAGCTCCTCTATCGCGCCGAAGATGGGGCCGGGCATACAACGAAGATCGCAACGCTCACCATCAACATCGATAAGACCGCGCCTGTCATCGCGTTAAATGGACTGTCCCCTGTCACCGTGCCAGCCGGCGGGACTTATAACGAGCAAGGCGCAACGGCAACCGATAATATCGGTCCTGTGGGTGAGATTACGGTTATAGGTGAAGTTCATACCAACACGGCAGGCACCTACACACTGCGATACCGGGTTTCCGACCAAGCGGGGAACGCTGCTGCGGAAGCGGTACGGAAGGTAACGGTCGAGGAGGCAGAGGATGCATCCGAAACTGGCGAGCCTGCCGGCGAAGGCAGCCAGACGGAGGGAACCCCTGCCGGAGGAAGCACAGCGCCGGCCTCCGGGAGCAAGGAACGGCAAACGGATGTGAGCCCGGAAGCAAGCAAGCAGTTGGAGCTGGAAGGCGGAGTAAAGATTCAAGTTCCTGCGGGCGCCGTGTCTTCGAAGGGGACGATTCGGATCACGGTTGTCGAACCGGACCAGATTCCCGCGAATGGCGCTCTTCAACCGGTCAGCCGGATTTTCGAACTGTCCAGTACGACGGGCGATCGGTTCTCGAAGCCGCTTGAGCTTTCATTCGTCTACGAGGCCAAGCAATTGAAGCCGGGAAGCCAACCGGCCGTGTACTATTATCACGCAGGCCAGAAGCGTTGGATGTTCCTCGGCGGTACCGTTAATGAAGGCGGAACGATTCGGGTGAATGTCGACCACTTCACGAAGTTCGCCGTCTTCTCCTATGAACCGGCAGAGATGAAGGACATGGCGAGCCATTGGGCGGCAAGCTACGTGCACCGCCTCGCAGGGATGAATGTCACAGCCGGATACCCGGACGGAAGCTTCCGGCCGGAAGCAACCGTTACGAGGTCCGAATTCGCTAAGATGCTGGCTACGGCCTTAGGTCTTGAAGCAGCCTCCCGCGACACGAACTTCTCGGATGAAGCGGATATCCCGTCTTGGGCGAAGCCGCACATCGCGGCCGCCGTACAAGCGGGCCTGATTCAAGGCTACGTGGAAGCCGGCACGACTAGCTTCCAAGGGCAGCTCGCCGTGACGCGCGGGGAAGCCGCCGTGATGACAGCGAGAGCTTTGCAGCAATACGGAAGAAGTACGGCCGGTTTGACGAGATCTGCACCGAGTATGACAGACGCCTCGGACATTCCGTCCTGGGCGAAACCATCGATCGACCACGCTCTATCTGCGGGCATCTTGAATGGTTACGAAGATGGCGCTTTCCGCGCTGGCCGTACAACGACAAGGGGCGAAGCAGCCGCGATGATTTATAAATTGCTGGCCGCATTGGGCATATAGCTTATTGAAATAAAACGGAGCGCCGCGGGTTTGCGGGCTCCGTTTTATGCGTTATTCTGAAGCATCACATTTTTTTACTGTAGAAGGACAAGATAGATTCTCAAAACGGTTGAGAAATCTAGCATAATGAATTAACATACAGGAGTAGTTCATCCCAGTGATAGGAATGCAGATGTGCGCTTCATTAGAAGCGTCAATTAACGCTATATTTTCTATTGTAACGGTGGAAGCCCTTTTCATGAAGGGTTTTTGTTTTGATGTGAATGCTCAGTAAGGCTATTACACTTCATAGGAGTTGACTAACGAATCATGATGAAGAAAGAAATCGCACATATTCGCAAGCAATTTAAATTGGATCACGAGATGCTTAAAATTTTCGATATTTTCAACGTGTATATCATGAAGGAAAGCAATGAGATTTACCATTATGAGCGCCAGCCGTTCGCCCTATTGGACAGGGAGAAGCAGGAACTCTATATGATCAATTTCAAAAAACTGCTGACCGGCGAATTAGATCAGAAGATGTTCGAGTTAAAGTTTCAGGAGGAAGCGGAGCAGCCTACGCAGGTGCTTCTTCATCAAGGTCTGGTAACCGGGAATCCGGAAGAATGGCAAGATCTCATGCTCTTGTTGGTGGAGAAAATGCTGGTGGATACCCAATACGAACAAGATACGGTGGTAACCTTCGTCCGTGGACAATACTCCCGTCCGACCAAGGCCAGGAACGAAGAAGCCGAGGTGAGCGAAAAGGACGAGATGTTCGCGAATCTGTTCATTCTGTGCAGCGTGAATTCCACGGAACAACAGCGGAAAACGCTCATGTTTGATTATGTGGAGAGGGAATTCAAGTACAACGTCTTCGTAGACCCGATCATCAAATTGAACACGCCGGAGCAAGGCTTTTTCTATCCTAGCGTGACGGACAACTATTCGGACATGAATCGCATTCTGTATTGCGCAGGGAAAGCGAATGAACCGAATCCGCGATTCATCGAGCAAGTCCTAAATGCCGAGAAGACCGTGACGGCGCTAGAAGAGAGAGCCATTTTCGAGGACATCGTGAAGGAAGTGGCGGGCGAACAGCTGGATGCCGCTACGATCGCTCATGTGTACGAGGAAATTCACCGGGTCATCGAGTCCAACGAGGAAGAAGAGCCTCCTAAGCTGGATTATAAAGATGTGGGGCGCATGCTGTCCGCGAGCGGCGTGGAGAACGTGACGATGGAAAGGGTGGAACGAGCGTTCCAGGCGGTCGTCGACGACAAAAACTATGAAATCAAAGCGAGCAGCGTCATTCCGAAGTTCACTTCGAAATCGATTAAGATAGATACGAAGGTAGCCACGATTACGGTCAGTCCGCAAGATTTAAAGTACGTGAGACAGGTGAATTATCAAGGAAAACGCTGTATCCTGATCGAGGTTGACGAAGACGCCGTGATCGAAGGATTTACGCTTAGTACGGAGACGTTGTAGAGACGTTGTAAGCCCAAGCTTATGCATAGGAACCCAGTCGGCCTGCTTCGATTTAATAAACCATTAAAAAACTTCCCTCCTATTGCCCGGAGGGAAGTTTTCTTCGTTGGAGCCGGTGGAATAGGGGGACGCAGGTGGGAAAAGAGTACGCTCACTCCAACGAATCCTTCGTCACTTCCCGGACGCCGGTGTTGATGTGCGAGGGAGCACTTTCCCCGCGTACCGTATGGAGCAATTGCCCGATGATGTCATCACCCCATACCTGCTCATCTTGCGAGATAACGGAGGTCATCTGCCCGTTGATCAGCGCCTCCTTCACGTTCGGCATCATGCCGATGGAGACGACGTTCCGCTTCAAGCCTTTAGCCTTCCACAGAAGGATCGAGGCTGTGCTGGATAAAATATCGAGGGTAATGAGCGTATCGAAGTGAGGGTGGTCATCGATCATCCGCTCCATATCCTTTAATGCTTTATCGGAGGAACCCTCGTTGTAGCCTACCTCCAGCACCTGGATTTCCGTATGCCGGGACAAATAGTCAAGCATGCCGGTAAGCCGGTTCTTCTGACTGGACACATCCGCCATCCCGGATTCGACCAGCACCATGCCCTTACCCTTCATCAGCTTATTCACGATTTCGCCCATGTAAGCCCCGCTCTTGTAATGATCGGGACCGATGTAGGCGGAGCGCCGGCTTGCGGGGGCGTCGGTTTCGAAGCAAACGACCGGAATACCGGCATCGGCCGCCTTGTTGATCGCAGGGATGAGGGCGTCCGGGTCGATCGGATCGATCGCGATACCGTCTACCCGCATCTTAATCATGGTTTCCATCATTTGAATTTGCTGTTCGATGTTAATCTCTTCCGGCGCTTTGACGAGCAGCTGCACCGAGTTGGCGGCGGCCGTCTTTTCCGCGTATTGCGTAATGACCTCATAGAAAGAATGCGCCATCGGATAAATAATCCCGAACGTATAGGCCGGATCCTGCACGTTCTTTTGCCCGGAAGAGGGGGGCGCGGAAGGAGGCGCGGGAGCGGCAGGCGCGGCATCCTTGTAGACCGCGATTGCGATGAATAAGCACAAGATGACCACAAGCAGCAGCCAGGTTCTAAGAGTAACTGACAAAGTCCTTGTGCTCCCCTCTCCCTGTCGCAGGCAGGTCTTTGTTTAGAAAACCGCTTTTGCGAAACTGCTTGGTTGTCATGCCGGTAACCCGCTTGAACAGGCTCGAGAAGTAATGGGCATCGTTATAGCCTACCAGAAAGGCGATTTCATACGATTTGGCCTGCGTCGTTTGCAGCAGCTCCATGGCTTTGCGGATTCTCGTCTGCGTCAAATATTCAATAAACGTCTGCCCGATCTCCTGGCTGAACACTTTGCTTAGATGCCCCGGACTTAAATTCACATGATTGGCGGCATCTTGGAGGGAGAAATAGTCTTTATCGTAATGCTCATGGATATACGTTTTCACTTTCATCAGCAAGTCGCCGTACTTGTCGGCCGCACCTGAACGCCATTGCCAGTATTGCTCGGATAACCGGATTAAGTATGCGCAAGCTTCGTCCCAAGAGCGAATCGCTTCGATGGATTTTTGCATCGTTTGCAGCGTTATATCGAAGTTTGCGATGCTGGGGTAAGTATCCTTGGCGGAGCGAAAGACCTCCAACGTCAGGTCGTTTAACATATAATATCCGATCAGCGAAGCGTGCCAGTCGGTTGGCTGAAGGACGGAGGCGAACGATTGAACGAAGGTTTGCACGTTGGCCGGCGAGCCGATTTTCAGATAATCGACAAACTGCGCCCTGTCGAGGAACATAGACTGCTCCAGCGAGCTGCTCTTGGAGTCCAGCATGGCTTGGCGGTTTTGGCGGGATAACCGGCGCAAGTAGTTGTCCTCCATGGCTTCCAGGAAGGAAACATGGATGCCCTGCATCCGGTCTTGAATACTCCCGACCCCAACGGAAATCGAGTAGGGCAGCTCTTCAGCGGCTTGATTATGCATGTGCTGGAACGCCAGTAAGATTTGCTTTAGCTTATCTTGAGACTCGCTTTTCAGAATCCACACCCATTCGGTCTTGCTTCGCTTGAACACCCGTATATGGTCGCCTTCGAGCTTGAGCTGCGCCGTGATGTCCAGCTGCTTCATGAACTCGGTGATATCTTCCGGCAGTGTATCCGCTTCTTGCAGCTTCCGGATATCCGCTGTCGCTACTGCGTAATAGCGGGCGAACAGGTTCAAGTTCAGCTTGGAGCTCGCATGTACAGCTTCGGATGTTGTAATAAAGCCGCTGCATAGATCATTCAGCAGCTTGACCTGCGTCATGCTTGCTTGCTGGCTTTCTCCTTGCCTCAGCAGCTCGATTTGCTCCTTCTCGCGGCGCTCGCTGTCAATCTTGTCGCTGACTTGGCGAAGAATTTGCAGCAGATCCGCCGAGCTGAACGGCTTCGTGCAGTATTCCTCCACGCCCAGCCGCAGTGCGGTTCGGGCATACTCGAACTCGCCATGTCCGCTTAAAATAATAATTTTAATATCCGGCATGTGTTTTCTGACAAAGGAGCTCAATTCCAATCCGTCCATGAACGGCATTTTAATATCGGTAATTAAAATATCAGGCTGATACTGCTCGATCATCGGCAGCGCGACCTCCCCGTCGGAAGCATCGCCGCAGTATACGAAGCCCTCCTTTTCCCAATGGATCGTATCACGAATCGTCTCGCGGATTAAAATTTCGTCGTCAACCAGCAGTACTTTTTTCATTAGCCATAGCCTCCTGTCAGGGGGATTCGAATGGAAACCTTCGTTCCTTCGTTCTGGACGCTGTCGATGCTTACACCGTAGTTGCTTCCGTAATACAGCTGAATCCGCTGCTGCACATTATGCAGCCCGAAGCCGCCCGACACCTCGTTCCCGGTTTGCTCCGGCAGCTGCTTATTCGATAAATAATGGCGCGTCTGTTCGAGCTTCTCCGGCGACATCCCGATGCCGTCATCTTCGACGACGATCATCATTTCCCCATTGTCGGCGATGCGGCCCGCGATCCGGATCAGACCTTTGCGGCGCTTGTTCTTTAAACCGTGGTATAAAGCGTTTTCCACAATCGGCTGCAGCGTCATTTTGAGGATCGGATAAGGCTTCAAACGGTCGTCTACATCAATCTCATACTCCAAAATATCGCGGTAGCGCATCTGTTGAATGACGAGATAGCTATGGACGTGTTCCACTTCTTTATGGATCATAATCCAGTCGCGCCCCTTGCTGAGCGATATGCGGAAAAGCTTGGAAAGCGATTGTACGAGCTGAATCACCTGGTGATTTTTGCCGGCCTCAGCCATCCATACGATAGAATCCAATGTATTGTACAAAAAGTGGGGATTAATTTGCGCCTGTAAGGCCCGTAATTCCGCTTTTTTAATTTCTTCCTGTTCCTTAATGCTTTGATCGAGCAGTTCCCGAATTTTGCTAAGCATGGTGTTGAAGCTGTTGCCAAGAAGCGCAATTTCATCGTTGCCCTTGGGCGTGACCTTAGCTTCCAAATAGCCCGAGGCGGCAAGCTGCATTTTGCTTTTTAAGAGATGAAGCGGGTGTGTCAATCGGTACGAAATAAAGAAATGAAGCGAGACGGCAAAAATAAAACTCAGCACGACCGTGATGATGATCAGTTGGCGAATCGAGTTCGCTTCTTCGACGATTTCTTGAAGCGGGACATAGCCGACGATACTCCAGCCGGTCATGCGGGAAGGAGACATGTAGACGAATTTCGGTTTACCTTCCGAAGAATCAATATAATTCGTATCGGCGCCGTTCAGCATATGCGATAGATCCGCAGGCGACGGAAGCTTAGCATGCTCTTTGAGCGTAGAAGGCGTGAAAATCGGCTGCCCTGCAGCGTCGACCACGAAGTAAAACCCCGTTTCACCGATCGTAACGTTATCACAAAATTGTTTGACAACCTTATCATCCAAATCAATGGCGATAAAGCCGATTACTTCATGGGTAATCTGCTGTTTGACGGCAGCCATTATGGAGATGACATTCGTTCTGTTATATTGAAATCCGTCAATGCGATCAAGCAAGGAAGCCTCGGAGGGCGGGATCATCAGCACTTCATCCGGATGATTCGTTAGATACGTGAAATGAGAATTACGCAGCGGGTTTTTCTCTAGCTGAAACAGGCCTTTTCTTTCACTGATGCCTCTGCCGTAGAGATTGACCATTGTAATATTGAGAACGCTGTCATATTTGTACGTCTGCCGGTACGAATCCATGGTTCTTAAGATTTGTTTCGTATCCTCATAGGTGTCTTCCTGGGAAAATAAGAAGTGAAGCACCTGCGCGTTTTGGCTGATTTCAAGCAGCTTCCTCGTATCGATGAATTGCGTATCGAGATCTCTGGCCAGCTGGTCCGCGGATAGCATGGCGGCTGCTTTGCTGTTGTCGAATACCGTTTTGAACGATTTCTGGTAAGAGATGAGGCCAACCGCAATAAGAGGAATACACGTTAGAATGATAAACATCGTGAGCAGCTTAATCTGCAAGCTGGATGAAATCCATCGGATCAATCTCATAGCAGGTAGGTAACCTTTCTACTGTGTAGGTCGTTGTCTTCATTTCACTATAACAAATTGTCGCTTAAGCGGATATGGTACCGGATACATTTCACCGGAAATAACAATTTTATCTTAAAAAAACAAACTTTTGCCGCAGCGGGTAAGGGGAAATACATAAAAAATTACAAAAAATAAGCTTGAAACTCCGTATAAAAGCATTTTGAAAGCGTTTTATAATGAGGTCACACCACATAAGAGGTGAACCAAGGGGAGGAAACGGATGATGAAGATGACGAAAAAAATGGGAGCTCTCGTTGCGGCTTCCTGCATGATGTTACTCACTGCGGCTTGCGGCAATAGCGCCAGCACAGGGGCAAGCACATCGGCGGCCCCGGCTAGCAGTACGGCGGCAGCTACAGCTTCGGCGGCTCCGGCGACGCCGGCGGCCAAAAAGATTACACTAGGCTTCGCGCAAGTAGGTGCAGAAAGCGGCTGGCGCACAGCGAATACCAAATCGATTCAGGATTCGGCGAAGGATGCCGGCTTTGATTTGAAATTCTCCGATGCCCAGCAAAAGCAAGAGAACCAGATTAAAGCGATTCGTACGTATATTCAGCAAAAGGTGGATGTCATCGCCTTCTCGCCGGTCGTTGAATCCGGTTGGGATACGGTACTGAAAGAAGCGAAAGACGCCAAAATCCCGGTTATTTTAACGGACCGTGCCGTAGATTCCAAAGATACTTCGCTCTATGTGACCTTTATCGGCTCCGATTTCGTCGAAGAAGGCAAGAAGGCAGGCAAATGGCTGGCCGATAAATACAAAGACGCGAAAGAAGATGTGAACATCGTTGAGCTTCAAGGCACAACGGGCTCCGCACCGGCGAACGACCGGAAGGCCGGATTCGCCGAGGAGATCAAGGGCAACGCTCACCTCAAAGTCATTGCCTCCCAAACAGGCGACTTCACGCGCGCCAAGGGGAAAGAAGTGATGCAGGCGTTCCTGAAAGCTCACAAAGATATCGATGTGCTGTATGCGCACAATGACGATATGGCGCTTGGCGCGATTCAAGCGATTGAAGCGGCCGGTCTCAAACCGGGTCAAGATATTACGATTATTTCCGTCGATGCGGTGAAGGACGGTATGACAGCGGCATCCGAAGGTAAAATCAACTTCATCGTCGAGTGCAATCCGCTGCTTGGACCGCAATTGATGCAGGCTGTCAATGATGTTATCGCCGGGAAGCAGATCGAGAAGCGCATTGTAACCAAAGAAGGCGTGTTTACTTCCGAAGATGCGAAGAAGGTTCTAGCAACCCGTCAATACTAAGAAGAAAAGGGGAAAGCCACTCCATTCAAGAAGCAGGTGGAGTGGCTTTCTCTATATAGGAGAGGAGTTGTCATATGAGAGAAAACGAACCGATTATGCAAATGACGGATATTCATAAACAATTTCCCGGCGTCAAAGCGCTCTCTGGCGTCAATTTCCGGTTGTTCCCGGGGGAAGTTCACGCGTTGATGGGCGAGAATGGAGCCGGAAAATCTACGCTGATCAAAGTTCTCACCGGTGTCTATTCGATTGACGAGGGTCATGTGACCTTGGATCGGAAGCCGATCCAGATCGGCTCTCCGCAAGAGGCGCAGCGCGAGGGTATAAGCACGGTGTATCAGGAAGTCAATCTTTGTCCCAACCTGTCCGTAGCGGAAAATATTTACATCGGCCGCGAACCGCGGAGGTTCGGACGGATTTTATGGAAGAAAATGAACCAAGAAGCGGCGGAGCTGCTGCGGAAGCGAATGAATTTGGAGATCGACGTGACGCAGCCTTTGCACCATTATTCGGTGGCTGTGCAGCAATTAATCGCCATTGCCCGGGCGGTCAGTATCTCGGCCAAGGTGCTTATTCTGGATGAACCGACGTCCAGCTTGGACCGGGGCGAAGTGATGCAGCTTTTCACAGTCATGACAAGGCTGAAGAACGAGGGGCTGGCGATCCTGTTCGTGACGCATTTCCTCGACCAGGTGTATGAAATTTCGGATCGAATAACCATTCTTCGAAATGGAGAATTTGTCGGAGAGTATATGGCGGAAGAGCTCTCCCGTATAGATTTGGTTTCGAAGATGATCGGGAAAGATCTGCACGTGCTGGAAGATCTCCCGAGAACGGCTGCAAGCAGCAATACCGCCGAGAATTTGTTAGAAGCGTATTCCATCGGCCGCAAAGGCTCCATCGAGCCGACCGATTTAACGATACGCAAAGGAGAAATCGTTGGATTGGCCGGTCTGCTCGGCTCGGGGCGAACGGAGCTTGCGAGACTGATGTTTGCCGCCGATCGCGCGGATTCGGGCAAGCTGCAATTGTCCGATTCACCGGCTGCGATTCACACCCCGAGGCAGGCGATCGACCACGGCATCGCCTTCTGCTCCGAGAACCGCAAAACCGAGGGCATCATTGACGATTTGACGATTCGTGAGAATATCATTCTCGCGCTGCAGGCGACGCGCGGTTGGTTTAAGGCCATTCCGCGTAAGCGCCAGGACGAGATTGCCGATGAGTATATCCGTGCGCTGAATATTAATCCGCCGAATCCGGAGCAACTCATCAAAAACTTAAGCGGAGGCAACCAGCAGAAGGTGCTGCTGGCCAGATGGCTGCTGATGAACCCGAAGCTGCTTATTTTGGATGAGCCGACAAGGGGAATCGACATCGGGGCGAAAGCGGAAATTCAGAAGCTGGTGCTCTCGCTTGCCCAGAAGGGGATGTCCGTGCTCTTCATTTCCTCCGAACTCGAAGAGGTGCTCCGGGTCAGCGAACGCATCGTCGTACTCAGAGACCGCAAGAAAGTCAAGGAAATGTCCGGCGAAGAAATCAGTCAGCGCAATGTCATGAAAGCGATAGCAGGAGGTTGAGAGGCATGAAGGGAATGCTGAAGCATCATTTATTTTGGCCGTTGTGCATGTTAACTTTGCTGCTCGTATTTAATCTTATTTATTCTCCGGCCTTTTTCTCCATTCAAATGAAGGAGGGGCATCTATATGGAAGCTTGATCGATATTTTGAATTTCGGATCTCCGCTGATCCTGGTATCCATCGGGATGACGCTGGTGATTGCAACCAAAGGCATCGATTTGTCGGTCGGCTCTGTCGTCGCCATTTCCGGAGCGCTGGCCTGTTTGACGATCAGCAAGAGCAGCGATCAGAACACCCTGGGCGTGTTCGTGCTCGCGGTGTCGGTATCGCTTCTGCTGTCCGTGGTACTCGGGCTGTGGAACGGCTTTCTCGTCGCGAAGGCCGGCATTCAGCCGATTATCGCCACGCTGATCCTTATGGTCGCCGGTCGCGGGATCGCGCAGCTCATTACGGGAGGGCAGATCATTACGGTCGCCAGCTCCTCTTATAAATACATTGGCGCAGGCTCCTTGGCGACGCTGCCGTTCTCCATCTTCCTTGTCGCGCTGGTGTTTGCGGTGGCTGCGCTGCTGACCCGCAAAACGGCGCTCGGCCTGTTCATCGAGTCGGTGGGCTGCAAGCCGACGGCGAGCCACTTGGCCGGCATCCGCTCGCGCACCGTCATGCTGACCGTGTACATTTTCTGCGGGCTCTGTGCCGGGGTGGCGGGCCTGATCTTGAGCTCGAACGTGTCTAGCGCGGACGGCAACAACGCCGGCTTATGGTACGAGCTCGATGCGATTCTAGCCGTCGTGATCGGGGGCACCTCGTTGAACGGCGGGCGGTTTTATCTTAGCGGGACGCTGATCGGCGCGCTCATTATTCAGACGCTGACGACTACGATTTATATGATCGGAGTGCCGCCCGAGATTACACTGGTAGTCAAGGCCTTCGTCGTGCTGGCCGTCTGCTTGATTCAATCCGAAACGTTCCGCGGGGCGATTGTGCACCGCTGGAGAACACGCCACTATCCGGCCGAACGGGAGGTCAAAAGCCATGCTGCTTAATCGCAAGTACGTACCGATCTATGTCACCGTCTGCTTATTCGTCCTTATGTATATCGCAGGTTCCTTCCGGTATACCGGCTTCTTCTCCCTGCAGGTTGTGCTGAATCTGCTCATCGATAACGCCTTCCTGCTCATTACGGCCGTGGGCATGACCTTCGTGATCGTCTCCGGCGGAATCGATCTGTCGGTCGGCTCCGTCATCGCATTAACGACGATGATCTCCGCATCGCTGGTACAAGCGGGATGGTCGCCGGTGCTGGTGATCCCCCTTGTGCTTATCCTGGGCACGCTGTTCGGGTGGGGCATGGGCGCGATCATCCATTACTTCCACATTCAACCGTTCATCGTCACGCTGGCGGGCATGTTCCTGGCACGGGGGCTGTGCTATGTGATCAGCATCGACACGATTACAATCGATAATCCGCTGTACACGAGCATCGCCCAAACCAAAATCCCGCTGCCGGGCGGCAGTTTCATCTCGATCAGCGTCGTTATAGCACTGCTTGTAGTTGCTGCAGGCATGTATATGGCCCATTATACGCGCTTCGGGCGCAATACGTATGCCATCGGAGGCAGCGAGCAGTCGACGGTTCTGATGGGGTTGCCGGTCGCCAGAACCAAAATGGGGGTCTATGCCTTCAGCGGCTTCTGCTCCGCGCTCGCAGGTGTCGTCTTTACGTTCTATATGCTCTCGGGGTACGGTTTGCACGCGATGGGGATGGAACTCGATACGATTGCGGCCGTGGTCATTGGCGGTACGCTGTTAACCGGCGGCGTAGGTTATGTGGCCGGCACCTTCTTTGGCGTACTCATCCAAGGGGTGATTCAAACGATCGTCAGCTTCGAGGGAACGCTAAGCTCATGGTGGACGAAAATCGTCATCGGCTTGCTGCTGTGCTTGTTCATTTTGCTTCAGAAAGCGTTGAGCGAGCGGAAGTGGTCGATACGGAAGGCCGAGTAACGGCATAAGTGGGTTATGCAAGGCATTGCAACTGTCATGCATCACCCTTTTTGCTTTGAACGGCCGCTAATAGCCACCGGCATGTTGTCACATGGTTGGAAGCGTTTTATAATACTAGCAATGGCATATGCTGCCTACTTTGGCCTGAGAGGGAGACTCCGATGCTCAGTAGATCGTTGATGTCATTATTCAAAAGCAAGCTGCTGATCCTGCTCTTGTTGGGCATGATTTTAATCCTGTCTACGTATGATTCCGTCTACAAATCGTCTTCCGATTCCTATAGTCCCGGTGACGAGAAGACGGTTGTCAAGAACGTGATCCAAACGGAACCGATGCAGACGCCCTCACGTCCGATCGTGCTGGGCTTTTCCCAGCTGGGGGCAGAAAGCGCCTGGCGCAATGCCAACACGACGTCGATTCGCGAAGCGGCGGAAGAGGCGGGCATTGAACTGCGTTTTGCCAATGCCGATCAATCGCAATCCAAGCAGTTCGAGGCGATTCGTTCCTTTATGAAGCAGAAGGTGGACGTCATTGCCATCGCCCCCGTTATTGAGTCGGGCTGGGAGCCGATTCTAAGCGAAGTGAAGCAAGCCGGCATCCCGCTGATCATCCTGGACCGGTTGGCGAATGTGAGCGATCCTTCTTTGTACGTGACCTACATAGGCTCCGATTTCTATGAAGAGGGCAGGAAAGCCGGCAAATATATCGTCGATAAAATGAGCGGGCACAAAGACACGATTGGTATCGCGGAGCTTGCCGGCACCGAGGGATCGACGCCTTCCATCGCGAGAGGGAAAGGGTTCCGCGACGTGATCAAGGACCACCCGAATTTACGCATATTAAAAACCGAGTCCGCCGATTTCACATTCGCACAGGGCAAGCAAGTCATGCAATCGTACTTGTCCGAGATGGGCCGGGATATTCGTGTCTTATATTCGCATAATGACGATATGGCGCTCGGGGCGATCGAAGCGATCGAGGAATACGGCTTGCGGCCGGGCAAGGACATTATCATCGTTTCGGTGGACGGAACGAATAAAGCGTTTGAGAAAATGGCGGAGGGCAAAATCAACAGCGTCGTGGAGTGCAACCCGCTGCTTGGCCCCAACTTGATGCAAGCTGTCAACGAGCTGATTCAAGGACGCAGCTTACCCAAGCGAATCGTTACGCCGGAGAGCGTCTTTACGGAAACGATGGCGGAGGCGGAAGTGGGGAAAAGGAAATATTGATCGGAGAAGCCGAATAAATCGTCGTAACAACAAGCCTTGAGGACACTTCCTCAAGGCCTTTTATTATCGGAGCCAATCCCAAGTAGGCACCTCCAAGTAACTACGCACGCAGAAGTGCCTACTTTTCGAACGAACAGTGAAGAACTACAATGATCCTATGCTTTTTAACATGAACTATTTTAAAGGAGAGATGTGATATGGAACTCCAACTCGCGTTGGATCTGGTCGATATTCCAGGAGCAAAAGAAATCGTAAGTGAAGTGGCGGAATACGTCGATGTTGTGGAAATTGGGACCCCTGTCATTATTAACGAGGGCTTGCGGGCCGTGAAAGAACTCAAAACCGCTTTTCCTCATTTGCGTGTGCTGGCTGATTTGAAAATCATGGATGCGGGCGGCTATGAGGTCATGAAAGCATCTGAGGCCGGAGCAAGTATTATTACGGTATTAGGCGTTTCCGATGATACGACAATTAGCGGCGCCGTCACGGAAGCACGTAAGCAGGGCACCAAAATCATGGTGGATATGATCAACGTTCCGGATATGGAAAAACGAGCTCGCGAAATTGATGAGCTTGGCGTTGACTACATTTGCGTTCATTCCGGTTACGACCACCAGGCTGCGGGCAAAAATTCACTCGAGGATCTGGCGACCATCAAACGGGTTGTGAAAAAAGCTAAGACCGCTATCGCCGGCGGAATTAAGCTTGTGACGCTGCCTGAAGTCCTGCAAGCCAAGCCTGATTTGGTCATCGTCGGAGGAGGGATCACAGGCCAAGCGAACAGAAAGGCGGCAGCTGCAGAGATGAAACGTCTTGTACAGTCGGCTGGGTGAAGAGATGAATGTTTTGAAAGGCGCATGGCCGTTACTGGTTGCCGATGAAATCTACCAAGCCGTTAAGCAAATCAGCGAGAGCGATGTAGCTCGGGTTGCCGAGCGCATTCTAGAGGCTAACAGGGTATTCGTCGCCGGCGCCGGAAGATCGGGGCTTATGGGACGTGCTTTTGCTATGCGGCTCATGCAGGCGGGCATTCCAGTCTATGTCGTTGGAGAAACCGTGACGCCTGCGATTAAGCGTGGCGATCTCCTTCTAATCGGCTCTGGCTCAGGGGAGACCCGACATCTGGCTGCCTATGCGGACAAAGCTTCTGCGCTTGAAGCGGAGGTCGTCTTGATTACGCTCTCCTCTCAATCGACGATAGGAAGAAGGTCCAATCATACGATACAGGTGCCTGGGGTTCGGAAAGACCGGTTCGAGGCAGACATTTCCTTACAGCCTATGGGGACATTATTTGAACAAACGCTGCTCTTATTTTATGACGCTGTACTTCTGTGTCTCATGCAAAAGCTGGATATCAATACCTCCAATATGTACGAAAATCATGCAAATTTAGAATAATGGCATAAAATTGAAGGCTTCTTCCTACCCTCTGTAGAAGTATGAAGTGGATAGAGGAGGCTGAATCATTGTGGCATTGGAAGTTAAAGATCGTATATCTTTGCAAGATATAAATTGTGAGAAGGAACTCACACTGGCTGTTATCGGAGGCAAATGGAAGCTGATCATCTTGTGGCATCTAGGCTTGGATGGAACCAAGCGATTCGGAGAGCTGAAGCGGCTGATTCCTGGTATTACTCAAAAAATGTTAACCAACCAGCTTCGTGAGCTGGAGGAGGATCTGCTTATTTCCCGGGAAGTATTCGATCAGACGCCGCCCAAAGTCGAATATTCGCTTAGCCGTTACGGACAAAGTCTGATGCCGCTGCTGCAGATGATGTATGATTGGGGTAAATGCTATAAGGAAAACGTCATCCAGTTGGATGACGCGGTAAAAATGTGAAGAGACCCGCAGCAGGTTACTCGGCCGTAGAAAAAAGGAAGAGCAAGCTCAACCCCATATATGCCATGCAGCTGGCAACGATATTTATCGGATTCGTCATCTTCGGGTTCTCGGAAAATATGAAAGGCCCGGCGATACCGCGAATTCAATTCGATTTTATGTTGAGTGAGTCCCAACTTGGCACTTTATTATCCTTGAACGCTCTGGGTTATTTGATAGCCTGTTCCTTCACCGCTTATTTGACCAAAATATGGGGGATCAAATGGGTGACCGTTGCCGCGTTCGCCGCTATGGCTTTGTCCGGCATCCTCATTTACTTCTCCCACTATTATCCGATGTTCTCCATTTCGTATTTCCTGATGTATATCGGGAATGGAATGCTGGAAATTGGCCTGGCCATTCTAAGCGCCCGGATTTTCGTGAGGAACACGGGAATGATGATGAATATGACGCATGGCTTCTATGGCCTAAGCTCGACGGTCGCTCCGCTGATTGCAACAGGCCTGATGAAGGTGACGATTGCTGGCCATATGCTGGACTGGCGCGGGATGTATCTGGTGATGCTGTTATTGTCCGTCATCCCGATTGTGATTACCTTGTTAAGTACGTTCCCCGGAGATGACATCTCACACGAAGATCGCATACCATTCAAAGCCTTGCTGAAAGACCGCGTGTTATGGTTAATGGTGCTGGTGCTTACGTTCGGTGTTGTATCGGAATTAGCCGTTGGCGGCTGGCTCGTTAATTTCTTGGAGAAAGCTTATCGTTGGGATGCTGTGAACGCTTCGGGCATGCTATCCATCTTCTTCTTATGTTTCGCGCTGGCTAGGCTGTTGCTGGGCCCGCTGACAGACCGGATAGGCTTCGTATTATCCCTCATTATCTTCTCAGGGTTTTCGGCATTATGTACATTCGCTGCCATACTTGGCGGTGAACGTGCCGCGTTCCTGTTTGCCGTCTCCGGTATAGGCATTGCGATGATTTATCCGACCGTGATGGCTTTTATCGCGAAGAGATATCCGAAGGGCAGCGATACGGCGATCACCTTCACTGTCACGCTGATGGGAGTCGGCAGTGTGATCGGCAATTATCTTATCGGGGGCGTCATAGAGCTCGTCAAGCGCATGGTTGGTGAAGACTCGGCCATAAGTCTGCTTCGCGGACTTCAAGCCGGATACGGCTTCATTGGACTATGTGCGGCCTTATGCGCAATAACCGGACTGATTTTATATGTTTATTTGAATAAAAGAAAAGCGCTTATTTAAAACATCATGACGCCACGATCCAGCCCTCAGGTCGGATCGTGGCGTCATTCGTTTACGCGCATTTTTCACGGTTTCGTTTACGACAGGCCGCTGAACGTATAGAATTTGCATATAAGCATGAAAAGGAGGCGCATTAATGCAAGTAATCGATTTAACGCTGCCGATTGCCGATGGCATGCCCGTTTATCCCGGCGATCCGGAGGTGAAAGTCAAGGTCGTACATACATATGAGCATCACACGTGGGAACTGCGGCAGCTATCGATGGGGAGCCACACCGGCACCCACGTGGATGCTCCTTCCCATATGCACCCCGGGGGCGCGACATTGGACGAGCTGCCGTTGGAGCGTTTTTTCGGAGCCTCGCAGGTCGTACGGATCAAAGACGCTGTTTGGCCGGAAAATCGGGGGCTGTTTTTCTGCGAATCCGCTGGGATCGAATGTTATGACCGGCTTGCTGCGCTGCGGCCGCCTTTCGTCGGCGGTGAGCTGTCAGAAGAACTGGAGCGGGCTTTGTTGGGAATCGGTGTTGTGACGTACACGGGGCTGCAGAGTTTGGAACGACTTCCCGTCGAAACGGATTTTATGTTCTACGGTTTTCCTCTGCGCATCGTCAGCGGCGACGGATCTCCGGTTCGGGCCGTTGCGGTAGTGGAGCAGTGTTAGCGGAAACGATCTTCACCAATAAAGGGGATATTATCCTAAGGCCGAATAGTACATAGTATAGGTTTTCACGATTCATCATTAAGGAGAATGGAACATGATTCAGAAAAAGAAGTTGATCGGAATGGCAGGTATAATTGCTGCCTGCGGGCTGTTGTTGGGATCTTCGGTACAGGCAGAGACGGGCAAGTATCAGGATGTGCCGGATGGCTATCCTTATCAAAGCTACATCGAAGAACTGTCAGCGAAGAAGCTGGTCGATGGAACAGGAGACGGACAATTCTCCCCCGATTCGCCGCTAACCAGGGAGCAATTCGCCAAGCTCGTCGTGATGGTGTTCGGTTTGCCTGCGGTTGACGGCGGCATTCCTTTTGAGGATTGCACGGAGGCGTGGTCGAGGCCTTATATTTTATCCGCATACAGAAGCGGGATTATCCAGGGGACGAGCGAGGTAAGCTTCTCGCCAAAGCAGGATGTCAGCAAGCAGGATGCAGCCGTCATGCTAAGCAGGCTGTTTGCGGCGGATGCTGTGCAGCAGAATGAGCAGGATTGGGCTGGAGGGGCGCTTACCTTCATTCGCAGTGAAGTGCTTCCCGCCTCGCTGCAGTCGATGCTGGTCGACAGGCAGGCTCCTCTAAGTCGAGGGGAGGCCGCAGCGCTGCTCAGCCTTACCCTGCAGGCTCGGGAACAAGGGAAGTCGTCAGCCGGAGCCAGTGTGACGAGTTCCAATGGCGCACGGGGAGAGAACGCTTGGATTCTTGATCCCACAATGAAAGAAGTCACAGTCCATGTTCAACCAGGTGAGACCTTATACGTCCAGGCAGAGCTGAAGCAGCATCGGACATATGAATTGGACGTGCATGGAGATCATCAGTCTGTGTTTGATATGGAGTTATCGAATGCGGATGGGACCGTCTTGAATCAAGGATATGTCAGTACTATGCAAGTCACGCCAGGGTCCGACGGGCTCATTCATGGCAAGATACGCACGGATGGGCAGAAGGGAGCGATTACGCTCAGGTTACTTGAGGTTGGCTTGGATCTGGAGCATCCGATCAACCTGAAGGCAGGGCGCTCCGAGCAGCTATCTCCCAAGGGGGAAAGCCTCTACTATAAAGCTGTGGCAAATCCAGACAATCCGTTAATGGTTCTAGCCAAAGGGGCGGTCAGCTATCAACTCGTGCAGGTGAGTACGGAATGGGTTCCACCGAAGAAAGGAGTTATCTATCCGGATGGATACGGTTACCAAGTAAAGGATATACCGGGACACGAGTTGACGAATATCGATTACTCGACTTCCGCACTTCATGGAGAGGCATATACGCTCAATTGCGAATGTGTCGTCAGATTGTCAGCCCCCGCGAACACAACCGTATCGTTGACTGTCATGGATGGAAGCTCCATGGATAAGGCTTATGCAATCGGATGGGATCGAAGTGAATGGAAGACCGGGTATAAGGGCAACTCCATCGCGGGGATCTTCTATCAATTGGAGCTGGAGGAGGGGCGCGACTATACGCTCGTCACGAACGAACAGTTGAAAGAGCAGCCGTATGACGAAGCGAAAGAGCGATTCAAAAAGCTGTTGGAATCCCAATCGAAATCTACCGACACGAGTTCAGAGCCTGACATTCCCGCAATTGCCGTTAGGAAATTGACGCTGTTCGGGCCAGACGGCACAGAAGTGCTAGTGGACGAGAAGCTGACGGGAGCTATTCCCTTCAAAGCCGCCAAGACAGGTACCTATGTCGTGAAGCTGCAATCGGATGTCCAGAATCATACGACGGAAATTAAGGTAAATAAAGCGGATTGATTACATCCCCACATGGAAACGACTGACGTTGTCAGTCGTTTTTTTGTGAGGTTTGGCGCATCCGATTTCACATACGAACAGGGTTAGGTAAAAATAATACACGAAAACGAGTCTAAATCCTGAACCGCGAATCCTGTCGATTAGCCCTATAATGAGGATAACGAATAGGATGACCATCAGGAGGTAGAACATATGGAATTGGGGATGGAAACCGTAAGGCGGAAAGAGAAGAGAAGAGGGTGGAATCAACAAAGGAAGGAGGCGGTTATCGGGTGGATATTCCTAGCACCTGAGGCGGTTGGTATCGTTACGCTTGCCATATTCCCATTGTTATTCTCGTTATTTCTGAGTTTCACGAACTGGAATCTTGCAGGCGGCTTTGAGGAGATGGATTGGGTAGGTTTTGCCAACTTCGAGAAGATGGTAGACGACACCAAGTTCTGGAAGGCGTTGGAGCATAATCTGTTCTTTACGGCCGTAACGGTGCCCATGGGGCTCTTGATCGCCATGATCATGGCAGTTCTCATACACACGAAGGTTTATGCCAAAGATCTGTTCAAAATATTATTCTTTATTCCTTATATTTGTTCCACAGTCGCGATTGCCGCTGTCTGGGCAGCTCTATACCATCCGTCAAGCGGCCCGATTAATCAATTTCTGATGGCAATCGGCATGGAGCATCCGCCCAAGTGGCTCGTCGATTCCCAGTATGCGCTCATTGCCATCATGGTTATCGCAATTTGGCAGGCGCTCGGTTATCAGATGATTATCTTCCTTGCGGGCTTGACGCAAATTTCGGAAGACATCTACGAATCCGCCCGGATCGACGGGGCATCAGGCTCGCAGCAATTCTGGTACATCACGGTTCCTTTATTGGCACCGACCACGTTGTTCCTTACGATCACGACAATTATCGGTTCATTCAAAGTGTTCGACCTTATCAAGTTTCTGACGGACGGAGGACCGAACGACGCTTCGACGGTACTCGTTTACCGGATCTATGAGGAAGGCTTCATTAACTTTAATATGGGATATGCTTCCGCGCTCTCTTGGGTGTTGTTTCTGCTGGTCATCGCCGTCACATCTGTGACATGGGTCGTACAAGCCCGAGAGAAACGTTCATAATAGGGGGAATCCACAGTGAAAGCCAACAAATTACAGCTCGACAGAATGATATTAACCGTTATTTTCGGAGCATGCTCCGTCATGTTCATTGTTCCGCTTATCTGGATGCTTTCGGCGTCGGCCAAAATTGAACGGGACGTGATGACGTACCCGATCCAGTGGATTCCAACGAATTGGAATTGGATTTCCAACTTCCAGAAAGTATGGCTGGAGAAAGTGCCCTTCTCCCTGTTCTATTGGAATTCGCTGAAGCTTGCAATCATAGCGACGCTTGCGACGCTGCTCTTCTCCTCGATGGCGGCCTTTGCCTTCTCTAAGCTGCATACTCCCGGGAAAGGTGTCATGTTCGGCCTGATGATGTCGTTCATGATCATTCCGGAGCAAGCGACGCTCGTCCCGCGATTCATCATGATCAAATGGCTCGGGTTGTACAATTCGCATGAGGGCTTGATTCTAATGCTAGCTTTCTCCATGTACTTCACGTTTCTCATGCGGCAGTTTATGATGGGGGTTCATAACGATTTTATCGAGGCCGCGAAAATCGACGGAGCGGGTTATTTCCGGGTGTATGCCCAAATCATGCTGCCGCTGTGCAAACCGATTCTGGCAACGGCAGGCATCATCAAGTTTATTTGGACTTGGAACGACTATCAGAACCCGTTGATTTTCTTGTTTACGAAGGAGCTTTTCCCGCTGCCGCTCGGTATTCAATTTTTCCGCCAGGAGTATTCCAATAACGTTTCTTTGATGATGATGGCCGCCGTGTCTGCAATTGTACCGCTCATTATCGTCTTCGTCATTCTGCAGAAGCAAGTGATTAACGGGATTACGGTTGGCGGGGTCAAAGGGTAATTATCCTCATCGTCCGGCATGTCAAAAAAATGCACGTAGAACAGTAACACAAAGTACACGGTCAATCGCTTACAAATTAGTTATGCTTAGGATGCTAACGACAGTTGAGAAGAGGGGATCCGAAATGAAGAAAATCGCAACGACGATGATGTTGAGTTTGAGTCTATTCCTGGCAGCCTGCAGCGGGGGCACGCAATCTCCGGCAGCTGGGGAGAATAGCGCAGCGCCCAAAGGCGCAACGACGACGATTAAGGTGTACACGGCTTACAAAGGCGAGCCTGGCGAACCGCTGATGAAGATCATCGACGCCTATAATGCGCAGGGGAAAAATGTGAAGGTGGAGCATGTGGCGCTTGTCCAGAATAACGATAGCCGCGAAATGCTGCAAAAGTTCGACGTGCTTGCCGCTTCAGGCGAGCAGGTGGATGTTCTTTTCCTGAATAACGAAGGGTTCGTGACGGAACGCGCCGGCAACGGGGTCCTGTATCCGCTGGATGAATTCTATCAGGCCAATCAAATCAATCCGGAGAAGGATTTCTACCGGGATCCGGTCTATAACGGGAAGCACTACGGCATGATGGCCAACGCAAGCTTTTGGTATGTCGCTATGAATGAAACCCACTTGAAGGAAGCCGGTCTCTCCTTGCCGCCTTCCGACTGGACCTGGGATGACTTCAGGGAATATGCCAAGAAGCTGAAGATGAGCAAAGAGGGGCGGTACGGCGCCTATTTCCACACCTTCGGCGAATACGCGAATATCATCGCTTACACGGATTTCAAAAATCCGCAGCTCAAAGAAGACGGTACGCTGCAATTCGATGATCCGAGCTTCGAGTATTGGTTTAAACTTCGGAGGGCGATGGAAGTGGAAGACAAGTCGGTTCGGCCGCACGCCGATGTCCTTTCCGCCAAGCAGCATTGGGCTACGGATTTCATGAACGGCACGACGAGCATGATGCCCATACCGATGTATTCGCTCGATGAAGCCTTCTTGAATAAGGAAAGCTATCCGCGTGATTTCAAAATTACGTTCGCTCCGCTTCCGCGCTCTTCCAAGAATGTCGAGCCGGGCTTAACGAACATTGCAGGATCCTTCTTTACGATTCACAAAAATTCGAAGAACAAAGAAGCGGCATTTGATTTTATTAAATTCGCGACAACAGAAGGCGCTTCTTTGGGCGGATGGATTCCGGGCTGGACGAAAGCGGACGGCAAAGCGGTGCTTGATAAAACGCTGCAGGGCAAGACGGATCTCGTAAATAGCGAAGCATTGAATGCAGCGATCTTCAACGATCGGGTGCGGACGGTCGGCACTTCCGTCATCAGCGTTCCCTATCAGCAGCAGTTGAAGAAGGTGGCTGAAGCCGGACTGAACAAATATATGCTGGACAACACCTCTTATGAGGAAGCACGCAAATTCATGCTGGAGGAAGGCCAGAAAATAATCAATCAGAATAAAAAGTAATCAGCAGTGCAGGGAATCGGCGATTTCGCCGTTTTCCTTGTTTTATTTCCCACCGAATGATGTATGATAATTGAAAAGTGCTTTATTGGAGGTATGGAGATTGGCTTTGAGCTGGCTGTATCGCGTATCGTTTTACCGCAGAATCCAAATTTCGCTGCTGCTGTTCCTTATTATTCCCCTGCTGTTCATAACCGGGCTGTCCTACGTCGCGAATAAGCAGGCGAACGAGGACAACGTTCGAATGAATATGAAAGGAATTATCGGGATTCTCGCCGGCGACTTGTCCAAAACGGCTAACGACGTTACGTATACGGTCAACCAGTACTCGGCCTCGCAATCGAACGGTTTATTAGACAGTTTGAGAGAGTTAAGTAATTTGAAGGGTTTCGATAGTTTTGAGAGTTACCGTACGTATACCCGCCTGAATGAAAGCGCTGCTCTTCAAGCCGGCAAATTATCACTGGCACACGTTAGTGTATTTTTCATTAATCGCGCGCATTATCCCATCATCGGCACCTTGAATGGTCGCGATGCCGCTATGCTTCGGAAAGACAGCCGCTTCGAACATCTGACGGAAGAAGAAGCCTCCACAGGCATTGTCCGCTGGTTCCGGGCTGAGCGGGGCAGCAGTTACGGGGATGTTTTCAGCGCGTCTTATTATCTGTTTGTGAAGAAAACGGTCTATGATCCATTCCGCGGCCTTGTCTTGGGTACGCTCTTCGTCGGTATTCCGGACGTTTACTTCCAAGGGCTGTTCAGCAACGCGGGGGATGGCGTGTTTACCTTGTACGAGGCGGACGGGTCGATGATCGCAGGCATGGACAGCAGCCCGCTATCGTTATCCGACGGTCCTGCGGACGGCTGGATGAGAGAGACAACAGCGGTGCCGGGTACGTCCTGGACTCTAACCTATGATATCAATGCCGGCTTAGCGACCGGGGATGTCACGCAGCGATTCTGGTATTTGATTATGGCCGTGTGTATCGTCATGTTCGTATTCCTGTTCATGTCCGGCGTCATCGCGAAAGGGCTGAACAAGCCGATCCAGAAGCTGATGCGAATCGCTTCCCAATACGGAGAAGGCAACAGCTCGATCCGGTATCATGCCGAAGGGCAGGACGAAATTTCGAATTTGGGCCAATCGATCAACAGCATGCTGGATAATATCAATGCGCTGATCCGCAAGGTTGAAGCGGAGCAGGAAGAGAAGCGAACCATCGAGCTCTATGCCTTGTTCTCGCAAATTCAACCGCACTTTTTGCTGAATACGCTCAACTCTATCAAATGCAATTTGGCCATTGAGGGAGATAAGGTGCATAGTGAGACGATCGACTCTTTAATGGCCTTGCTTCGTGCCCATTTGCGCGTGCATGAGCCGCTAACCTTGGCCGATGAGTGCAAGCTGCTCGGTCAATATGTATCCATCATGCGTATGCGGAACCGCTTGCCGATCGAACTCATCATCGATATCCCCGATTGGAGCCGCAAGGTTGTCGTTCCACGGCTGCTGCTTCAGCCCTTGGTCGAGAACAGCATCATTCACGGGTTCAGCCATTCGACCCCCAAACCGAGAATTGAAGTGACGGTCCAGGAAGCGGAGGGCGGCTTCTCCATTCAGGTGGCGGACAACGGGAAGGGGATGGCTCCCGAAACGGCAGAGGCATTGAATCGGGAGCTGGAGAATGAGGTGGAGCAGGTCGGCGAGCGGGGAGTCGGGATGTATAACGCCATGCGCCGTTTAAAGCTGACGTTTGGCGATAACGCCGGATTGCTTGTCAGACAGCGAACACATGGAGGCTTCGCCGCCGTCTTGTATATTCCATGGAACGAATTCGAAGGAAAGGATTACGCCGATGTTTAAGGTGATGCTGATTGACGACGACGTACCCGTCGTAGAATATATACGCAAGCTGGTTAACTGGGAAGCGTTAGGGCTTCGCATATGCGCCGAAGCTTACTCGGCAGCCGATGCGAAGGAACGCTATGAAGCGGCGCTGCCGGATATTTTAATTACGGATATCGGCTTACCGGACGGCAACGGCATGGAGCTGGCGCGCCAGTTTCGCGGCATGCACGCCCAGCTTCGCGTCATCTTCCTGACTTGCCACGAAGATTTCCAATTCGTCAAGGAAGCTCTGCGGATCGATGCGGACGATTATGTCGTGAAGGATGAGCTTAGCCCGGAGAAAATAACGGAAAGCTTGGAGAAGGCGATATCCAAGCTCTCGAACGAGCAGGAACAGCTGGAGCAAATGGCGTACAAGAGCGACTTGGCGCGCAATAAAGACATTTTACTTCAGCAATTTTTCCATGAATTGTCCCATACCTCGGATCCCTCAGGGCTGCTTGAACAAGGTAGGCGCTTGGGCATCGATTGGACCGGCTCGTGCTTCGGCGCAGCATCGTTTCATGTGGACCAAGGAGATCTCTTGGAAACATATGAGCGGAAGAACCTCGAATTGGTCCATTATGCCGCCTATAACATTGCTTTGGAGTTGGCGGCCGGAACGGGCATTACGATATTTATGGCTAAGGATCAGCGATTGTGGGCGATTTCCTGCGAAGGGGATCCGGCTGCCGCCAAAGCCTCGCTGGAGCGATTCATCCCGCAGCTCCGGGAGAAGCTGGGGGAGTTCTTAAGAGTGGACGGCTATGCGTCGATTGGGGAGGATACGAGCTCGCTTGCCGGTTTGGGCGGCTTACTAGGGAAAGTGAAGGAGCTCCATGATCGGCTGTATGACATGGACAGCCGGAATGAGGACACTCCATGGCCCTTGATGAATAGCGGGCATTCACCGGAAGCGGATGCAAGCCTCGGACTTGAGGCGCTTTCGGCGAAATGGATCGAATCACTCCTCGATGGGAATCAGTCCTTAGCGCACATTTATCTGGGGAACATGAAGAGGGCCATGCGCATAGCTTCTAAGGACGCAGCGAAGACGAAGGAGTGGCTGATCCGGCTCGTACAAGAGGTAAGTATTCGGTTCGGCCGTTCCGTGCCTGCGGGCATTCAGGAAGATATCGCGCATACGGTCCGCCTGGAAGAGGCTGCTCGGATCGTGCGTTGGTATTCGGAGCGTCTTCTACAGGACGTATCGGCGACCTCAGCGGAGACCTGTGAGACAAACCCTGATATCAAAGCGATTCATGCTTTCATCCGCGAGCACATCTACAGAAACATTACGTCCATTGATATCGCGAGGCACTTGCACTTGAATCCCAGCTATTTCTCGCGTTATTTCAAGAAGCTTACGGGTCAGAACTTTACCGATTATGTGCATTTAATCAAAATGGAGGAAGCGAAGCGGCTGCTCGCCAAAGGTGAAACGGCGGAACATACGGCGTATATGCTCGGTTATTCCGACCGCGCCTATTTCTCCAAAGTATTCAAGAAGTATACAGGGGTGAGCCCGAGCGAATACAAGCAGCACCCCTTAATCATGAAGGAGTGAGAGCATTGACTACTTTCAACATGCCGAAGGAACGGTTGCCATGGGTTTCGGACCAGGGCGACGGTACGTTCACCAATCCGATTCTCCATGCGGACTATTCCGATCCCGACGTCGTTCGAGTCGGAAGCGATTTCTATATGACGGCATCCAGCTTCGGTCATCTGCCGGGACTGCCGATCCTTCATTCCAAAGATCTTGTCAATTGGCGTTTAATCAATCACGCCATACCGCGTATGCCGCTGAGCGGATACGATCGCCCGCAGCACGGGAATGGCGTATGGGCGCCGAGCATCCGGTTTCACGCCGATAAATTTTGGATATTTTACGGTGACCCCGATGTCGGGATTTTCATGACGACCGCCGATGATCCTGCCGGAAACTGGTCGGAGATTCACCTTGTTTATGAAGGCAAAGGGCTCATCGACGCTTGCCCTTTCTGGGACGACAACGGGGATGCTTACTTGGTGCATGCCTATGCGCAGAGCCGGAGCGGCATCAAGCATCGGCTTCGCGTACGGCGCATGTCTCCGGACGGCAAGCAGCTTCTAGATGAAGGCGTTGTCATCATCGATGACCCCAACCGTCATCCGACCATTGAAGGACCGAAGATGTACAAAAGGAATGGCTATTATTACGTGTTCGCACCTGCCGGAGGCGTTGAAGAAGGCTGGCAAACCGTGCTGCGCGCATCCCATCCATTCGGTCCGTATGAGGATCGGATTGTGCTGCACCAGGGGGATACCGTGATCAACGGTCCGCATCAGGGCGCCTGGGTGGAGCTCGAATCCGGCGAATCCTGGTTTATCCATTTTCAGCACAAAGACGCTTATGGCAGAATCGTTCACCTGCAGCCAATGAACTGGTCGGCGAATGATTGGCCAACAATGGGGGTTGACCTCGACGGGGATGGCATAGGCGAGCCCGTTCTCAACTTCCGAAAGCCGAATGTCGGCGGCGAATACCCGATCTGTGTGCCGGCAGGTTCAGACGGGTTCGATGAGGAACAGCTGGGTTTGCAGTGGCAGTGGCAGGCTAACCCTGAAGAAGGCTGGCACTCCCTGGCGGAACGGCCGGGCTGGCTGAGGTTATTCGCGCAACCCCTGCCCGAGGGGACCTCTTCCATGTATCAGGCGCCTTCCCTGCTCTTGCAGAAGTTCCCTGCGCTAACGTTCGAGACAACGGTCCGTGTGGATGGAACCGGCTTGAACTATGGCGATCAGGCGGGACTTATCGTATTCGGATACAGCTATGCGGCTTTGATCTATACGAAGAGTGCGGAGGGAGGACCGGAGCTTCAGCTGCTCGAAGGGAATCAAGACGGGCATACGGTCAAATGGCGGCGCACAATTGCCGGTCAGGAGATATCGATGCGTGTCAACGTCCAACCGGGAGCGGCGTGCACATTCCAATACAGCCTGGACGGTCACAGCTACGAGCTTATCGATCTGCCTGCATTTCAAGCGACCGTAAGCAAGTGGGTGGGCGCGAAGGTAGGGCTGTTCGCCCAAACAGGGAGTACTCCTGGGGGCTTCGCGGATTTTGATCAATTCTCTATGACAAGTGTTTCCGAATAAATCAGGATCGGTGGGGGAGGAATCATCGTGAGCTTAGATGTCGAAAGAAGGATATGGTTTCGCAAGCCAGCAGTGGAATGGGACGAGGCACTGCCGCTTGGCAATGGAAGGTTAGGCGCAATGGTGTTCGGCAGCGTGCATAACGAAAGGATTCAGCTCAATGAGGATTCGCTTTGGTATGGAGGTCCGCGCGATAGACACAACCCCGACGCCGCAGCGTATTTGCCGCGGATTCGCGAACTCGTCTTTGCCGGTCGTCCGAAGGAAGCGGAGCGCTTGGCGGCGCTGGCATTGACAGGGCTTCCGGAGACCCAAAGGCATTATGTGCCTCTGGGTGATCTGCTGCTGACGTTTCCCGATTTGCAGCGTGGGGACGCTGGGCCATATGTACGCGAATTGGACTTGTCGGAAGCGAAGGCCAGGGTATCTTTCAAGATGAATGATACGACCTATTATCGTGAGCTGTTCATCAGCTGCCCGGACCAGGTGCTTGCCGTTCGCCTGACTGCGGACCGGCCAGGTGCGCTTACAGTACATGCACGACTTTCCCGGGCGAAATGGAGATATGTCGAACGAATCGAGAAGATCGGGAACGACACGCTCGCGATGCGCGGAAACAGCGGAGGCGAGGGCGGGGTGGATTATCGTGCCGTACTTCGCTGCACAACTTCGGGGGGCAGCCTGCAAGCCATAGGCGAGCATCTGGTTGTCCAAGATGCGGATGAAGTCCTCTTCTATCTGGCAGGGGCAACAACTTATCGCCACAGCGATCCGGAAGCGTATTGCTTGGAGCGTGTGGAAGCGGCGGTGACAAAAGGGTTCCAAAGCGTTGAAGAGGACCACCGTAAGGACTACGCCCGGTTGTTCGAACGGATGCGCTTTACCTTGACGGGTGACGAAGAGCTCAGAGAGCTGGACACCGCCGAACGACTGGAACGCATAAAAACAGGGAAGCGAGACAACGGACTCCTCGCGTTATATTTTAACTATGGACGGTATCTGCTCATCGCTTCCAGCCGACCGGGTTCATTGCCGGCGAATTTGCAGGGAATCTGGAATCGTGAATTTCTTCCAAGCTGGGACAGCAAATTCACGATCAATATTAACCTGCAGATGAATTATTGGCTGGCGGAGCCTTGTAACTTGGCTGAGCTGCATGAACCGCTCTTTGACCTGATCGAGAGGCTGGTTCAATCCGGCCGGCGAACGGCCAGTGTCATGTACGGTTGCAGGGGCGCTGCTGCGCATCATAACACAGATTTATGGGCGGACAGCGCGCCGCAAGACACATGGATCCCTGCAACATATTGGCCGCTCGGGCTGGCTTGGTTAGCGCTTCATGTTTGGGAGCATTATCAGTTCTCGGGCGATAAGGAATTTCTTGCGAAGCGGTATCACATCTTGCAAGAGGCATCCAGATTCGCGCTGGACTTTCTGGTGGAAAGCCCTGAAGGCGATCTCGTCACATGTCCTACCATATCTCCGGAGAATACGTATGTATTGCCAAATGGTGAGCCCGGGATCTTCACGTATGGCGCAACGATGGATAATCAACTGCTGCGCGCGTTATTCGGAGCCTGTAAGGAAGCGGCGGAGGTTCTCGCGACCGACGAAGATTTCCGTCTGGAGTTGGAGGGGGCATCCAGCCGTTTGCCTCAGACGACAATCGGCAAGCATGGGCAAATCCAGGAATGGATTCACGACTACGACGAAGCGGAGCCTGGCCATCGTCATATCTCTCACTTGTTCGGACTGCATCCCGGGAATGAAATCCGCCTAAACGGAACGCCGGAGCTGGCCCATGCAGCCAGAGTAACGCTTGAGAGAAGGCTGGCCAGCGGCGGCGGTCATACGGGCTGGAGCCGTGCATGGATAATCAACTTTTGGGCCCGGCTGCAGGACGGGGAACAAGCCGGTGAACATCTGCAGCAGCTTCTTAGGAAATCTACCTTGCCGAACTTGCTGGATAATCATCCGCCCTTTCAGATTGACGGTAATTTCGGCGGTACAGCGGGGATCGCGGAATTGCTCCTCCAAAGTCACGAAGGCGAGCTCCATCTCTTGCCTGCCTTGCCTCCCGATTGGCAGGATGGCCAAATTAGCGGTCTTCGGGCTCG
Organism: Bacillus sp. 3255; assembly: GCF_031456485.1. Taxonomy (NCBI): domain Bacteria; kingdom Bacillati; phylum Bacillota; class Bacilli; order Caryophanales; family Bacillaceae; genus Bacillus; species Bacillus sp. 3255. The sequence continues at coordinate 96,711 of NZ_JAVDUS010000009.1, forward strand.
GGGCGGCTATACCGTTGAGCTGAGTTGGACGAACGGTCAATTACAGACTGCACGCATCGAGGCGCAGCGCGATGGCAGCTGCCAGGTGCGAATCAGCGGCTCGGCGTTCATCGAGTTCCCGGTCACCGCGGGGGGCGTATACCTGTACGAAGCTCAAGGGGAGCCTTCATTCGTGGAAGTAAGAGGCTAGGTTAGTTAGGCGAAGATCATAAGAAGAGCGGCAGCGAGAACTTTGTTTCACGTCTCAGCTGCCGTCTTTTTATTAGGTAGTCCGATCAATTTCGGATGTTGCGGAATTCCTTCGGCGTCATGTTACGATGTTTCTTAAAAGATTGGATAAAATGGTTCACGTGATTGAACCCGACTCTCCGGGCAATTTCGGATATCGTATACTCCGAAGATGCCAACAGCTCGCAGCTCCGTTTAATACGGTACTGAACTAGATAGAAGTAAGGCGTCATTTGAATGCTTTTCTTAAAGCTGCGAGTGCATTCGGAAACACTCAAATGGGCTGCGTCTGCAATTTCCTTCAAGGTTAGAGGGTCTGTATAGTTTTGGTGAATAAAGCTAAGCATTAATTGCAATCTTTCTTGCTGGAGTCTGCTTTGCTTAGAGGGCTCTTCGGAAGATAAAGAAAGATGAGATATAAGAATCAACCATAACTGAACCGTTTTGATGGAAACCTCGTACTGCCATCCCCAGTTTGCTTTCGTTTCGAAGGCTTCCTTCATAGACCACAGGATTTGCAGGATTTGCTTTTGCCACTCCGATACGCCTTTAATTTCGTAGGACAATATATAAGAATTGGTAAAAGGGCGAACATACTTATGTTCCATCGCACTATCGGAATAAAAGGCGAGCAGCTTCTCCGGAAAATTAAAACTGACATATTCGCCGTCAGGCATCAGATGTGTAACAATGTGAAGGACACTTTTGTTGATGAAAATGGCCTCGCCCCTGTCTAATCGATAATCAATTCCGTTGATTCGTATCGTTAATCTCCCTTTGGTCACCATAGTAATCTGTAATTCTTCGTGCCAATGCAGATCGTTCACTCCTCGGCCTTCAGGAACAGATCCATGATTCGTATGTGTGTACATGATGTACGGAAAAGCTTCGTCAGGATACTGGATATCCTCGTGTAATTGCTTTTTCAAGGGAGGGTCTCCTTCGTTAGACGATATTTCGATATAAAGTAGAGATATTATTACACTAAATCGACGTTGATGATGATATTATTATATCCAGCCTAGGCTTACTCTTACAATGCTGTGCACAAGTATTGTATCGTCGCTTGGAGGATCAATGGTTCAATTTAACAAATCTTCGTTACCTTCTCATCCGTTTATTTTGTTACTAATCAGTATATTGTCCGTTTCCGTCTCGTCCATCATGATCAAATTTTCAGATACACCTACTTCGGTAGCGGGGATGTACAGATTGTTTATTTCCGTCCTCATCATGCTCTTTTTTGTGCGCCGGGATAAGCTTTGTTCCTTAAACATGAATAAGAACGATTGGATTCTTGTACTTCTTGCCGGTCTTTTCCTAGGGCTACACTTCTTATTCTGGATGGAATCTTTGGTCTATACCTCCGTTGCAAGCTCCATGGTCATCTTGTCGTTGCAGCCATTATTTGTGTTGGTGGGTTCATACTTTTGGTTCAAGGAACAAGCCAATCTGCTGACCATCAGCTGCTTGATCGTTGCGCTCTTGGGTTCAATCCTCATAGCTTGGGGTGACATAGGGGTTTCGAGAGAAGCGCTAATGGGGGACGGTTTATCGTTAATAGGCACGCTTTTCGTTTCCGCCTATCTGTTGGCGGGGCAGAAGGCAAGCCATAAGATGGATGCAAATGTGTACAGCGTGCTCGTTTTTTTAATTGGCGGCATCGTCATGTTCGTCTACAACTTGCTTAATCATTACTCGTTAACGAAGTACGACTCCTCGGAATGGACTTATTTCTTGCTGCTTGCCATCATTCCAACGATTTTCGGCCAGTATTTGTTCAACTTATTGTTAAAGTCCATTGGGGCAACGACCGTTTCGGTGGGGATTATTGGAGAACCTGTTTTAGCCATAATTCTTGCGTATCTATTGTTAGGTGAAACCATTACTTTCTATCAGTTCTTAGGCGGTTTGATGACTTTAATTGGAATGGGCACGTATTTTTGGTCAAAATCTTTAAAAGTTAAGCGCTCGCTCTGTTGAAGCGCGCTTTTTTACGTGTGGGCATACCCCTATCTATAACGACGCCTCTCGGTTTTGCGATCTGATTTACTGGTTATATATACCTGTAGGCATGAATCCAAATGAATCCTTTCATAAGGAGTTGTTATTGATGACGCAGAAAATTGTACTGGAAGAAGCCGCACTGAAATTTGCAAAAGATACGGAGAATCCGCCTTATTTATTTGATCTAGGTCCGGACAAAGGGCGCGAAACCGTCGATGCTGTCCAGTCCGGAGATATCAAGAAGCTGCCGGTCGAGATTCAGGACAAAGTGATCGAAGGCGGTCCAAGCGGTCATGTATCGATCAGGCTGCTGCGCCCGGAAAACGTAACGGCCAAGCTCCCGGTCATACTCTACATTCACGGCGCCGGCTGGGTATTCGGCAATGCGCATACGCATGACCGGCTCATCCGCGAGCTGGCGGTCGGAACGGAAGCGTGCGTCGTCTTCCCGAACTACAGCCTTTCGCCGGAGGCGAAATATCCCACGGCTATCGAAGAAATTTATGCCGTCCTGCAATGGATTGCCGATCACGGCGAAGAAAACGGCTTCGATACGGACCGCCTTTATGTTGCCGGGGACAGCGTTGGCGGAAATATGACGGCGGCCATAACGCTGATGGCCAAAGCGCGCAGAGGCCCAAGGATTCACAAACAGCTGCTCTTCTATCCCGTGACGGATTCGAGCCTGGATACGGAATCCTATAAGGAATTCGCAACCGGTTATTTCCTGCGGCAAGACGGTATGGCTTGGTTCTGGGAGCAATACACGGCGAAGCCGAGCGACAAAGAAGACGTCTATGCCGCACCGCTGCGAGCAACCGCAGCGCAGTTGGCGGGACTCCCGGAAGCCTTGATTATTACGGCCGAAGCCGATGTCCTGCGCGACGAAGGCGAAGCTTATGCCAATAAGCTGCGGGAAGCAGGCGTTCGCGTTACGGCGGTCCGCTTTCAAGGCATCATTCACGATTTCGTTATGCTTAATGCTTTGGCGGACACCGCTGCGGCGAGAGGCGCGATCGCGCTGGCTAACGCGTGGTTGAAAGAGTGAGCATACACCAACCAGAGCAGCTGGTGAAATTGAAAGAATAATATCACAGTAAGCCACAAGACTCGTGACTAGACAGGTTGCGATCGATGTGGCTTTTTTCTATTTGTGCCGCAAGCATGGAGAAATTTTCAAAATGTTAATACAAAACTCGAATGGTTCTTACAAACTGAAATTATAATTTGGAAATATACTCGGAGTGTGAAACAAAGTTTCAGACAATCAACATAGAAGCGCCCCGACAGGATCCCAATGAAACAGGAGGAAAGCTAGAAAATGAGAAAGACGAGCCGAAGAATTCTCCATGTCCTGCTCAGCTTAAGTATGGTCTTTGCCATGCTAGTTCCGCTGCAGATAGTACAAGCTGTCGACAACGAACCGTCGACCGCACAAGTACTGGACACAAGAAGCATGGATATTGCGCCAAATGTGACTTACAACTGGTATAGCTTGAAGATGGCCAGAGGTTTGGAAAAGGTCCATAGTGTGGAGTTCAATCCGACTGATCCGAACTTGGAACTGATAGCAGGCACCAAAGGCGGCAAAGTATATGGGATGCAAGGGGTCACTGAGATGGCCAAATATTACGATAAACCGGGACAACGGGTAATTGCTGGCGTTAATGGTGATTTCTATGATTTGAGTGGTTACGGCTCCGGAGTGCCTGGCGGTTTGTTCATGGGAGACGGTAAGATCCTCAATACACCGGACTCGAATTACGCAGTCTTCCTTATGGATTACGATGGTACGACGCGTTATGTGTCTAATCCACAGTTAACTCGCACGCTAACCATTCATGGAGCGACAAGCAATATCACGCATATTAACCGCTATCGCGGGAATGATGAACTGGTTTTATACACGTACGACTATGCCGACACAACGAAGACGAACGAGTTCGGAGACGAAGTGGTGCTCGACGTGCTCGAAGGAGAAGTGAAGAGCGGTCAAACGATGAAGTTGAAGGTAACGGAAGTGCGGAAAGATGCGGGGAACGCTCCACTCACAGCGGGAAAAGTCGTGTTATCGGCAAGCGGAACGGCAAGACCAGTTCTTGCCGGGCTTCAAGCCGGCGATGAGATTACGGCAAATTTTAACTTCCCGGCAGGGTTCGAGAACGTTAAAACCGCTATGAGCGGGTACCTACTGATGCAGAACGGCAACGTATTGAGCAATGTACCGCCCGCAGGTATTCACCCTCGTACGGCAATCGGCTCGAAAGCGGACGGGACCGTTGTGATGATCGAGATCGACGGGCGTCAGCCGGGCTTCAGTGAAGGGGTAGAAACGTCCGAGCTCGGCGGTATCTTGAAGAACATGGGGGTCGTGAATGCAATTAACCTCGACGGCGGCGGCTCCTCGACCTTCATCGCTAGACTGCCCGGCGAATCGAAATTTAAGCTTCTCAATACGCCATCTGACGGCGGCGAGCGGTTAACCGGCAATTCACTGTTACTTGTGAACAAAGCCTCAGAGGGTGCGGCGGCCAAGCTGGTCGTGCAGCCGCAGTTGGAGCGCATTCTGGCAGGCACGAAGCTGCCGCTCAAGACGGCGGCGGTGGATGCGGCAGGTCATCCTGCCGACATGCCAGCTGGTCCGCCCGGCTGGTCCGCCGATCCGGAATACGGAAGCATTGATGAGGCAGGCGTGTTTACCGCTGGCACGAAGGCCGGTATGGCACCGATCCAGGTAACAGCAGGTGGTCTAATCGGTTCAGGCACGGTGGAGGTTGTCACGGAGCTGACGGAACTGAAGTTTCCGGATGTGGAAAAGGCAATAGATACCGCTGCCTCCGTGCAATTGAAGGTACAGGCACTTCGCAATGGACAGCAGATCGTGTCGGAGAATCGCCTGTTTGAATGGAGAGTGGAGGGCGACATCGGGACGATCGATGCGAACGGTGTGCTGGAGGCGACAAGTGAGAGCGGCAAGAGCGGCAAAATTTTCGTTAAATACGGATCCGTAGAAACCTCTATGAATGTTAATGTCGGAACGCCACCGGTTATTTTGGAGGATTTCGAAGGGGATCTCAGCAAATATCTGACGACGGCGGGAGCCAGCTACAATAAAGCAGTAGTCAGCATGACGACCGAAGATGAATTTGTGCGATTCGGGACGAAGGCGTTGAAGCTGGAATATGATTTTACAGGGAAACCGAGCACTTCAGGTGTGTACTTGCAGTCGACGAATGCATCGAACTATATTGTGATCCCTGGTTATCCGAAGAAAATTAGCATGTGGGTGTACGGTGACGGCAGCGGCTACTGGCTGCGATCGCAATTACGTGCGAAGGATGGCACAGCGAGCGGAACGCCGATCAACTTCACGGACGAAGTGACAGGCGTTAACTGGAAAGGCTGGAAATATGTCGAGGCGGACGTGCCTGCCGGCTTAACTCCGGGGCTGAAGCTGGACATGCCGGTTCGGCTCATGGCTACGGCCGCCAAGGTAAAGGGTGCTGGCGCTATCTATGTTGATAACATTCGAGCTCTTTACGGGCCTGCAACTGACGACATAGAACCTCCTATTATCAAAAATCTAGAGCCAGCAGAGGGCAGTACGATCACCACGAACCTTCCTAACATTCGAGCAATTGCTGAGGATGCCGGGTACGATCGTACGCAGCATCCAGGTACCACGTTGATTGATCCGGAGAAGATTGCATTTTTCATTGATAACAGTCCGGTGGCGCATACGCTGTACCCTCCCGAAGGACGGATAGCGCACAAGGTTGACGTACCACTGGTGGACGGCCTACATAAGGCCAAGATCCAAGTCCGCGACTTGTCCGGCAATCGTACGGAGAAGGAATGGACCTTCAACGTGGATACCGGCTCAGCCAAATTCCAATACAGCGCCCCCGCGGTAACGAATGCCGGAGGCACGTAATCGGTGGATATCAAAGGCAGCAATGTCAGACTCATCGGAGGCGGCGAATTGCAATTCAAGCTCGATCCGGCTAAGGTGGAGGCGCTGCAGTTCATTCCCGGCGGCAAGCTGAACGGAAGCCAGGCGCAAGCGTCGATGGACTCTGCTGCCGGTACAGCCAAAATTACATTTGCAGGGTTGAATAGCGTTACGCTGACGGATTCCGATGTGCTTGGCAGCTTGCAATTCCGTGTGAAGTCTGATGCCGTCGGTAAGCACGTAATTCAATTCCAATCGGGCACCATCAAGCTGGCGTCGGATCCAAGCCGCGCTTGGCCATTCTTCGGACTACCGCTCGAGGTGGTTATTAAATACGGCCTGCAGGTCGGGTGGGATGAACTTGGCGTCGTGCAAGGGAGCCCGACTAACTTTACAGTAACGGATGTGACCGGGGCGGCAGCCTCCGGGGCTAAGCTGCTGGTTGACGGGGTGGAGCGAGGTACCGCGAACGGTGCCGGCAAGCTGACACTGACCGACTTGACTGGGGCACTGAAGACGTATAACATCCAAGCGGTGAAGGATTCCGTCTACAGCCCCGTGATGACGTTGACGGTTTCGAGGCTGTTCGGTACGACGACGCCGTACAACGTGAACGTGAGTATGGGCGCCGATCCAAAGCGCGAGCGCGGCTTTACATGGCATACGCATCCGAGCGTTAAGGACACGGTAGTGGAGCTGGCGAAGAAGGACGGGTTCACCGGCTTCGATCAGGCAGGGGTGACGAAGGTGGAGGGCGACAGCTCATTGTTCGTCACGTATGATATCGGTACTGTTCGTGTGCACAAAGCGGCGTTTAACGGTCTGGAGCCGGGAACGACGTATGTGTACCGGGTTGGTAACGGTAGCAACGGCTTTGTAAGCGGCCAAGGTTCGTTCACGACTGCGCCGGAAAGCGATGATCATCTGAAGTTTGTGTTCTTTGGCGACTCACAGGCGGCGGACAGCGCTGGCTACGACAAGTGGGCGGCTACTTTGAATAAAGCGGTGGCGGAGCATCCGGAAGCCGATTTCATAGCTCATGCCGGCGACATGGTCGACTCCGGTCACTTGGAAGCGCAATGGAACATGTTCTTTGACAAGGTAAAGGACTCGCTGATGAAGACGACTTTGGTGTCCGTGCTCGGTAACCATGAGGTTACGGGAACGAAGGGCATCAGCGACTTTATGCAACATTTCAATCAGCCGGGGAACGGATTGGATACGCTCAAGGGTACTCATTTTTCCTTTGATTATAAGGATGCACACTTTGTTGTTCTGAATAGCGAATACCAATATGACGAGCAAAGAACATGGCTCCGCCAAGATCTGGCGGCGACGAACAAGAAGTGGAAAATCGTCATGTTCCACCGTGGCCCCTACGGCAGCATTTATGATACGGTGGAAACACGCGAGCAGTGGACGCCGGTGTTCGATGAGTTTAAGGTGGACCTGGTACTGAACGGACACGATCACATTTATTTGCGCAGTTACATGAAGAACAATCAGCCGGTTGCTGCCGGGGAAGGTACGGCTTATGTGACGGCAGGGTCGACGGGGCCAAAGTTTTACGATTTAGTGCCGAAGCCATGGACGCAATTCACCGACGGTGAGCAAACGCAAATGTACGTAACGGTGGAGACAGCCGGTGATGAAATGTCAGTTGTAACGAAAACGGTTGGCGGCCGTCTAGTGGATCGGTTTACCCTGCCTCGGAAAGCAGCTGACACCGCTCAGTCCGTCATGATCAATAAGCCGGAGGTTCAGTTACCGTTGGGCGGATCCGTCAAGCTGGAAGCAACAGTACTGCCGGAGACGGCACAGGATCGTTCGGTGACGTGGTCGGTGTACAACTCGACGGCTCCCAATGTCGTTGAGGTGACAAATGATGGGATCGTCCATGCGATTGGATTAGGCACCGCGGTTGTGCGTGCTACAAGTGTGAACGCAGATGTGTACGCAGACAGCGTGGTAGCGGTGCTGGATACGGCGAAGGCGATTCAGGTACGCGGACCTTCAGTGCTGGAAGTTGGCAGAAGCGGGGGTTCTGTAACGGAAGCGGTTTATGCCAGCGGCAGTATCGAAATATTGACGGAAGGGGTAACGTATGAGAGCAGTCAACCGGAAGTCGCTTCCGTTGACAATCATCTCGGTATCGTCACAGCTCGTGCAGTTGGCAGTACCGTCATCACGGCCACTTACGGCGAATTAAAAGCGACGTATGCCTTGAGGGTTACATATACGCCGAGCAATCCTGACCCTGACCCAGATCCTCAACCGGGTTCAGGCTCGGAACCACAGTCACAGCCGGACTCGGTTAATCCGCCGGTGAAATCCGACGAGTTGAAGAAGCTTGAGGAACAGCTGAAGGCCGGTGAAGCAGTTGAGCTAAAGGGCGACAAGACGAAGTTGGAGCTGCCGAGTTCCGTGTTAGAGCTGCTGCAATTGAAGCCGTCGGTCACGGTGAAGACTGAACAAGCTTCAGTTGAAATTCCTAAGGTTGTATTGAGCAAGCTGCTCGGGCTCATACCTGAGGACCAGCGAGCGGATAGCACCATTATGATTGGTGTAGCATCCGTGTCAGGTAGTGGGATGCAGTTAACGTTGAATCAAGCGGGTCGGCAGAACAGCGCATCCATCGAGACAGCCGGCGACGTGCTGGAGTTTACCTTGGAAGTGAAGACTAAGGATGGTAAGTCCAGCAAACTGCCAAGCTTTAGCGAGCCTGTTACGCTGACGTTGGATGTTGCGGACTCGGCAGATCACAGGCTAGTCGGCATCTACTACATCAGCGATTCTGGTGAGCTTACGTATATCGGCGGGAAATGGGAGAACGGACGGCTTACCGCTTCGGTGAACCATTTCAGCAAATATGCCGTACTTGAATTTAGGAAGTCCTTTGCTGACGTAGCACCAAGCCACTGGGCGGCGGATGAAATTCAGGTATTGGCGGCCAGACATCTGGTACAAGGTGTGAACGAGCATAATTACGCACCGGAGAGGGACGTCACTCGCGCAGAATTCACTGCGTTGCTGATTCGCCTGCTCGGGATGACGGAAGAAGCAGGCAATACGTTTGCGGATGTGAAAGCGCAGGATTGGTATGCTCACGACGTGGCCAGAGCTGTAAAAGCAGGCATCGTGAACGGTGTCAGTGCCGATAGCTTCGCACCGGAAGCAAACATTACTCGCCAAGAGATGGCGGCTATGATCGTAAGGGCTCAGCGTATAGCAGCAGCCAACGCAGCTGCTGGTGAAGCCGTCACTGCAGAGAAGCCAGTATTCGTCGATATGGTGAATGAGCCAGCCTGGGCGCAGGAGGCGGTGCAAGCAGCTTACGCGCTGGGTCTCATCCAAGGCCGTACGAATGAACGTTTTGAACCGCAAGCGGCGATGAACCGCGCCGAAAGTGCGCAAGTCGTTTACAACTTGCTGCAGCTAATGATGAATGTGCCGAAATAGATGACAAAAAAGACAAGAGACGCGTGCTCTTGTCTTTTTTGGTTCCACTCACCTTGCGTTCGTTAAAAATAAAAAAACCGGCACAATGAGTGCCGGTTAGCTAATCGTAAATGAGAACCCTAAAAAAGACATGGAGACATCATAGTATATAAAAAAAATGATTATCAGTCTATACCTTTTCTGGGGGAAGTTGTATGTTAATGATGCGACCGCGCGGCGCTAAATGATACGTGTTGATGGGAGACGACCTATGATAACGCTCAGAAAGATCACGTTGGAAAACCGGCGTGCCATATTTAACCTGGAAGTTTCAGAAGATCAGTGTCGCTTCGTTGCCTCCAATCTGTCAAGCGCAGCTTCGTGTTATGTCCTTGTGACCAACGGGGGGCATCCGTTTCCATTTGCCATATATGCGGATGAGCAGCCGGTGGGTTTTGTGATGTTGACTTATGGAATCACCGGATACGAAGAACCGGCACTCGCAGAAGGCAACTATTGTATCCTGCGGCTGATGATCGACAAGCAATTCCAGCATCGAGGCTATGGTCGGGAAGCCATGGCCAGAATCTTGGCATTAATCCGTACCTTTCCGGCGGGCCCGGCACAGTTCTGCTGGATCCCCTATAAACCGGATAACACCGCTGCCAGGAAGCTATATGAAAGCTTCGGCTTCCGTGATAACGGAGAGATTTTCAACGGCGAGTCCATAACCGTGTTGGCAATCTGATTTGTTTGATGACAGAGGTCTGAAGCCTAGAAGGCGTATTTCCAAATCAACCAACAAATAAGAGCAGACGCCCAAGAAATGAAACCGAATATCATGACGATGGTATTTTCGCTCCAGCCATACTTTAAACTGAAATGATAATGAATCGGAGCCATTCGAAATAGTCGTAATTTCGTGCGCTTATAATACCAGACTTGCAGAATGACCGAGAATTGCTCAGCCAGATAGACGGAGAACAGGAGGGGGATGAAGATCTCAACTTTCTCGATTACCGCTAGAATGGAGAGTGAGCCTCCAATGGCAAGCGATCCGGTATCACCCATAAAGGCTCTGGCGGGGTAAATATTGTAGAGCAATAATCCAAGCAGACAGCTAATCATGACGAGGGAAAATATTTGTACTTCCTGTTTATCTGAGATGAGAAAGAAGAAAAAGTAAGTCGGAATTGCCACATTGATCAATAGCCCGTCCAGACCATCTGTGAAATTAATAGCATTAGCTGATCCAACTACAAACAATGACATAATAATTATGTATGCGTAAACAGGCAGATGCAGCTGAAAGCCATTGAATAAGGAGATATCGCTCGTCAGTGCAAACGAATGAAACAAAGTGACCAACAGCATGCCGGTGAATGCGAATTGAAACACTAATTTAGTCCGTCCCGAAATGCCTGAGGGATCTTGCTGCGCTGCTTTTTTGAAATCATCCATAAACCCAACGGAGCTGAATAAGAGAAAGGTTACGCACAAAAAAATCATCCATGGTGCAGGGTGAAATTGCAAGGATGCTGCCACGCCGATAAGCAAAATAAGGCCGGCCATCAGCGGTGTTCCCTGTTTCACTTGATGGTCAGGGGGTAATTGGGAGCGAATGGGTTGCGTAAGTTTCAGGCTGCGCAGCCCCCAAATGAGCAGTGGCGTTAATAACGCCACCAGTATAAAGGAAAGACCAGATATTCCGAATATCCCAAGCATGCTGAAAGCCCCTCTCCCTTGTCCGAAATGAAGTATCCCTTCATGTTATGCCTCTAAAATCACTTTACCTAAAGTTTAACAGCCATTAAAGAGAAGGTTTGTCTGGCGTTTTTTCATATTTTCAGTTTCCGACAAAAAAAGTGTTTTACAAATCTACAATGTGACAATCATTTTCCCTCGGTTTGGTTATAATTTAGGCATATTCGAATCAGACCTTGGGAGGAACCGAGATGGACCCGAAGTTCATTAACCGATTGCACACACTAAATCGTCGCGACGAATTGAGATCCATGCTGTTGTTGGAAGGTCTTAGGCTCACTCTCAAGCGTAGAAGGAATGCCAGTTTCCTGCATAAGTTGATTTTTAAAAGGAAAAAGCCGGTTATTATAGCCAAAGGGTGGAATTAACGAGGATAAGTGACAGAAGAGGTAAGGCCGTTTATGATAAACGGTCTTATTTTTTTACATTTAGATCGTAGTGTGATTGATGTTAAATTATTATCAGAAAGTTAAAAGATTGCCATATGAACAAGGGGATCTGGACATTAAAATAACTTCTGATATGAAGGTCGTTTATCCGAGAAGAGTCTAGTATAATACTAGAAAAGCTGACATAGGAGCACACCTGCATGAAACTCAATACTTTCGGAAAAGTGATTCTGCTAGTCATTTTCTTGCTTGTTCCCATTATTCTTTTATATGGATATTCCTACCAGGTCAGTGTGGGCGTTGTGCGCCAAACGATGGAGGACGGCAACCGCAACCGGCTTGCCTTCTTCACGAGCCAGCTGGATGTGATGGTCGATCAGTTGATGAAGCACTCTTTGGCTGCCGGCAGAGATTACAGCATTCGTGAATATATCGACGGCCGTTCGACCAGTGACCCGAACGTGCAGCTCCAGCGCCAATCGCGGATCGTCGATATGCTGAACATGCAGACGTCGACAAGCCCGTGGAGCAACCAAATCATTTTCTATTTGACCGATTCCAAGGAAATTATCTCCACGGATTACTCCGCCCGGTTCGACGAGAAGGATTTGCAGAATCCGGAGCTCCGCAAATGGTCCTACCATAACTCGATGACGTTCGGACTCAAGCAAATGATGTTTTCGCGCATCGAGGAATCTTATATTCCCAATTTATTCATTGAAGTTCGCTTCACGGAAGCTAATTTAAGGAATATGCTGAGCCAATTAAAGCAAGGGGCGGACCGGGAACCTTTTCTCTATCACGAAGGGGAGGAGCCGATTGTCAGTTACACGGCGGACCGTACGCTCATTGGCGCCATGACGGAACAATTGGCCGGCAAGGATCTCGGCTACAGCGGAAGGCTCAACGTCTCGCTCCGCAACCAGAAGTATGTGGTCAATTATATCCGCTCGGAGAGCTTGGGCTGGTATTTGGTTGATTTGGTGCCTCTGCAGAGCACGTTTGCTCCGATCAATAAGAGCCGGAATTTGTTTTACGTGTCGATCGCGCTGCTGCTTGTGCTTAGTATCCTCGCGACCTTGCTTCTGTACCGGAACGTTCAGCGGCCTATCCAGCAATTAATCATGGGCGTACGAAGAATCAAAGAAGGCGAATTCTGGGTGCGGCTCAAAAAACAACCGAACAACGAATTCGATTATTTATTCGGAAGCTTCAACGAGATGGCTGCACAGATCCAGGAGTTGATCGATAAAGTCTATAAAGAAACCCTTCGTTCGAAAGAGGCGAGGCTGAAGCAGCTGCAGTCGCAGATTAACCCGCATTTTCTATACAATTGCTTATTTTATATGAAAAATATGGCTAGCCTGGGCGACAAGGAATCGGTGGTGGCTATGGCGCTCAATTTGGGAGAATACTACCGCTATTCGACCCGGTTGGATAACACGATGTCCACGATGAGAGAAGAAGTGAAGCTGCTCGAGAATTATTTGAACATTCAATTGCTGCGGAGCCAGCGGTTTTATTATGAAATCGACATCCCGGACACCATGCTGGATTTGGTCATCCCGCGCCTGCTGATCCAACCGCTCGTTGAGAACGCCGTGCTCCATGGCGTCGAAAACAACGCCGAGTTCGGGCAAATCCGGATTCGCGGAGCGTCTGCGTCCGGCATCAACCGCATCGTCGTCGATGATAACGGCCCGGGGATGCCAGAAGAACGTCTGGCCGAGCTGCAGGGCAAGGTCGCCGCAGCCGCCAATGAAGATAGGGGCGATGGCGGCTTCGGGCTGTGGAATATCAATCAAAGGCTGATCCATTTGTACGGGGGCAGCTCGGGACTGAACGTATCGAAGTCGCCACTGGGCGGATTTCGCGCGGAATTGGTTTGGCAGGACAAGACTTCGGAATGAAAGAAGGGGATAGCGGATGTTTCAACTCTTGCTTGTGGACGATGAAGCGAATGTGGTCGATAGCTTGGCTGAGACGCTTCCCTGGGGAAGCATTGGGATTAGCAAGGTGTTCAAAGCGTACTCCGGCAGCGAAGCCTTGGAGATTCTGGGGACCAATACAATCGATATCTTGATGTCGGACATCCGCATGCCGGGCATGAACGGATTGGAGCTGCTGGCGCAAGTCCGCAGGAAGTGGAAGAAGGTCAAATTCATCCTCCTATCCGGTCATGCGGAATTTACCTATGCGCAAGAAGCGATCGGGCATGGGCTGTTCGGTTACCTGCTCAAGCCGGTCAGCGATGAAGACGTCCTGGCCAAGGTGGGAAGCGCCGTGGAGGCCCTGCGGAAGGAACGTGACGAGAATTTATCCTACCAACGAGTCGTCCAAGCCTTTCAGGAGAGCCTCCCGAAGCTGCGAAGCGAGCTGTTAAGCGACTTGCTGCAGGGCTATAAATTCGCGCCGGGCCGGCTCAGGGAGAAGATGGACTCGCTCAAAATAACGGCCGATGACGGCGAGCCGTGCGCTTTGATGCTGGTCCGGTTGGAAGGCGAGTGGCTGCAGCTGGATTTCTACAACTTGTCGCTGATCGAATATGCGATCTGCAACATTGCCGAAGAGCTGCTTGAGGATGGATTCCGGCTCTGGTCTTGTAAGGACCTCTACGGGTATTTGGCGTTCATCGTTACGGCAGCGCCGGTAACCGGGGACGCGCAGAGACCGGACGACACTCCTGCGGACGATGCGGCGGACAGGCTGCAAGCTGCTGCTGCACAGCTGCAGATCAGTGTAAGTCATTACTTGAAGGGCACCGTATCGGTGCTGATTAGCCGTTGGGGGCAGTTCCCTCAGGATGTGAAACCGCTATATGAGGAAAGCTTGCTGACGCTGCGAAGGAGAGTCGGCAGCAGCAGCGGTTTATTTATCTCCAATACGCAAGGGATCGAGCCGATGCAGGTACATGCTGTGCAGAGGCTGTATGAGCCGCCGATGCTCGTTCATTTGCTGGAATCCGGCAATTGGGAGGCGGCCGAAGAGAAACTAAAGGCCATCTGGGAGGAGCCCTGCCGCAAATGGGCGGATTCTCACGAGCATCTGCTGGAAGTCTATTTCTTCGTCTATGCTTCTTTCAGCTCATTCGCGCATAAGAACGGCAGGGAGCTTGCCAATATGATCGGCTCCGCTCTGTCGGACGCTGCGGGACTTGCGCCTTGCCGGTCTGCGGAATCGCTGCAGAGTTGGATCCTGCGCTCGTTCGGGGAGCTGCGGCAATCCATGGAGAATGAAACGAGGAACGACCGTGAGGAAGCTATATCCCGCATTCAGGCTTATGTGCAGAGGCATCTGGCGGAAGATGTGTCCCTGCAGACGATCGCCGATTATATGTACATGCACCCGGTTCATGTGTCGCGTCTCTATAAGCTGGAAACCGGTGAGAACATGAGCGATTATATCCTGCGCCTCAAAATGGAATCGGCGGCTGCGATGCTGGCCGACCAAACGTTGAAGATCTATGAAGTTTCACTGCGTCTTGGTTACCAAAACCCGAATTATTTCAATAAGGTGTTTAAGAAATATTACGCCCTCACCCCTCAGGAATACAGGCAGGGACTGCAGCCGAACGAGCAGGCTTGATGCTTTGAAGAAGGCGGGAGGCGTATGGAAACAGTCTGCCTGAAGCGGCAGACTGTTTTTTTGTAATAAATTGCATCTTGTTAATTTAGTTTCATCGGATTAAATTGTTGCCATATGAACGTAAAGGTTCAAGCTTTAATATGGAGTTAAGAGAGAAATCATCCATCGCGGATGGTCGCTCTAGGATGCATATACATACAGGAGGTCAAACAATATGAACAAATGGATGAGCCGGACGTTATCGGGAGCTTTGCTAGTAACATTGGCTGCAGGCTGCAGCCATGCGGATCAAGGCGCGAGCGGGGCGGCCGGCGGGACTGCGGGCAGCACATCGAAGCCCACGCTGACGGTTTGGATGAAGAAGCAGCTCTTCGAAGATCAGAACAATTTGGTTACCGAACGCGCCAAGCAGTTCGGTGCGGAGAACAATGTGAATGTGAACATCGAAGTCATCGCCTACGAGGATTTCTATCCGAAGTGGAGCGCTGCGATTGAATCGAAGACGGTACCGGACGTGTCGTTCTTCGGTTATCAGGAGGTCGGACAGTTCTACGGCAAGAACGTGCTGGAAGACCTGAGCGACCTGGTGAAGAAAGTGGAAAGCGCGAACGGTGAAATTCAGCCGAGCTTGAAGAAAGCCATTACCTTCCAGGGCAAGCAGTACGCGATTCCGTTCTGGACAGAGTCACAAGTGCTTTACTACCGCAAGGACATGCTGAAGAACGCCGGCTTTGATGCACCGCCGAAAACGTGGGAAGAGTTCCGCACGATGGCCAAGAAATTGACGGATCCCGGCAAAGGGGTATACGGTGCGGGCATCGGCTACGGCAAAGGCAACTCCGATGCGGAATTCCTGACACGCGGCATCATCTGGTCCTACGGGGGATCGCTCGATACGCAGGACGGCAAAACGGTCATTGCGAACTCGCCGGAGACGGTTGCGGCAGCGAAATACATTCGCGATATCTTCCTGACCGACAAAAGTACGCCTCCGAGCGCGCTGGGCTGGGATGACAGCGGGAATAACAAGGCGTACCTGAGCGGTCAGGCAGCCATGATTTTCAACACGGGCAGCGTGCTTGCAACGATCAAGAAGGACAACCCGGAGCTCTATGAGAAAACCGGTATCGCGCCTTTCCCGGCGGGGCCGAAGGGCACGTATATTCCAGGCATCAGCAACAACCTGGGGATTTTCAAAGATTCCAAGAACAAAGATCTGGCGAAGAAATTCATCGAGTATATGGTAGCGACAGACTGGTATAAGACCTGGGTCGAGAAGGGCGCCCCGCTGACGGGACCGATCTACGGCAAGCTGGCAAGCGAGAAAGTATGGCAGGATGAGAAGTTCCAAGCGTTTACGGAGTCCGTCAAAGGCTTCAACTTCCTGGGCTTCCCGGGTGAATATAATCCGAAGGCCGGCGAGGTGTTCAACCTTCGCATCGTCAACGACACCTTCCAGAAGCTGCTGCTCGAGCCGAATTACACGCCTGAATCCGCTGTGAAAGACTTGAGCGGGAAAATCGATGAGGTGTACAAAAAGTAGTTGGAATAAAGGCTATGGGCGTGCTGCTGTACAAACGCACGCCATAGCCCCACCAAACTCATTAAGGCGGGATGACTTTGAAAACGAATATGAATAACAGACTTGCTTATATCCTCATGAGTCCCGTGCTGATTTACCTGCTTGCCATTATGGTGCTTCCTTTCGGATGGGCCTTGTACCTAAGCTTTACGAATAAAGTGGTCGGTGCGCCGGCTGTATTTTCCGGTTTAAAGAACTACATCGAGCTGGTGCAGGACTCCTTATTCTGGAAAACGGTTTGGAATACGCTGCTGTTCACGGCAGTGGCCGTCATTGGCAAGACGGTTTTCGGTATGGTGATGGCGCTTGTTCTGAATGAGAAAATTGTGTTTCGCAACGTGTTCCGGGTGCTTCTCTTCCTGCCTTGGACGATTCCGACGATCGTCTCCGTCTTTACTTGGCAATGGATTTACTCCGATGTTGGCGGCGTGCTGAACTTCCTGCTGCTCAAGACGCATCTGGCGAGTCAGCCTATCGGTTGGTTGGCGACTCCGAACTTGGCCATGTTTTCCGTGATTCTGGTGAATGTATGGCGCGGAATTCCGTTCATGGGGGTTGCCATTCTGGCCGGTCTGCAGACGCTGCCCAAAGAGATGTATGAGGCTGCGATGTTGGATGGTGCAGGTGCAGTTAAGCGCTTCATTCACATGACGCTTCCGTCGGTGAAGGAAGTAACCGTGTTGGCGGCTGTGATGACCACGATCTGGACGCTGAACGATTTCGAGATTATTTGGCTGCTTACCCGTGGCGGTCCGTCCAACGGGACTCAGGTGCTCTCGACACTCAGTTATACGACCGGTTTCTTAAATTTGAGTTTGGGTAAAGCGATTGCCATCGCAGTCCTGACGATGCCTCCGTTGATCCTGCTGATCAACTTCGTCACGAAGCGTTCGCTTTCGTCCAATGAATAGGCGGTGCGGTATGGAAAAAAATTCATTAGGCAAACAGATCACCGTATACGTCGCTCTGGCCGTGTTACTCGTATTTGCGCTTTTCCCGCTGTACTGGATGTTGAATACATCCTTCAAATCCAACGGCGAGATTTATAATATGACGCCTACCTTTTGGCCGAAGCAATTCTCGGTAACAGCTTACGCCAAGCTTATTACGGAAAAAAACTTCCTCGTTAACATAAAAAACAGCTTGATCGTGTCCGTAGCCGTCGCGTTCGTCTCGATTATCGTCAGCATGCTTGCCGCTTATGCGATCTCGAAGCTGCGCTTTATCGGCCGCAGTCTGATTTCCCGAGGCATTCTGTATGCGTATTTGATGCCGCGTGCGGTCTTGTTCATTCCGCTGTATATGCTGGTATCTTCCATCGGATTAAACAATTCGATCTATGGTCTGATGCTCATCTATCCGACGATTACGATTCCGTATGCGACCTGGATGCTGATATCCTATTTCAAGTCCATTCCAGTTGAAATCGAAGAGGCGGCCATGATCGACGGCTGCTCCAGGGCGCGTACGATGCTGAACATCATCTTCCCGCTGGCGGCGCCGGGGATTGCGGCCACGTTCATTTTCGCCTTCACCCTGTGCTGGAGCGAATATTTATACGCCTTGGTTGTGGTGACCAAAGGAACGGACAAAACGATTACGCTCGGTCTCTCCGATATGATCGTCGGCGACGTCTTCGCTTGGGGACCGCTGATGGGGGGCTCCATTATCGCGTCGATTCCAGTCATCATTATGTATCTCTTTACATCAAAATATATGGTCAGCGGTATGACAGTAGGAGGAGTTAAGTAATGGCAGCAATGCGAAAAGTGCTAGTTACGGCAACGAATTATTCCGTCTTGTGTGCGGAAGCGAAACAGATGCTGGAGGAAGCCGGCTGCGAAATTATTGAAAACCAGGTCGGCCGTCCGCATACGTTCGAGGAGCTTGTGCCTCTCGTAGGCGATATCGACGGCGTGGTCGCAGGAGTCGATACATGGGACGAAGCCGTATTCAAGCTGGCCCCCAAGTTGAAAGGGATCGCACGATTCGGCGTAGGGGTAGACAATATCGATTTGGCCCAAGCCAAGGCATACGGCGTCAAGGTAACCAACGTGCCGGCCGGCAATGCGAACGCCGTGGCCGAGCTGGCGGTCGGATTCATTCTGTCCGCGATGCGGAATATCTCCGCACTGCAGCAATCCGCACGGCGCGGTTATTGGGACCGCAGAGTCGGAGAGGAGATGGCGGGGAAAACCATCGGTCTGCTCGGCTTCGGCAACATCGCCCAGATGGTGGCCAAGAAGTTGCAAGGCTTCGACGTGAAGCTGATCGCCTTCGACAAGTTCCCGAATGCTGCGAAAGCGGCGGAGCTGCAGGTTGAGATGGTCAGCTCGGATGACGTGCTCAGCCGGAGCGATGTGGTCAGCATGCATCTCCCGAGCTTGAAGGAAACGTACCATATGATGAACGACGAGGCATTCGCCAAGATGAAGCCTGGTGCGATCTTCGTCAATACGGCGAGAGGAGCTCTGGTGGACGAAAAGGCGCTGTATCGTGCGCTGAAAGAAAACAAGATCGCGGGCGCAGCCATCGATGTCTACGAGCAAGAGCCCGTTTCGGCGGATAATCCGCTCTTCGAGCTGGATAACCTGATTGCTACGCCGCATACCGCTGCCGAGACCGTAGAGACGTATCGCAGAGTCAGTCTGGTGACGGCCAAGGCGCTGATCGATATCTTCGCAGGCCGGGAGCCGGATAACGGGCTTACGTAAAGGGGATGGCGTCAGTCATGCAGATCAACCTTGGCCGTGTTAACCTGGCCGGATTGGCACCGAAGCGGCTGCCACGCATGCTGCCGGTCAGGCAGGCGTTCACATCCAAGAGGATCGACCCGGCCGACCTGCCGAAGACGATAGCCGAGCAATTCCGCAGAGAGGGCATCGGCGATACGATTAAGCCGGGGATGCGAATTGCCATCGGCGTCGGCAGCAGGGGCATCGGCAATCTGGCAGCGATTGTCCGTGCCGTTGTATCCGAGCTGCGCAGTCGCGGAGCCGATCCCTTCATCGTGCCGGCCATGGGGAGCCATGGCGGCGGCACGGCGGAAGGACAGCGCGATGTGCTGGCGGGCTACGGAATCACAGAAGATCATGTCGGGGCGCGGATCGCAGCTTCTATGGATACTGTCCATGTGGGAACTGTGCAGGACGAGGTCGAGGTTCATTTCGACAAGACCGCTTATGAGCAGGCGGACGGTATCGTGGTTGTGGCTCGAATCAAGCCGCATACGGACTTCAAGGCGCCGATCGAAAGCGGCATCACCAAGATGCTGACCATCGGCCTTGGGAAGCACAAAGGTGCAGCCTACTTGCATCAGTTCGGCTTTCAGCGCTTCGGAACGCTGCTGCCGGCGGCAGCGTCGCTCCTTCTTGAACGTACGCCGTTTCTGTTCGGCATCGGCATTGTCGAAGACGCCTATCATGATACGGCGTTGGTGGAGTGCGTGGCGAAGGCTGAGCTCCCGCATCGCGAGCAGGAACTGTTGATCGAAGCGAAACGGCTGATGCCCCGGTTATGGATGACGGATATCGATGTGCTGGTCGTGGACCAAATCGGCAAAAACATCAGCGGGAGCGGGATGGATCCGAATATCACCGGGCGCTCCGGGGCCGGGGGAATATTCGGTGACGGCCCCCGTATTCATAAAATCGCTGTGCTCGGACTAACGCTTGAAACGAAGGGGAACGCGGTCGGGATCGGCCTCGCCGATTTTACGACCAGACGGACGGTTGAACAGATCGATTTTGCGGCTATGTATACGAACGTGATTACGTCCCTTGGAACGGAGGGAGGGCGGCTGCCGATCATCATGGAGAGCGATGAAGCGGCAATTGCCGCCGCCGTCTTCAGTTCAGGAGCAAGGGATCATGCGCAGGTCAAGATCGTGAGAATCCGGGATACGCTTTCCCTGCATGAAATATACGTATCGGAAGGCTTCTGCCCAGAGGTGGAGGCCCATCCGCTGATGCAGCCGACCGGCTCGCTCCAGGACTGGCCTTTCAATGGGGCGGGAGATGTCGTAACGGAATGAGACAGGCAATAGGAGGAGAAACAAGGTGAGAATGAATATTGCGGACGGCATTTGGCCGACAATGATTACGCCCTTTACGGAAAAGAACGAAATCGATTATGAAGCCTTGGAACGGTTGATAGAGTGGTATATCGAACAAGGGGTTCATGGACTTTTTGCAGTTTGCCAGTCCAGTGAAATGTTTCTCTTAACCTTGGAGGAACGGGTTGAACTGGCGGCATTCGTCAAAGCGAAAGCGGCAGGCCGCGTTCCGGTCATTGCCTCAGGGCATATTTCCGATACCTTCGAAGACCAGGTGAACGAAATTAATCGTATGGTTTATACAGGAATTGATGCCATGGTGTTAATTACGAACCGTTTGGCAGGCGAGCATGAGTCCGATGAAGTGTTATGGAGCAATTTGGAGAGGCTGATGGCAGCCATTCCAACGGATGTACCGCTCGGTTTCTACGAATGCCCCTACCCGTACAAGCGTCTGATCTCTCCGGAGATCCTGCGGAGATGCTCGGCAACGGAACGATTCCTGTTTCTTAAAGATACCAGCTGCGATGTCAGCCAGATCCAAGCCAAGCTGGCAGCCATTCAGGGCACAGGGTTGAAAATCTACAATGCAAATTCAGCAACGTTATATGAAACGCTGAAACTGGGGGTCTCCGGATACAGCGGGGTGATGGCCAATTTCCATCCGGACCTGTATGTGCGGCTTATGAACAAGGCTTTCGCTGCGGGCGAACAGGCTGCCGAGCTTGCTGACTTCCTCAGTCTGTCATCCTTGATCGAGAAGCAGCTGTACCCGGTGAATGCCAAGTACTATCTGATGCTCGAAGGCGTACTCCGTAACGAGTACTGCCGATCTAAAAATCATGCCGAGTTTACGCCGACGAACCGGCTTGAGGTGGCACAATTGCACCGCATGTCCAAGCGGTACCGGGATTAATCCAATTGGAAAAAGGAGGGATGCGAATTGGACCCTACCGTCATCTTCTTGATTGGAGCCGCCGGAACCGGGAAATCTACGATCGGTAAACGGATTGCATCCGAGCTTCAATGCTGCTACCTGGATAAAGATACCGTTTGTAATAAATTTACCGGGCTATTGCTGGAAACGCAGGGCTATTCACCCTATGAGCGTGATAACTGCGCCTTTTACCGTGAAGTGGTGATGGATATTGAATACCAAGCTTTGCTTGACATTGCCGACGATAACCTCAAGCTCGGCAGATCGGTCGTCCTGGATGCGCCGTTCTTGGGCTACTTTTCGAACAAAGATTATGTGAAGGAGCTAAGCCGGCAATATGATTGGCACCATATCAAACGATTGGCTCTGCAAGTCCGTATAGATATACCGGTGTTAAAAGAAAGGCTGCAGGCCCGCGGGCTGGAAAGGGATCAGTGGAAGCTGGCCAATTGGGAAGCCTTCGTTCAAAGCATTCAGGAGAAAGAATGTCTTTGGGAAGATATTGAAATGAAACGGGTGGACAACAGTTCGATTCCGATAGACAGAGCAGGACTTATGCGCGTATTAGGATGTCACGAACAGGAGGAATCGGTATGTGGAGGAAATTAGGAAATTTGAACAAGATTGCGGAAACCGGCATCGTGCTTATTATCCGATCGGATAGCGAGCAGGAAGCGCTTGCTGTCGCGGAAGCAGCGATCGAGGGCGGCATCAAGGTGCTGGAAATTACGATGAGCGTGCCGAACGCTCTGGAAGTGATTCGCACATTGGCCAAGAAATATAACCATGGCGATATTGTGATCGGCGCAGGTACGATTCTGGATGGTGAAACCGCCAGGAATGCGATTCTGGCCGGTGCCGAACTTCTGGTAAGTCCGCAGCTTCATCCGGATATGATTACAATGGCGAACCGTTATCAGGCGATTACGATCAGCGGTGCTTTTACGCCCAAAGAGGTTGTGGAAAGTCTGGAAGCGGGTGCAGACATTGTGAAGCTGTTCCCGGCTGAAGCAGTGGGACCGCAGTATGTTAAAGCGATTAAAGCGCCATTATCGCAGGCGCCGATCGCGCCGACCGGCGGCGTGACGCCGCAGAACGTGCATGAATGGCTGCAGGCAGGCTGTGTGGCCGTCGGTGTGGGAAGCTACATTACGAAGGCGGCACAGAAAGACGGCGATTACGGGAAAGTCACCGCTGCGGCAAAAGAGTTCCTTCAAGCCGTTTCACTCGCCAAACAGGCATGAGATTGTTATAAAGGGTTGTCCTGCAAGTCGTGCATCGTGACGGCGGGAGAACCCTTTTGTTATGCAGCACATTTCGGTGCTGAATTGCTTGTACGTACCTTTTTGCTGATAAGGTTTCAGACTAACGCCAAGAAGTCCAACTCCAAGAAAATGTATCTAAATAATTTTCAAAAAATCCTGGGTTCAAGTATAGTCAAACATGTACGTACAAGTTATAATACTTTTGTAGGTAATTGAATTGAGCACGGTTACATGGACACAATGGCCTTTCTCTCGTCCAAATGGGGGGAGGGCCGTTATTTATGTGAAAAGATACGGAGGAGTATATGATGAGTGTTGAGATTAGGAATGCAATTCAGAATGGACGAACTTCGTTAGGTATCGAGTTTGGGTCTACGCGAATCAAGGCCGTGCTGATCGGGGAAGACTACACGCCAATTGCCTCAGGCAGTTACGATTGGGAGAACAGCTATGTCAACCAGATTTGGACATACGGGCTGGAAGATGTTTGGAAGGGCTTGCAGCATTGTTACCGGTCCATGGCGGATGAAGTAAAGGGCAAGTACGGAGTTCCTTTGCAGACCATCGGTGCCATAGGATTCAGCGGTATGATGCACGGGTATATGGTATTTGACGAAAAGGGAGAGCTGCTGGTACCTTTCCGTACGTGGAGAAACAATATAACGGAGCAAGCGTCGCACGTTCTGACCGAATTGTTTCAATACCACATTCCCCAGCGCTGGAGCATTGCGCATCTATACCAAGCTATTCTTAATCAGGAAGCGCATATTCACGATATCGATTTCCAGACTACATTAGCCGGCTACATTCATTGGAAACTAACCGGCCGGAAAGTATTGGGCATAGGCGAAGCTTCGGGCGTATTTCCGATTGACTTAGCATCCAAGACTTACAATGCCGGCATGATTGCCAAATTTAACGAATCGACTGCGGCACATAAGCTGCCGTGGAAACTGGAGAACATTTTGCCTGAAGTCTTAGTCGCGGGCGAACATGGCGGTGTATTAACGGAAGAAGGAGCACGGCTCTTAGATGTCAGCGGGGAATTAAAGGCCGGTATTCCGATCTGTCCGCCTGAGGGAGATGCAGGGACCGGTATGGTTGCAACGAATAGTATCGCTGAACGTACGGGGAATGTTTCGGCCGGTACTTCCGTTTTTGCTATGGTCGTACTCGAGAAGGAACTCTCTCAAGTGTACTCGGAGATTGACCTTGTGACGACACCGACGGGTAGCTTGGTCGCTATGGCTCATTCCAATAATTGCACGTCCGATCTCAATGCTTGGGTCGGTTTATTCGAAGAATTCGCCGTGGCCTTGGGACAACGTGTAGACAAAAATCAATTATACGGCACCCTGTATAACTTAGCCCTGCAAGGAGACCCGGACGGCGGCGGCTTGTTGGCTTACGGTTATCTTTCAGGCGAGCACATCACCCATTTCGAAGAGGGACGTCCGTTATTCGTGCGTTCATCAGATAGCAAATTTAACTTGGCGAATTTCATTCGAACCCACTTGTTCACCTCGTTGGGAGCACTGAAAATTGGCATGGACATCCTGTTACAGCAAGAGCATGCCAAGCTGGAGAAAATTCTGGGTCATGGCGGTTTCTTCAAGACGGAAGGCGTCGGCCAGAAGATCATGGCGGCTGCTCTGAATGTTCCTGTCTCGGTCATGGAATCGGCGGGTGAAGGGGGAGCATGGGGCATCGCGCTGCTCGCTTCTTACATGAGTTCCAAAGAGGATGGCGAGTCGTTAGATGACTTCTTGAGTACCAAAATATTCGCAGAGAAAACAGGCAGGACCGTATTGCCGGAGCAAACGGATGTTGCAGGTTTCGAAGTCTTCATGGAAAGGTACAAAAAAGGGCTGGTCATCGAGAAGGCTGCCGTCGACAATTTGTAAGGCTAGGAGGATTTTCATTGACAGCACGTAATTGCACATATGCAGGTTATCTTTTGACGCATTTCATCGGGGAACATCCGGACGGTGAGCAGATCTATTTCTCCTACAGTGAAGACGGTCTGCATTGGAAAGATCTGAACGCAGGTTTACCTGTGCTGCGCTCCGAACTAGGGGAGAAGGGCGTGAGGGATCCTTTTCTGGTACGCTCGCCCAAGGAGGATAAGTTTTATCTGATCGCTACGGATCTTCGAATTGCCAACGGGAAGGGCTGGCAGGCCGCGTCGGCTGCCGGCAGCCGAGACATCATCGTATGGGAATCGGCCGACCTGGTCCGTTGGTCTGCGCCATGGGCGGTCACGATCGGCGTTCCGGGGGCCGGCTGCGTCTGGGCGCCGGAAGCGATCTATGACGAGGACTCCGACGATTTCCTGGTGTTCTGGGCCTCCGCAACGCAGGAGCCGCAGGATCAAGAACGGAAACAAAGGATCTATAGCGCCCGTACCCGGGATTTCCGCAGCTTCACAGCCGCTGCGACGTACATTGAGCGGGAGAACCACATCATCGACACGACGATGATTGCCCATAACGGTACTTACTTCCGGTATTCGAAGGATGAAACGACGAAGAATATCCGGGTCGAGCAAGGCGCGTCGCTTGCCAAAGATGCCTTTAGCCATGTGAGCGCTCCGGCTTTGGAAGCATTGTTCGGTGTGGAAGGACCGCAAATGTTCAAGTTCAACGACCGCGAGGAGTGGTGCCTGATCGTGGATCGCTTCGCCGAAGGGAAGGGATACCTGCCGCTGGTGACCTCCGACCTGGCAAGCGGTGAATTCCGCGTTCTGCAGGAGGGCGAGTTTGACCTGGGTCGAACCAAGAAACGCCACGGCGGGGTTCTCCCGATTACCGCTGATGAATGCAGCCGCCTGCTGGCGGCGTTTGGCGACGGCCATCAAGTATTGCCCGGGCAATATGCCGATCCCGATATTGCGAAGTTCGGGGACCGCTATTATCTATATCCCACAACGGATGGCTTCAAGAACTGGTCGGGCACGCAATTTCACGTGTTTTCTTCGGCGGATATGCGGATCTGGAAAGACGAAGGCGTGATATTGGACCTAGCGACGGAAGACGTGCCTTGGGCAACCGGCAGCGCATGGGCTCCGGCCATTGCCAGCAAAGCCGGGAAATACTACTTTTATTTCTGCGGCAAGATGGCCAGCGGCGAAAGCGCCATAGGCGTTGCGGTTGCCGAATCGCCGGCAGGTCCGTTCCGCGCACAGCCGAAGCCGCTGATTACATTGGAACAAATGAAGCGTCTGGGCATATCCATGGTACAAACCATTGACCCCTCCGTGTATATGGAGGAGGACGGCAAGGCCTACTTGCTGTTCGGCAACTCACACGGTGCGATCGTACAGCTCAGCGAAGATATGGTGAACGTCGTGGAAGACACAATGAACAATATCGCCGGCCTGTACGACTTCCGGGAGGCGGTCACTGTGCTCAAGCGCGGCGGCTTGTACCACTTCACGTGGTCTTGCGACGACACCGGAAGCGAAGATTACCATGTGAACTACGGCACGGCGGAGCAGCTGTATGGTCCGGTAACCTATCGGTATCCGATTCTTACCAAAAATAAGGAAAAGGATATGCTCGGCACCGGTCATCATGCCATTCTTCAGGAGCCCGGTACGGATCAGTTTTGGATTGCTTATCACCGGTTCGTCACGCCGCTTACCCGGTTTCAGGAAGGCAAAGGATTCCATCGGGAAGTCTGCATCGACCGGCTCACCTTCGGTGAAGACGGATGGATGCAGCCTGTACAGTTATAAAGCAGGCAGCTAACGTAATAAAGAAAAGAAAGCGCGAGTGTTGTTGAACTCGCGCTTTCTTTTTAGCTTGGAATCGTTCACCGTAACGTTTGATGCGAGCGAAATGTCATCCGGTAGGCGGTCGGCGAGAAACCGGTCGACACCTTAAATAATCTCGATAAATAGGAGATGTCGGGTATTCCGACTGTTTCACCGATTTCGGATAACAAGAGGTTCGTCGTCACAAGCAGCAACTTGGCTTCTTCCAGTCTTTTCTTATTGATGTATTGGATCGGCGACGTACCGAACTGCCGTTTAAATACGCGGATGAAATAGTTGGGATGTAAGTGGGCTTGTTCGGCCAATTCTTCAATCGTAAGGTTTCGGTGGTAGTTGCCTTGAATATACGAAATCACTTGCTGGAGCGGTTCAGATACAAGAGAAGGCCTGAGCCCCTCCATGGATGTAACAGCGTGTTCCAAGTAATAGGAAATTAATCTCAACATGGCGGATTTAATAAGAAGCGGGCCGCTGATGGAGGCGGCTGAATCGCCATTGAGCAATTCGCCGAACAGCTGTACCGCTTCGCTGTCATTCGTCGTATCAATGAAAAGTGGAGTTTGAAGCAAATCAAAGAGGTTGCGTTCTCCGACCCGGGCCGTGAAATGGCACCAATACTTCGTGTATCTGGGGCCGCTTGTGTAAGAATAAGATTGCTTGACGCCATGCGGCATCAGGAACAATTGTCCAGGCTTCGGATGAAATTCCGAGTCTCCAATCTTGATCCAACCTTCCCCGTCACAAATCAAATAAAATTTGTTGAAGTCCGGTGTGTAATCGATCTCCCGCCAATCGCTCCATACACGATTGTATCCAATCGCTGTTACGCGGACATCCAAATTCTCCATGTACAGTCGGGTTAATTGCCGGTTGCTCACATCCTCACTCTCCATTCCATCTGCGGTAGATAGTATTATACAACAGGAAGTTAAGATTAGATATTCATTTGGCTGCATGAAGTTGCTAGGATAGAAGCGAATCCAATATGAGAATAGGAGGCAGTATGACATGAACGGGAACACAATCGCCAGCGGTCCGTTTGAGCCTACCTTCGAATCGCTCCGCCAATTCGAATGCCCGGAGTGGTTCCGTGACGCCAAGCTTGGGATCTGGTCGCACTGGGGCGCTCAGTCGGTACCGATGTATGGAGACTGGTATGCACGAAACATGTACATCGAAGGCTCCGAGCAATATCGCTATCATGTTCGCCAATATGGACATCCCTCGAAGTTTGGCTACAAAGATCTGGTACAGCTGTGGAAAGCGGAAGCGTTCGATCCGGATGCATTAATGGACTTGTATACGGCAGCTGGAGCTAAATATTTCGTGGCACAAGCGATGCATCATGATAACTTCTTTAATTATGATTCTGACATTCATCAATGGAACTCGGTCAATATGGGTCCCCGCAAAGATATTGTTGCTATGTGGAAGGAGGCGGCTGTACGGCGCGGATTGCCTTTCGGTCTGACCGAGCATCTCGGCGCGACATTCAGTTGGTTCCACTGGAACAAAGGACGGGATAAGGAGGGCCCCTATGCCGGCATTCCTTATGACGGCAGCGATCCGGCATTCGAAGATTTGTATTTGCCGAATAGCGAACACTTTACCGAGAAGCAGCAGACCGACCTTACGGAGCCTTGGTATACTTCCAATCCATGGTGGCATCGTCATTGGCTGTCCGTCATGAAGGAAATCATCGACAAGTATCAACCGGATTTGCTGTATTCAGACGGCGGGTTACCGTTCGCAGACACTTGGTTGGGGACGCAGAAAGCTTTCGTAGATGCCCCTGACTACAAGGCGGGACTTCTTGCTGTTGCCCACCTGTATAATACCAGCGCGGCCATCCATGGCGGCGTGAACCGGGCAGTCTATAACCAGAAGGACCGGCGTAAGGACGTATACACCATTGGCGTTTTGGATATCGAGAGAAGTCAGGAGCCTGAGATCAAGCCTGAGGCTTGGCAGACCGATACCTGTGTCGGTGAGTGGTTCTACAATGTGAAGACGGTGTATAAGAAGCCGGAGCACGTCATCGAAATTTTGGTCGATATCGTTTCGAAGAACGGCAATCTTCTCTTGAACATTCCGCAGCGGCCGGACGGCACCATCGACGATGAGTGTAAGCATATTCTCCGGGAGATGGCCGACTGGATTCGAATTTGCGGAGAAGGGATATATGGTACGCGGCCGTTCCGTGTGTCGGGCGAAGGCTTATCCCAGGTCGTTATCGATCACTTCACCGAGAACGCAGTGAACTGGTCGCGGGACGATTATCGGTTCACACAGAAAGGGAACATCCTGTATGCCTTCCAAATGCGGTGGCCTGAGGATCATATCGCCGTTATTCGCACTTTGACAGCCGCTGACAAAGTCAAGTCAGTCCGGCTGCTGGGTATGGGGGAGGTCCCGTTCGAGCAGCCCTATGGAGCTCTGATCGTTTCGCTCCCAGCATGCAGGCCGTCCAAGTTCGTCAACTGTTTGGCTATTGAGCTTGAGCCCTGATGGGATGTTGAGCGGCGAAGCTTGTCAGCTCCGAATAGGGCCTCGAATGGGCCACGCATGCCACGTAAACAAACAAAGTAAATAGAGGAACTGTGAAAGATAATTGGCTGCTTAGGCAGCCATTTTTTTTGTTTTATTCGATTAGGACGTATTCATCTTCTAAATTACATGTTCGCTTTAGATATTGAGCAGTGCGATTTCAGATTTTGATGATAAGTTTGGTTTTTGATGATTTATTGTGTGTAAGGGTTTACATATGATGAGTGTATTGTTTTCGCTTGCCTGCCTTGTTGCAGGAGAGCGTCATGATGATGAAGAGGTGATGGATGTTTGAAGAAGATGTCTAGAATAGGTTCGAAGCGCACGTTCAGCATGCTGCTCGCCGCCGCATTGATTCTCGCAGAACTGCCTGCGAATTTCTCCACAGCGCAAGCGATTGCCGAGCCAGCAGGAACGCCCGGCGGTGTGGAGGCTAACGTGTTGAAATTATGGTTGAAAGCGGATTCAGCCAGCATGACCGTCAATGGGAACGGCGAAGTTACAGAGTGGAAGGACAGCAGTCCGCAAGGGAATCATTTCATCAATGACGGGACGGTCGGAGTCAATAGTCCGCGGACGAAGCCGAAATATGTTGCCTCCAATCCGCTGCTGAACTTCCAGCCTACGGTGCAATTTATCCGCTCAGGCAACGGAAGTCTCTTATTGGATAAGGACGGTTTGTTCGGCCAGGATGAGCCGGTTCAACATGCGAGCGCCTACGCGGTCACCGGCGGGTTATCGGTATCGAACCAGACGTCGCAAATTTTTTATGAAAATTTACAAGGAACAGGGAGGTTCGGAGCGTATATCCCTATCTACTCTTCCAATGCTTCGCAAATTTTCTGGGATTCGGGGGCTGTTTCATCCGGCAATCCGCGGATCTCGACAGGGTATTCCGTGCCTCCGCTTCAATACAACAGCTGGGGCTTTCAATTTGAATCGCAGCCAGCTGTCACCGGTGCCGTCTATCAAGCCATTACGTTAGATGGACAAACGATCGCCCAATCAACGCAGCCGCGACTTGCTATGGCCGGGGATGGAAGCAGTCCAATGTCCCTCGGTTCGGCTGTTGGCGGGGGATCCGGGTACAACGGACAAATCGGGGAGATGATCGTATTCGGCGATGCCCTTACCGGCATGCAGCATAATCAAGTGCAGACGTATTTGGCCCTCAAGTTCGGCACGCCGTTGAAAGGGAAGGATTACGTATCGGCCGGCACGTCGCCTCAGGTTGTGTGGCCGTCAGCGGCCAACGCGGCTTATGGCCATAACGTAGCGGGAATCGTACGGGACCAGCAAGGTGCCTTGGCTCAGAGCACCGGCCGAAGCAGTGAGGGCGGGGCGACGTCGCAGGTCGTCATTAGCGCCAAACAAGCTTTGGCGGATAAGCAATACCTGCTCTGGGGAGATAACGGAAGCACCGCTGCTCCGCTGCCTTACGGGACGGACTTCAAGCAGTCGGCGCGGACGTGGAAGGTCCGGAATACCGGCGATGTCGGGACTGTGCAGGTCGCTTTCCCGCAAGAGCTGCTCCCGTTAGGCGGATTGCTGTTAACGAGCAGCAGCGAAGACTTCAGCCATGCGGTTCCGCATCCTTTGAGCCCGGTGGAGCTGCACGGAGCCGCTTATTATGCAGCGGACGCGGAGCTGGCGGACGGAACTTATTTCACCTATGCGGAGAAAATGCCGTCCATCCAGTTATCCTCCCTCGAAGTATGGGCGGACAGCCAAAAGCTGGGGATGAATACCCCATTCACGCCTGTGAAGATGGACGGGTATGAGGTGATAGTCCAGGCGGATGCCAAGCCGATCCG
This sequence comes from Bacillus sp. 3255, assembly GCF_031456485.1. NCBI lineage: Bacteria > Bacillati > Bacillota > Bacilli > Caryophanales > Bacillaceae > Bacillus > Bacillus sp. 3255. The sequence goes on from NZ_JAVDUS010000009.1 coordinate 128,048, forward strand.
GTTAGAGCTGCAAGCGGACGCCGGTATTTCAACGTCCGTGACCCTGACGAATCAGGAAGGTTCGAATCAACCTGTGAGCGACGTCACCCGGGTATCTCTAGCGCCGGGTATGAACAAGCTCATGATCCGGTTGACGAGCGGTGATTCAACGAATACCTATACGCTGCAAGCCTACCAACTATCGGCTAAGGGAACGAACGGCCAAATCCGGTTGAACGGAAGCACCGTTACCGCCAGCTCCTATCAGCCGAACACGACGAATATTCCCGCCAATGTGGTGGATGGGGTCTGGGATAACGATGTACGTTGGTCGGCTTCGGGACAAGGCCAATGGCTGCAGTTCGATCTGGGACAGCCTGAGCAGGTCACCTATTTGAATATTGCTTTCCTTAACGCGATCGATCGTCAAACCCATTTTGAGATTGTCGGTTCGAATCAAGCGGATTTCCAGAATTCCGCGGTGCTGTTGCCCAAACGGAAAAGCCGAGTTCTGCAAGCCTTCGATGACATCATGCAGCCCTATGTGTTGAGCAGTCCCGCAGCCGTACGATATTTGCGTCTCGTCGGATATGGCAATACGGCAACAGGCAGCTCAGGCAACTGGAACAGTATAACGGAGGTTGAGCTGTACACAGGCACAGCCCCCGCAGTGGAGGAGCCGGCGGAGCCTGAGGGACCGCCGCAAGCCGGCGATAAACCGGTGGAGCCGCTGCCTCCCGTTCGGATCGTGAAGGTCAGCTCCGCCAATGACTTGCAGGCCGCGCTGGATCAAGCCGTGCAAGGCACAACAATCGAACTGCAGAATGGCACGTACCAACAAAACGGTCCGTTCGTGATGAAGAATAAAATGGGTACGGCCGCGCTTCCGATTCGGATTGTCGCTGCGGAGCAGGGGAAGGCGGTGATCGCCGGGGACAGCTACATGCATATCGAGAACTCCGATTATGTGGAAGTGGAGGGGCTTACGTTCCGCTCGGGCGGCGGGTCGGAGTATGGCGAGGATACGCTGCGCAGCAGAGCGGTTCCGGATGAAAGACTGACCGCCTTGAAGGGCTTGCATCCGGGTGTGGAGCTGTACGATTCCAGCAATGTCTCCATTCTGCGCAATGTGTTCGCCTTGGATGAAACAGGTCAGAGATACCGCTTTACGAAGAATGAGAACGGTGTTAACAAGCCCGTCTGGTGCGTGATTGGCGTAGAGAACAGCTGCCGCTATGGCAGCGAGTATGACCCTCATGGAGCTGTGTATACCGGAGAAACCCCACATACGCCGAACTCCACGCTGCTTACGGACGGCGGGACCGACCGGCATTATATTCAGGTAGAAGGAACCAGCAGCCATAACCGGATCGCGTACAACGATATCGGACCGAAGACCGGTTTCGGCGCCGTGATGACGTACGACGGCAAGGATGCGGTTTCACAGTACGATGTCATTGAATATAATCATTTTCATGATATCGGACCGCGGGTGAGCAACGGATTGGAGGCGATCCGTCTGGGACTATCCGGATTATCGCTAGCCCCCGGCCATGTCACGGTTCAATATAATTTGTTCGACGGATTGAACGGCGAGGACGAGATCGTTTCGGTGAAGAGCAGTGATAATACAATCCGGTACAACACCGTTCTCAATTCTTACGGAGGGATAGTTGCCAGACACGGTCATCGCAACAGCTTTTACGGCAATTTCATTATGGCCGATGGCAAGAAGCCAGGTACGAGCGGCTTCCGCATCTATGGGAATGATCACAAAATTTATAATAATTACATGGAAGGGCTTACCGACGATGCCATCCAGCTGGATGGCGGAACGGAAGACGCCGGGCCCGACGGGGGAACGAATCCGGTCATCCGCTGGGGCACCGGAGCGAACGATTTCGCGGAGCTGAGAAGCCTAACGCCGGCGAGACAGCAGGAGCTGCTGCGCGGACATTGGAGACAGTACAATGTACAGATCTTTAATAATTCCATCGTAGATTTAGGAAATAAGGCATCGGCGGTATTAATTGACAAACGCACGTTCGAGCCGACGGGAACGCAGATTTATAATAATGTGATTTACAGCAACGCCGGGACAATATTTAATGAAACGAAAGATATTACATCCGCCGGCAGGCCGGCTTATGTAGGCAACATGGCCGACGGCATCGCGGCCGTGGCTGCGAATGCGACGGTCGTAAGCGCGACGTACAAAGGCGATTTGAAGCTGGTTCGCGGCAGCGACGGACTGATCCGGCTATCGCCGCTAAGCCCTGCGGTCGATGCCGCTCAAGGTCCCTATATCGCTGCGGACGATATGGACGGTCAAAGGCGGACGCATACCGCCGACGCAGGCAGCGACGAGTACGAGCCGGCAGCCGAACCGGGACAACGGCCGCTTACGGCAGCCGATGTCGGACCTGCGGCCGGCCGGAGCATCCCGGAGACGGTGAAGCCGAGTTTGAGCAGCCTTCAGCTTAGTGCGAATCTGACCGTCTCGCCGGCCTTCCGTTCCGAGACCACCTATTATACGGTGACGGTTCCTGCCGGAGTCGGCAGCTTGAGTGTGACGCCGTCTTCCGATCGTGCGGGGTCTGCCATTCAGGTGAGCGTAGACGGCGGCGCGCTGCAATCGGTTCGCAGCGGCAGCGAGAGCGGACCGCTGGCCATCGCCGCTAGCGGCAGTGTGATTCTGATCGACGTGTCGCTGGCTTCCGGCGTGCATCAAACGTATACGATTATGGTTCAGCGTCCTCCGGCAAGCGGCTCGTCTTCATCGGATTCAGCATCCGGCTATTATCCGGCACCTACACCAGCACCAGCACCTGTGCCGAACCCGATACCTGAACCGGACGTGAAGCAGCCTTCGAAACCGCTGGAGCCTGCAGCACCGGTGCCATCGCACAATTCGTTCGCAGATGTGCCGAACCATTGGGCAGCGGAGGCTATCTCCCGCGCCGCTGCCAAAGGCATTGTCAACGGCTATTCGGACGGCAGCTTCAGGCCTGACGAGCCGATGAGCAGATTGCAATTCGCGGCCATGCTGGTCCGCGCCCTGGGCTTGAAGGCCGAACCGGCGGAGCTGGATTTCGCCGATAGGGAGGATATTCCCGCATGGGCCGAAGGCGAGCTGGGCGCAGCGCTGGAAGCGGGCATTCTCCAAGGCTACGAGGACCGGTCATTACGGCCCAATGAACTCATCAACCGGGCTGAAATGGTCACGATGCTGATCAGGGCTTATTCCCGAGCAGAGGGAAGATCCGCTGCGACCACGTTCAGCGACAATTCCCGGATTCCGGACTGGGCGCTTCCAGCCGTATCGCAGGCGGCCGCTCTGGGGCTTGTAAGCGGCCGGGCGAACGATGCTTTCGAGCCGTTCGCTGCGGCGACGAGGGCGGAAGCCGTAACGATCTTGATGCGAATGTTGGAACGTTAGCCTATCTCCTAGCATGCAGCAGGTTTGGCTTCCCGGAATACGGGGGCCGGCCTGCTGCATTTGCCGCTTAAATCTTACGCATGAAAGGAGTTCGAATAACATGCAGGGTATCCGCACAGTAAACAGGGAAAACTGGGGGAACTATCTCGATCTGGACGCGATCGTCCGGCAGGCCGATGCTTATCTGACTGCTCCTAGCGTACATATCACAGAGGCAAGAGCCGCCCAAAGTCCCGGAAGCGCACACGATTATTATTCCAATGGAGATTATTGGTGGCCGAATCCCGGTACGCCGGACGGACTGCCTTACATTCGCCGCGATGGCGAGAGCAATCCGGGCAATTTCCATGAACACCGGATCCTCCTTAGACGGATGCGGTCCCGGGTCGCCGCTCTGGCAGCGGCCTATCGCATCACGGGAGATCAGCGGTATAGCGCGAAAGCCGCGCGGCTGTTATCCGCCTTCTTCCTGGACGAACGCACGCGCATGAATCCGCATCTGCTCTATGCCCAAGCGATCCCCGGCGTATGCGACGGAAGAGGGATCGGTGTCATCGACACCCTGCACCTGATCGATGTGGCGGCAGCCGTACAGGTGCTCATGAGCTATCCGGCTTCCGAGACAGATTCCCACGTCATGCAACAGGTCGCTTCATGGTTCGCGGATTACTTGCAATGGATGAACGAGCACCCCCAAGGGGTTGAGGAGAGGAACGAACCCAACAATCACGGGATCTGCTGGTTCGTGCAGGCTGCCGCTTTCGCGCGGGTGACCGGCCATCGTGACCTGCTGGATTGGTGCCGAGAACAGTTCAAGACCCGGCTTCTGGAGGAACAGATGGACTTGAACGGCAGTTTTCCCCGGGAATTGGCCCGTACGAAGCCATACGCCTACTCGCTGTTCACTCTGGACAATCTGGTAACGCTGACGCATCTTCTCTCTACGCCGAATGAGAACTTGTGGGAATTCCAGCTTTCGGATGGACGCGGCGTACGGAGGGGAATCGACTTTCTCCTGCCCTATTTGGCAAATAAACAAGCTTGGCCCTATGGGCGTGATGTAGAATACGACGCTCACTGGCCTTGCGCCATGTCTTTCTTATTATTTGCAGGGCTCGCTTACGGCTCTGATAAGCTGTTAGCCCTCTGGCAGACGCTCGATCAGAAGCCGCAGGAAGCGGAAGTCCGGCGGAATATGGCTATCCGGCAGCCCCTGCTCTGGATATAACGGAGTCATATCGACAAGACGGTTCCTTAACTTTTCGTTATAATACAATTGAAAGCTGTTACAACATGGTGATAAGGGGTTAGTGCTAATGAAGTTTAATCGGATCCGGTTTCATAAACGCAGCGTCATGGTCACTTGGCTCACCTCCTATATTTCGGTGCTGCTCGTTCCGATTATTATCAGCGGAATTCTATATGCGGCATCTTGGCATGTCGTCGAATCGGAAGTGAATCGCGCCAACACGAACGCACTCAAACAGATGGAAATGGCGATCGATAACAGTCTAGGCGGCATTGAGCGATTGAGTCTGGAAATTTCTCTTAATAAACAAGTGAACGCTTTTATTAATACGCCGCAGCCGCTTACGGATAACGATTATTACGATTTAGTCACGATATCCAATGATTTGCGGGTTTATCAGACAGCCAACGAGTTCATTGAACAAATCTATCTTTATTATAAAAATAGCGACACGGTGATATCGACGCGCAATCGAACGGACAGCCGCACTTTATTTCAGATACTGGACGGACAGAGTCTCAAAGGTCCTGAGGCTTGGAAGACGTTCCTGGATCAGAGGTACATCCAAACCTATATGCCGGTTACGGTATCGGAAGACGACAATCCGTACAAAGCCGTACTGTTTGCGAAATCCGTTACATTGGCGAATCGGGATCAACCGGGAGCGGTGCTCCTGTTCGTCATGAAAGATTCCAAGCTGCTTGCCAATATCCCGCCGTCCGAAGCGACATCCGTTGCGGTGCTCGACAAAGAGAACCGGCTGGTCGCCTCCAGCGGGCTTGAGCAAAGCCCTGCGTTCCTCACCTATGACAATTTCTCCGGTGACAACGGTCTTTTCTACGCGGATGTGTCCGGGGAGCAGGTCGCGGTATCGTACACAACTTCGGCAAGGACCGGCTGGAAATACTTGTCCATGATTCCCGCCGAGCGCTTCGACGACAAGATGAAATATATGAAGCGGCTCGTATATGCCAGCATTGTGCTAAGCCTCTTGGTCGGCGGGGCGGTCACGTTCCTGTTCCTCCGCAAAAACTACAATCCGATTCATCTGCTCATTCGGAGCTTCTCGATGAAGGCGGGCATTTCATTCGCCGAGGGCACGAACGAGTACGGCTTTTTGCAAGAAGCGCTCAACAATACGTTCGCTGAGAAGGAAGAGGTCGACCGCCGCTTGCACCAGCACCGCGACGCCATTCGCGCGCATTTCCTGCAAGGTCTTCTGAAGGGGAATCTGGAGCAGGACATTCCCGTTCATGAATCGCTCTCGGCTCACGATATCCGGCTGGTCTCTCCGCAGGTTGCCGTCCTTCTCTTTCATATCGATCATTTCGGCAAGCTGCAGGATGATATGACGATAGATCCGCAGAAGGTGAAGCTGATGCAGTTCATTCTCATGAATGTGGTGGAAGAAGTGATCGGCAGCCATCACAGGGGGTTCACGACGGAAATTGACGATATGCAGGCATGCATTTTTAATTACGGTTGCGGGCAAGACCCGGATGAGCTGCGGCGAGTTGCCGAAGAGGTCAAATTGTTCCTGCTGGATCATTTCCATGTGCAACTGACGGTGTCCATCAGCGGCATTCACACCGATCTGTTCGGGATTGCCGAAGCCTATCAAGAAGCGCTGTCGGCGATGGCTTACCGGCTTGTGACAGGAAGCGGAGCCATCATTCGATACGACGAGCTGCCGAGTTCGGAGGCTGTCCGGCAGGCCGGCAATTATTATTATCCTTTGCACGTGGAGCAGCAATTGATTAATTTCGTCAAGACCGGCGATTATGAGAAGTCGAGTTCAATTATTGAGCAAATCATTGAAACGAACGTCTCCAATGCGGTCCTGTCCGTGCCGCTGGGCAAATGCCTGATGTTCGATCTTGCCAGCACGATGCTGAAAACCATGAATGAAATCGGATCGCAAGGCAACAGAAAGTTTTTCATGGAGCAATTTAATCCGGTCGAACGGCTGTCCGGATGCGAAACGATGAATGAGATGAAGAAGGAAATTCTCTCGATTCTCGAGCAGGTCTGCCAGTCCATCCAAGCTGACCGCAAACAGGAGAGCAGCCCGCTTGGCGAGCTTGTCAGCGCATATGTGAAAGCGAACTTTGCCGAAGAAAATCTGAACATCTCGATGATCGGAGATAAATTCGGGATGACCCCTTCCTATTTATCCAAGCAATTTAAAATGCAAACCGGCGACTCTCTGCTTGATTTCATAAGCCGGACACGGTTGGAAGAGGCTAAAAAGCTGTTAGCCGAGCAGCCCCTCTCCATTATGGAGATCGCCCGCAGAGTCGGCTATGCCGACATCAATACGTTCAACCGGACGTTTAAGAAGTTCGAAGGCATTACGCCGGGCAAATACAAAGAACTGAAATGAACCGTATGGACGGTTAGTGAAAGTCGTACAAGCTTGCTTGCGCGGCTTTTCATTTTTTGCATGACGATTGCAGATTCTGATGATTGCTTTTTACGGATTTTAAAGAGCGTTTTGCAGTTTTGACGATATTCAAAAGGGCGGTTCGCCATCCATACTAAAGGCACGGTGCTGCAACAAGGGAATTTGCACTAGATCATATGAGGGGGATTCACATGAGAATACAATCCGCAAAAAAATCAATAAGCCTGGCCCTGAGCGTTGTGGCAGCTTCCAGTCTATTCGTCGCATGCTCCAAAGATAGCACGGGGAGCTCAAGCCCAACGGGAGCGGCGAAAACGACGGCTGCACCGGCAGCCGCAGCAGGCCAATATCCAATTAGTACGCAGGAGACCCTAACATCCTGGGAACAGATGGACACGAACCTGGCGTCTTTCGTCCCCAACCTTGCTGATTCGCCGTTCGGCAAACGCTTAGAGAGTGAGACCGGGGTGAAGGTCAAGTATACGCACCCGGCCGACGGTCAATCGAAGGATCAATTCAACCTGCTGATTGCATCGAACAATTTGCCGGATGTCATTGAATATAACTGGGGAGGAGGCGGATCGGCAGCATATCCGGGCGGACCGGAGAAAGCGATCGCAGACAAGGTCATCCTTCCTCTTAACGATTTAATCGATAAGAGTGCGCCGAACTTAAAGAAATTGCTGCAGCAGGACAAAGAATTGGACAAAATGATCAAAACGGACAACGGCACTTACTACGCTTTCCCGATGATTCGGCCGGATAACGGACTCGTGTTCCGGGGGCCGATGATCCGCAAGGACTGGTTGGATGAACTGAATCTTCAGGTGCCTACGACGATCGACGAATGGTATACAGTCCTTAAGGCTTTCAAGGAGAAAAAAGGGGCAACCGCGCCATTTACGGCTCAATACAGCAATGAATTGAATATCCAGGATGCGTTCATCGGCGCTTTCAAAACAGCCAACCGTTTCTATATCGACGATCAGGGCAAAGTGAAATACGGGCCTGTGGATCCTCAATTCAAGGATGCCCTGAGCTTGCTGCACAAATGGTACGCCGAGGGATTACTGGATAAAGACTTCGCGCTGAACACGGACTCCAAATCGCTGGATACGAAATTAATGAGCGATGCTTCGGGGGCGACTGTCGGCTTGCTAAGCGGCGGTATGGGCAGATGGACGGATACAGGGAAGAAGAAAAATCCGAAATTCCAATTGGTCGCAGCTCCATATCCGACGCTTAATAAAGGGGAACGCGCCTTCATCGGACAGCGTGATTTCAAATATAATCCGGCTGCAAGCAAAGCTGTTTCCGGGGATTCCAAGCACGCGGAACTGGCCGTGAAATGGATGGATTATGCATATAGCGAGAAAGGCAGCTTGCTGTTCAACTTCGGTATCGAAGGCGAGAGCTACTCCATGGTGAACGGTGTTCCGAAGTTTTCCGATAAAATCACGAAGGATTCCAAATATAACCTCCAGCAAATGGTTTCCCAGTATACGAAGCCGAACGGACCGTTCCTGGGCGATAGCCGCAAAAGTTTCAATACGTTCAAGGAGCAGGATGAAGCCATCAAGATTTGGGAACAGACGGATGCCGCCAAGCATGTGATGCCGCTCTTCTTGACGCCGACTGCTGAAGAAAGCAAGGAGTTGGCCAAATTGAATACCGCGATCGCCAGCTATAAAGAAGAAATGTTCGTTAAATTCGTGATGGGCAAAGAGCCGATCGACAAGTTCGATGACTATGTGAAACGGATCAAAGAAATGGGCATCGACAAAGTGACCCAAATCTATCAAGGCGCACTGGATCGATACAATAAGAGATAATTAGCCGGCGGCGAATCCGGCGGAGGGAGGAACCTTTTCTACCATCCGCTGGACGTGGCCGTGGCAGGAGAGGGTGACGCGATGAACACCATGATTTCCAAAACCAAGCCGATGCCAGCCTTCGGAGAGAAGAGGAAATTCCGTTTCGGGATTTTGCTGGATATCCGCAAAAATAAACTGCTATATGTGATGCTAGTGCCGGTTCTTCTGTATTATATCGTGTTTCACTATGCGCCTATGTACGGGGCCGTGATCGCCTTCAAGGATTTCACACCGAGACTTGGCATCTGGGGGAGCGATTGGGTCGGATTCGAACATTTCCGCGAATTTTTCACTGGCCCTTATTTCTGGCGAACGATCAAAAATACGGTGCTGATCAGCTTCTATCAGCTGTTATTCGGATTCCCCGCGCCGATTATCCTGGCTCTGCTGCTGAATGAATTGAAGCATGCGATGTTCAAACGAACGGTACAGACCGTGACTTATATGCCGCACTTTATTTCCTTGATTGTTATCTGCGGGATACTGAAGGATTTCACCTCCAGCGAGGGCGTCATTAACGATATCATCGCCTTCTTCGGCGGGGAGCGGATGACCTTTCTGCTTGAACCCGGTTTATTCCGCAGCGTCTATGTCACTTCGGGCATTTGGCAAAATATCGGTTGGGGAACGATCATTTTTCTGGCGGCTTTAACCGGGATCGATCAAGAGCAGTACGAGGCAGCCAAAATCGACGGGGCCGGCCGCTGGAAGCAGATGACGCACGTCACGCTGCCGGGACTGATGCCAACCATCGTCATTCTGCTCATTCTCGATATCGGGCGGATGATGAATGTCGGGTTTGAGAAAATCATTTTGCTGTATAATCCAGGCACATTCGAAACGGCTGACGTCATTTCCTCCTATGTGTACCGCGTCGGTTTGCAAGATTTCAACTATAGTTTCAGTTCAGCGGTGGGCTTGTTTAACTCGGTCATCAATTTTGTCCTGCTCATTTCTTCCAACTGGATAAGCCGCAAATTTAACGATACGAGCTTGTGGTAAAGGAGAGAGAGTGATCATGCTGAATAAAGCGAGCTTTTCAGAGAAATGTTTCGATTTTTGCAATACGTTGTTGATGCTCCTGTTGATTGTCCTTACCATATACCCGCTTATTTATGTAGCGTTTGCTTCCGTCAGTGACGCAGGAAGCCTGATGGGGCACAAAGGCATATTGTGGCGTCCCATCGGTTTCTCGCTTGATGCCTATACCAATGTATTTCGCAATCCGATGATACTCAAAGGTTATGGAAATACGCTGTTTGTCGTGCTGATCGGCTTGGCGCTGAATATTGTGCTGACCTCGTTCGGAGCTTACGCGCTTTCGCGGAAGAGCTTGCAGTACCGCAAGCCGCTCATGTTGTTCATCATTTTCACGATGTTCTTCAGCGGAGGCTTGATTCCTCTTTACTTGACGGTGAAAGGGGTGGGCATGCTCGATTCCTTATGGGCGCTAATTATTCCGCAGGCCATTAATACGTTTAACTTGATTCTCATGAAGACGGCCTTCGAAGCCATTCCCGATGCGCTGGAAGAGTCGGCCAAAATGGACGGGGCGAACGATTTCGTAATTTTATTCCGGATTGTGCTGCCGCTCTCCATGCCTGTCATCGCCGTCATGCTGCTGTATTATGGCGTAAGTCATTGGAACTCCTGGTTCAGCGCGATGATTTTCCTGCAGGAACGTTCGCTCTATCCGCTGCAGCTGGTTCTGCGGGAAATTCTGCTGCAAGGGGAAGCGAACGCCAACTCGGGCGCTTCCGACGGCGATGCGGCTATGCTTGCCGCTACCTTGAAGTACGCGACGATCATTGTCGCTACGGTTCCGATTCTATTCGTATATCCGTTTCTGCAAAAATATTTCGTCAAAGGCGCTCTGATCGGAGCGATCAAAGGTTAGGGGAGGACACTCGCATGAAAGACAGCGGCGGATCGGCCGTTCAGCTCGATGTGAATTGGGAGAGCTTCATGGCGGCTAACGATATGGAGTGGGTCGTCAAGCCTGTGAGTTGGGATGAAGGGGCGTTCCTCGGCAATGGCTTGCTGGGCACGATGGTATACGGGGAGGAGCATGCGAGCAAACGGCATGTGCTCCGCATGGTGACTGGTCGTACGGACGTAACGGCTATCCGGACGGACAGACCCGGATTCCCGCCCCGCGTTCCGCTCGGTGAGCTGGACCTGGAATTGCAAGGGAAGATCTATCACCCGACGCATATGAGGGTCCGCTTGTGGGACGCGGAGCTGCAGGCAACCTTGACCACGACGAGCGGGGAAGTTAAGCTTCGCTCGCTGGTACACAGTCTCTATCCGGTGATAGCCGTAGAGATCGAAACGTCAGAGGGTGAAAGCGGTGCACGGTGTGCGTGGTATGCCTATCCGGAAGTCGACCCTGTGTTGAAGAACGCGGACGGCTTGAATATGAATCAATATATGCCGGTTACGGAAGTGGAACAAGGGGAGGAGGAGGGCGGAATACGCGTGTGCACGCAGCGGTATTCGGGCGGGGGCGGCTGTGTTACCGCCTGGAAGGATGTGCAGGCTGGGCCGAATCGCCGGATCTGTTATCTATCCGTCGCCCGTGGGCATGACGATGCGGCTAGAGCCGAGGCCGTGGAAGCGGTGGCGCAAGCTTCGGCTGCGAATTTTGAAGCGTGGGTGCAAGCTCACCGGGCATGGTGGCACCGGTATTACCGTCAAAGCTTCGTCTCGCTGCCAGATGGCCGATTGGAAAGCTTTTACTGGATTCAGATGTACAAATTGGCATCGGCTACGCGTGCGGACAAGCCGCTGATCGATAATCAGGGGCCTTGGCTCACATCCACACCTTGGCCTGGCGTTTGGTTCAATATGAATGTGCAGATGAGCTATTCGCCGGTCTATACAGCCAATCGTCTGGAAATAGGGGAATCGCTGGTCCGTTCGCTGGATGCCAACAGGGATCATCTGGTACTGAATGTCCCGGAAGCATGCCGGCACGACTCCGCCGGGTTGGGACGCAGCTGCAGCTTCGATCTGCGGGCTGATGTAGAGGATGAGGTAGGTAATTTGACGTGGATTTGTCATTGCCTATGGCGGCATTACCGGTATGCGATGGACGATGACCTGTTGAGAGACATTCTATTCCCGATTCTAAGAGGAAGCGTGAACTATTACAGACATCTCCTGGAGGAGGGAGTGGACGGGTTCCTGCATCTGCCGGCGACGATTTCTCCGGAGTATGGCTCGTTCATGCGGACCACCGTGCCGGACTGCCACTATGATCTAGCCTTGCTGCGTTGGGGATGCGAGACACTGCTTGCCATTTGCGGACGGCTGGGGACCGGCGATCCGTTGATTCCGCAGTGGGAAGACATTCTGGCGCGGCTGGTTCCGCTGCCTGTCGACGAGACAGGTTGGATGGTCGGAAGAGATATGCCGCTGGCGTACGGACACCGTCATTTCAGTCACCTGCTGGCGGTCTTCCCGCTGCATCTCATTGGAGGAGAGACGGAGGTGGAGCGTGCTTTAATCGCAACCTCCCTGCGTCATTGGCTGGCCAAGGAAGGCGATCTGCGCGGCTTCAGTATGACAGGCGCCGCATCGATTGCCGCAAGTATCGGTTGGGGGGATGAGGCGCTTCGGCTGCTGCAAGCCTTGCTGCACATCATCAAGCCGAATACGATGTACAAGGAAGCGGGACCTGTTATCGAGACGCCGCTGGCCGGCGCGGAATCGATTCACGATATGCTGCTGCAGAGCTGGGGCGGCAAGCTCCGGGTGCTGCCGGCCGTGCCGGAGGCGTGGGCAGAGCTGGCTTACCACGATTTGCGGGCGGAAGGCGCGTTCCTGGTAAGCGCGGTCCGCAAGGAGGGCGCTACGCAGTGGATCCGGGTGAAGAGCTTAGCCGGAGAACCTTGTCTTATCAAGACAGGGTGGAACGGGCGTATTCGCTGGGATATCCGCGGTGCGGACGGTGCGGTAAAAAGCACCGGCGAAGCGGTCATTCACGATGAGATCTCGCTGGATATAGGCGCAGGCGAAGAGGCTGTTCTGTATCCGGGCGATAAGGCTCCGGAGCTGCTTGTGCGTCCAGTCGAAGAAGCCGGCAAGGTGGTACGGTATTATGGCGGACATAAACCGTGGCGGCTTTATGGATTTCATTCATCCCATTGATCGTGGAGGTTTAAATATGCGTATTAAACAAGGAGACACTGTGTTGTTTCAGGGTGACAGCATCACAGACGCGGGAAGAGTCCGGGACGTTCCTATGGACTTGGGCAGGGGATATACCCGCTCATAACGGCGGCATTATTGGCAGCGGCCTGCCCCGATCTGCAGTTATCCTTCATAAACCGCGGTATCAGCGGGAATCGGGTCAAAGATCTGCAAGCCCGCTGGGAACAAGATTGCCTGAAGCTGCAGCCGGATTGGGTATCCATTTATATCGGAATTAACGATTGCTGGCGCCGGTATGACCGTAACGATCCGACGTCTGCGGAACAATTCGCAAGCGGATACCGGGAGCTGCTCGTCCGGACGCAGTCGGCGCTGGACGCCAAGCTGATTCTGATCGAGCCGTTCGTGCTGCCGGTGCCGGATGACCGGAAGCAGTGGCGGGAGGATCTCGATCCGAAGATCGCCGTCGTGCGGGAGCTCGCGCGCGAATTCGGCGCGCTGCTGATTCCGCTGGACGGCCTGTTCGCTCAGGCGTCAATGACCGCGCCGCCAAGCTATTGGGCCCCGGATGGCGTGCATCCTTCGGCAGCAGGCCATTCGTTGATCGCCAAGGCCTGGCTGAAGGCTGCCGGTGCAGAAGCAGCGGCCCGTTAAAGCTCCGTATCGCTGCGGTTGAGAGGCCCGTCAATGTGGACGGTTCCGCATTTGCGGGCGTTTTGTGGTTCCTGCTGTTTATCAATGTCCTTATTATTTACTCCTTGTTGGGTTCCTATCACATTTAGGAAAGAGGGCGAATCTGAAGCGTCCCCTGTAAGTCCCTGTTTAAACGTGATCCTGCGGAGCATCCTAACTTTGAATATACTTTTAGTTTCAAAGAAAGGGGAATAAGCCATGAATAAACTTCACAAGCTTATAGTAACTTTCGCCTTCATTTCATCTTGCACTTATGGCTTGGCAGAAACAGTTGGTGCACAAGGTCATTCAGGGGTTGGTATGAATGCAACCACAGGTACGGATACGACAGGGATTTATAGTAGCTTAAGTACTTCCGGAGCTTATGGCACAAGTGTCGGATCAGGGACAGGAACTCCGGCAGTCGGGACAAGCAACGATGCCTCTATGCGGAGCGGGTACTTGAATAGCAGTGCCGCTTCTGATGCGAACGGGATCCGCAATTTAAGTTATAACGCCACGTCGAGTACGGATTTTGCCATTCGCACGAATGATGTAGGCCATAACGTCTCCTCAACATCGAATTGGGGCTGGCTTGGATTAATCGGACTTATGGGCCTATTGGGCTCTAGACGTAAAGTTACGGACAGATAAAATAATGATAAAACGCAAGCTGCTAGGGATTTATCCTTGGCGGGTTGCGTTTTTTTGTGTTTCACTGGAAAAAAACGGTTGACAATTTACGGAAAATCATTTATTTATTAATTAATAAATAAATGTGGGGAGACATCAGAAATTGGCCAAAGAAGACCGCAAACAACAACTTATCGATGCAGCCGTAACCGTCTTCGCCAAACAGGGATTTCACAAGACGACGACCGCACATATCGCACAGGCGGTGGGAGTTACACAGCCTTATGTGTTTCATTTTTTTAAAACGAAGGAAGAACTGTTCATCGAAGTACTGCAGCAATCCATCCAGCGTATTGCAGGGAAATTTAGAGAGGTTGAAGCGCCGGCGGAGCAATTGGCAGATCGGATGGGCGCCGCCTTCTATCAATTGCTGGGGACTCACCGGGACGAAACGCTGCTGTCGATGCAGGCGTTCACAACAGCTGAACCGCTTATACGGCAACAGGTTCAGGAAGGCTTCGCGCATATTCATCAGGTGGTGAAGGAGAAATTCGAGCTCGCTGACATTCCGCAGCCCGGCTTTCAAGCGTCCAGCTTCATTGGCCTCGGGCTGGTCGCGGTTATGTCCGAAGTGCTGGAGCTGCCCGAGCTGTCCCCTAATTGTGAGAATGAATAATTACCTTGAATGAAATGTTAAGGGAGATGAGGACCAGTGGCGAAAGTTATTCCGGGAAGATACACGGCGCGAGTGGAAGGGGATTTCGTTGTTTTTCTGATTGGCATGCGTGTCAACCGGGTATGGGCAATCCACAAGTGGCTGCCGGTGCTTCAAGCAATGGGACCGATGATCCGGGAGCTCTACACGAACCGCAAGCTCGGCTTCCGTGGAACGGAGTTTATGTGGGGATGGCGTACCATTCATTTGCTGCAATATTGGGATTCTTACGAGCAGCTGGAAGCGTACGCCCGCGGCGGACAGCATCTTACCGCCTGGCGGAATTTCAACCGCAAAGTCGGAACGGACGGAACCGTTGGTATCTATCATGAAACGTACAAAATCCGAGCCGGCGAGTATGAGTGTGTATATGGCAATATGCCGGTGTTTGGGCTGGCCAAAGTATCGGAACATCTTCCCGCCGTTGGCCATATGGAGACGTCGCGCCGCCGCATGGGCGGAGAGAACGAACCCGCCGTACCGACACCAACCAATCCTCGATAAGGGGATAGGATAAGCAAGGCTGCCTGGATGATGCGAGCATCAACCGGCAGCCTATTTATTTACTTGGATTTCTTCTTTGCGGCAGATCGGCCTTGCTTCTTCGGATCATCCGATGGAGGTGCAGCGTGCTGTGAGCCATTGGGCTTTA
Source organism: Bacillus sp. 3255 (assembly GCF_031456485.1). Taxonomy (NCBI): domain Bacteria; kingdom Bacillati; phylum Bacillota; class Bacilli; order Caryophanales; family Bacillaceae; genus Bacillus; species Bacillus sp. 3255. Next base: position 143,820 of record NZ_JAVDUS010000009.1, read on the forward strand.
TGGTATCGGCCATGTTCTCATGCTCCTTTCCTGAGATTCGTACATAGTTATATGCATATAAGCCTGTTTGATCCTAAAAGGATTATCGCAATGTTTTCCATGTGGAATGCCTATAAAAAAACGGTTGACAAAAATTAACTGCCCCGGCATAATAACATTGACTGAACCGTTCAATCTAAAGTCAGATTCAAATTAGGTTCGCTGCATATTTTTTTATAATAATATTGACTGATCTAGTCAATCAACAACGAGGAGGAAATGGTGATGACAACTCATCTTAACCAAAGCAAAGCTATCGTCATTGGCGGGGGGATGGCCGGGTTAATGACCGCGCGCGTACTCTCGGATTATTACGCGGAGGTGCTGATCGTCGAGAAAGACGATTTTCCCGCGGGCCCCGATCTGCGTCCCGGGACTCCGCAGGCTTTCCATCCGCATCGCTTCACGACGCGCGGGAAATCGATTACGGAGCGGCTTTTTCCTGGCTATGAGCATGACTTAGTGGCGCAAGGCTCCCCTTCGTCTCTGAACAAAGCCGTTTATTTCATGAACCAGCACGGGAGCCTGGAACTAAAGTATGAACGGAATGATATCAAATTTAGTCGAGCGGTACTTGAGTGGGTCATCCGTCAACGTGTAGAAGGCATTCCTAACGTACGCTTCTTGTCCAGGCACGATGTCGTACGGTTGGTGACCTCCCCCGACCGCTCAGCGGTTATCGGCGTTCAAGCCAGAGATCGAGATGATCCCAAAGAGGAGAAGGTTCTGACAGCCGATCTGGTTGTGGATACGAGCGGACGTTCCTCGAAACTGTCGGGATGGCTTACGGAGCTAGGCTACGAAGTGCCGCAGCCGGATCGTCTGAAAGTTTCGCTCGGTTACAGTACCCGCCGCTATAAGGTGCCTGCCCATCTGACCCACCTCATCGATAAATGGGACGTCATTAACCTCCAGGGGCAGCCAGCAGCCGGCACTTATACGGGTGTGTTCTCTTTCATTGAGAATCAGGTTGCCGAAGTGCTGCTCTACCGCCCAGGCGGGAATTACCCTCCTACGGATGCCGCCGAATTCGAATTGGCTGTGGCGCAGCTGCCGAACCCGATCATCTCGGAAATCGTACGCGACCTTGAACCCATCACTTCGCCTCGAGGCTTCCGCGTTCCGGAATTATATTGTCACCGCTATGAACAGATGTCCCGCTGGCCTGCCGGATTGCTGGTCTTGGGAGATGCTTACTGCATCTATGATCCGATCTTCGGCCAGGGCATGACGGTCGCCGCGATCGCTGCCGAAATTCTGGCAGCCAGTTTGCGAGAACGACACGCTGCATACCAGCCTGATTGGGAGCACAGTGTGCTTCGCCGAATCAAAGAAGCCATCGAGCCGGCGTTCTGGCTTAACTGCTCGGCCGACTTGCAGTGGGAAGGTGTTCACTACGAGGGTTCGGATTCACGTAAGGGGAATGCCTTCTCCCGGGAATATATGGAGCTGTATCTCAAGCACGCTATAAGCAAGCCCGATTGGCGGCTATACGGTCTTTACTGGGCTGTGAATACGTTGTCCGTGTCACCGAGACATATTTTCAACCCGCAGACGGTTGTCCAAGTGCTTAACTTTACAGAGGAAGGCAAGCAGCTTCTCGCAGAGCTTAAGGTGGAAGACGGGCAGACTGTGGAGGCCGTGCTGGATGGGCTTCTGCCCCGATTCTCGGATAAGCCTTTCGAGCCGGCGAAGGAATAGCGATTTTGGATATAGGTTTTGTTATACTGGTAAATATCTATATCGTCCGCAAAGGAGCACTCGACATTGGCACCATTAAACGATGAACAATTACACCAAATCCGCGATGAACGTAGAGAGCAAATTAAGGCGGCGGCTATTCAGGTATTCGCCCGAAAAGGCATCCTAAACGCGAAGATGAGCATGATCGCAGAAACGGCAGGAATCAGCAACGGGCTGTTGTACCATTATTACAAATCCAAAGATGAATTGTTTCTGTCACTTGTTCAAGAGGCGATGCTCGAGACGGAAGCGGCCATGCGAGGCATTCATGAAATGCCGGGCACACCAATCGAGAAAATAAGGGCATTGACGGCGGACATTCTAGATGAAAGCGGAGCGCCGTATTTCATGCTCATTCACCAAGCGCGGACGTCCGACGGGGTGCCCGACAAGGTTAAGCTTCTTCTGGAGGCGTATTCGATGGATACCTTCATTGATCAACTGCTTCCTTTATTCCTGGAAGGACAGCAGGCAGGAGAATTGACGGAAGGAGACCCCAGAGAGCTTATCGCTTGTTATTTATCCGTTCTCTCCGGCATCATGGTCATCAATTCCAATGGGATCGAGGACTACCGAATTCCGAGAGCCGATATGTTGATGCGATTGATTGCGCCGCAGTACCGAACGAATTGATAACTAATGACATGTGGGCAATTCGTATTTGAAGCTGACGCCGATTTACGTAAATGATCCGATTCTTGGAATACTAACGATGTAGGTCCAAGAAAACGGAGGTGAATGCAATGAAGAACGATAAGAAATCGAAAGATCGGGAATTGCAAGGTAACGCCCTGACTCATGAACAGTTATCTGATGTTTATGCGGCAGGAACGAGCGATGGCATACACGAGTTAGCGGAAGGCAAGATCAAAATAACGAACGAAACCTCTAAGGATTTGTCCAAATAAGAGGCTTTGAATTGATGAAGAAATAAACGGAGCGCCACGGATTTGTGGGCTCCGTTTTATCTTTCATGATGATGGAATGGGAGGACTGCTGCCTGCGTATGAGGTTGATCTCAGCAGGGGATACTCTGTTAGAAACAGGAAGAAGCCTTGTGGATCAAAGGCAGTTACGATAGAAATGAAGGAGCGTAATAACGAATGGAAGTTAGACTGGATTATACGAAAGTGCGGCCTGAATCGCTGCAAGCCCTTTTAAAATTAGAAGGATATGTGAAGAAAAGCGGCCTCGACCCCAAACTGGTGGAATTGATCAAAATTCGCGCCTCGCAAATTAATGGCTGCGCTTATTGTCTAGACATGCATACAAAAGATGCGCGCGCGGCAGGGGAGACGGAGCAGCGAATATACTTGCTAACCGCATGGCGTGAAGCCCCTTTCTATACGGAATCGGAGCGTGCCGCGCTAGCCTTAACGGAAGCTGTAACCCGAATTTCAGATGCAGGCGTGCCCGAGGAATTGTTTGAGAAAGTTCGCAGACATTTCGATGAAGAACAATATGTTGATTTAATTATGGCAATAAACGCGATTAACTGTTGGAATCGTATCGCAATCTCAACGGGAATGTTACCGGGTGACTATCAGCCGTCCGCACATAAATAATGGTTCAACGAAGGAAGCCGCGTCCGTCAGGATGCGGCTTTTTGCTATTTGACCTATACCGACAGTTAAATATCGTCCGTCAAGACAAGCGTCTTCCCGTTGACAATTCCCTTCAGCTTCAGCATGGCCAGATTAACGTAAACCGTGCCGTCATATGTAAAAGATCCGGTTCCTTGTGAATACTGACTCTTGGAGGCAAATAAGCCGATAAGCTCGCCATCAAGACTCACCTGCACCATGGGTTCACCCCAGCTGATGGTATAGAAGCTGCTTAAGGTGGTAAGAGAGACATACTGCGCGCCATCTACTTGGATGAGTCCGAATTCTCCCGTGCTTTTTTTGGCTTTTTCCTCATTTAAGCTGAGAATGGCCGTCGTAATCGTCTGAAATCCGCTGCCCGGATCATTCGAAGCTTGCGGCTTAGGCGTTGCGGAAGGGGAAGGCGTCGGAGTCGGGACCATCGGCTGAGTTTCTTTCTTCTTCAGCGAGATGCCCATATCCGCATCGAAAGAGACCTCATACCCGGTTGCTTCGCCAAGAGCACGGACCGGCAGGTATGAAGTGCCGTCCACAACGATTGCCGGAGTGGCTAGCGTTTTGCCTTCGATTTGGAAGGGGAAAGCTCCCTGTATCGTTCTGCCTATGAGATTAGTGACCTCTTCTGCATGCGCAGATACGGTTGTCGCTATAAGAAATCCGGCCAAACCGCCGATGATATATTTTTTCAATGGATGCACCGACCTTCGTACAGTTTGATTTTATGATTGCAGAAATCTATGATTAATAAGATTAATAATACGCTATGTTGTTTTGGGCCTGCAACTGATTCATGGTGCAATAATGTACTATAGGGACTTTCATCCAAGATGTAGGATATGAGAATAGCCAGAAAGGGGTTATCTCATGGACATAACATCTTTTTTAATTTATTGCTTCATTGCTACGTTCACACCGGGACCTACCAATATCGTCATATTATCCACCGTTCAAAATACGGGCGCCCGAAAGGCAATAAAGTATTCTTATGGAGCAACTGCCGGTTTTGGACTGTTACTCGTTATTTCTGCCATGTTAAATTCGATTCTCATGACGATTCTGCCGAAAATCATCATAGTGATTCAGATCATTGGCAGCGTATATATGTTATATTTGGCCTATCAAATATACAAATTGGATGCAACGAATTCGACTGTACGCCAAACGGCTACCTTCATGTCAGGCTTCCTTATGCAGTTTCTCAATCCCAAAGTCATCTTATTTACATTCACTGTCGTACCGACTTTTATTTTACCCTATTACAGCTCGAGCCCCGCAGTGACGATAAGGATTTTCGCTATCATCGGAATTGGATTTTTAGCATTTATGACATGGGTGCTTTTCGGTGCATGCTTCAAAGCATTTTTACAAAAGCATAACAAGATAGTCAATGTTGTGATGGCGTTATCTCTTGCTTATGCGGCCGTCATGGTATTGAAGTAGGTAAAGCTGATGAAGAGGTGATGGAAAATGAACAAATTTATTTACAAAAAATGTGCCGGGATTACGGCGTTGTCCGCCAGTATGACCGATTTTACGTATAAGAAGCATGCTCATCAGGAATATGCGATTGGAGTTACGCTGCGCGGGATTCAAGAATATAACTTGGAAGGCAGTTTGCAATTATCCTACCAGAATGGCATCATGCTTTTTCATCCGGAACAGGCTCATGATGGAATGGCGCACGACAAGACAGGGCTGGACTATGTCATGCTCTACTTCGAACCGCAATTGCTTCTGGAGGTTATTGAAAAAAAGGATATCATCCGTTTTTCAAAACCGATAGTGTATGACGACCGGCTTCAGCGGCAAATATTAAGCCTCTCCAATGCGATATGTAACGAAAAAGATGAAGCTTTGTGCAGTGAATTGTTCTTATCTCTCACCGATCGCCTCGTTCAAACGAAGCTTTCGACGGACAACAAGAAGGATAACACGCTCATTCGTAAAGCAAAGGATATGCTCCATGCCAATCTGGAACATGTTCTTAAACTTGACGAAATCAGCAGCGAGCTTCAGTTATCCAAGTTTCAGTTTATTCGATTATTCAAGGCGCATACTGGCATTTCACCGTATCAATACTTTCTCAATTGCAAAATCGAACGTGCCAAACAGTTAATTGAAAAAACGAAAGATGTTTATTCGGCTGTAGCCGCCTGCGGGTTTGTAGATTTAACACATCTAAATAAGCATTTTAAAAGTGTATATGGAACTACAGCATTTGAATATATGTCCTATTTGAATTGAATGAGCACGAAGCTATAACTCCTTCCTACTCTATTGTCTTTTAGTTAGATCCAGTAGATAATAATGGTAATCTGTAGGATGTGTTTAAGGAATGATAGTACACTCATAGAAACGGATGATGCTTAGTGTTCTTCGTGAATTCTCGGGCCATAATTGAGAGAACGGTTGATGGAGAAGCAGAAATAGTAGTTCAAACGAGGAATAGGTCAGGGGAGCCTCAACGAATTGAGCTTCCTGGCGGAAGAATTGAGCCGTACGAATCTTTAATAGCCGCTCTGATCAGGGAAGTGAAGGAAGAGACCGGGCTCGATGTAGTTGAAATTGAAGGTGAGGATACTCGGATTGATACCAAAGGTATTGATCCGGGTTTCGAAGTGGAATGTATGAGACCGTTTGCTGCTTATCAAACGATCAGAGGTTCTTTTGACTCTGTTGGTGTTTATTTCCGCTGCAGGGCTCAAGGTGAGCTGCTATCTTCAGGAGATGATACGAAGAACCCGCGATGGATCAAAGTCGATAAACTAAGATACATGATGAATGAGGACCCTCTGCAGTTTTCCAATGTTGATAGGGCAGGGATCTTGTTTTACTTGAAGTCATTGGATTAAAAAAATCATGCTCTCGTCTCTTATTTCCAAGGGGCGAGAGCTTTTTTATTTTTAATTAAATGGAAGGGGTTTAGCAAAAAAGAGGCAATAAATAAAATAGTGAACTTGCTGTGGTAAAATGGGTTTACCTGTATGGTTTATGTTTCTGAGGGGGCATGGCAGATGGATATTAGAAGAATTATGGTGACCGGAAGGATGTACCGAGACTTAGAGAAGCTGGCTTTGCTGGATCCTAAGCGGGAGTATCTGTTTCTTCCGGAGGCGGAGGTAAGAGCGCATCATTTCGACTGGGCGGATGGTTATGTGGCATTTAAACCGACGGAATCGTTTCATTTTGGCAAGTTGCGATGGGTTCATGCGCTTGGGGCTGGCGTAGATGCCTTCTTATTTAATCGTGAGTGGAAAAAAGATGTATTATTAACGCGTACGATCGGCAGCTTCGGACAGAAAATAGGGCAATATTGTTTGAGTTATCTGCTTGCCGATGTACAGCTTCATGAAAATTTTCAACAACACCAGCTCGCTAGACAATGGATGCCTTCACAGACGAAGCTGCTTCAGCAGCTAAACGCCGTCATTTTCGGTACGGGTACGATTGGTGAAGAAGTAGCGAGAATGCTGAGTATATTTGGGGCCAACGTTATCGGAATATCTCGCAGCGGTGCTCCGAACCGGCATTTTCACAAGGTCCATCCGGTGACCGAGGTACAGCCTTTGTTACCTCAGGCTGACTGGGTGATTAACACGCTCCCTTTAACACCGAGCACGGATCGATTGTTCGAAGAACGGGTGTTTTCCTGTATGCGCGGTGCAGGCTTTATTAATGTGGGCCGGGGTGCTTCCGTGGATGAAGATGCTTTATTCGGGGCGATTGAACGGGGCCACGTTCGCAGAGCTGTTCTTGATGTGTTTAGAGAGGAACCTTTGTCCGCTGCATCGCCGATATGGAGTCATCCCAATGTTGTTATTACACCTCACATTTCGGCAATTACCGGACTGGATGAAGCGGTTGACGGCTATCTTTCCGTGCTAAGAGAATTGGAGAACGGGCAGGAACGAGTTAGCCATTCGGTGGACGTAAGCCGAGGATATTAATGGGTTGGAGTTTATTCGGGAGAGGTAGCTAAATGGGTGATTACTATTGGAATAGCAAGATCGATTACTTAAGCAAGACGAGATCGCTCTACTACAATGATGACTATTTGGAATTCCTCGTTAAGTGTGTTTGGAAAATAACATCTCCGGTTCGAATCATCGATTTTGGGTGTGGTTATGGCTACTTGGGAACCAAGTTTTTACCATTGATTCCGGAAGGCTCTACGTATACGGGTGTCGATGCTGGCAACAAATTAATCGACCATGCAAAGGAGCTATTTGCCGGCACTCCGTTTAAAACCGAATTTATCCTTGGCGATGTTCAGAAGATGAGTTTTGAACAAAAGTATGATATTGTGGTTTGCCATGCCTTCCTATTGCATGTGGAAAATCCGAAGGAGACTCTTCAAAAAATGTTATCCTGCTTGGTGGATCAAGGCAGAATTATTTGTTTTGAACCACACTGGATCTCCGCCATGGCAAACTATTATCTCGATGGTTACAATTCTTCAGATGTCGTCCAATTAGGATTTCTTCAGGAATTGTTCGAAAGAGACAGTAAACGCAGCGGCAAGGATGGGAATATCGGAATAAAGCTTCCTGTCTATTTAAGCCAACTAGGCGTTAAGCAAATTGAGTGCCGGGTTAGCGATAAGGTGAATTTCTTAGATCCTTATTCTGAACATGGGAAACAGGATGCCCTTTTCAACTCATTAAAGGAAGACGGATTCGGAGCAGAACCAGGTGCAGAAGAAAGGTTTATTGCAAATCTCGTTAACCGTGGTGCTACCTGTGAAGAGGCACTAAAGGAGTACAGGCTGGAATTATTTCTGTCAAACATATTTCAGAATGACGTATTCCTGACCTACGCTGCAAATATGAAGATTACGACCGGGGTTATTTATCAAAACAAAAGAGGTCAACCAGAACAATCTGGCTGACCTCTCCTCACATAATGCCAAGGCGTTTCAAGGCTTCCAGCGTAACCGTCTTGGCGGTTGTTCCGCTGCTGTCCACGTTAGCGGCGAACACCCAGTCGGTCTTCCCGCGCTCCACATAGCCCACATACCAGCCGAGGCCCATGTCCGACAGCCGCGTGCCGGTCTTGCCATGCACGGTGTACTTGTCCTGGTCATTATCAATCATGATCCGCTTGACGGTCTTCATCGTCTGCTCCTGGAAGGGCAGCGTCTCCTCCACCAAGTCTTCCATGAAGCCGACCTGCTCCTCCGCCGAAATCTTCAGCGAGCTGTCCAGCCAAAAGGTATCGATCCCCCCGCTAATATCCATATTGCCGTAATGAATCCGCTCCACATAGTCCTTCATCCGCTCGGCCCCGATGTCCCGGGCCATCGCCTGGTAATACCAAATTGCGGATGCCCGCATGGCCGAGGCCAGCGTATGGTCACGGTTCCACGTCTCGAATGGCCGGACGATGCCGTCCCATCTCTTCACGTCGTATTCATCCTGTACCGCTCCCGCCTCCAGACCGATGAGCGCGTTAGGCACCTTGAACGAAGACTCCGGCGTGAACCGCTGCCGGCTCCGTTCGGGATTGCAGACGTAGACGCGGTCCTTCTTCAGGTTTTTGATGATTAGGGTACCCTGTACATCATGGAACAGTTCCTCGCAGGGGAGCTTCGTCTCTTTCGCGGCGGCATTCACGGGCAGTGCAGCACTACCTGTTGAACCGGCGAACAGTAGGGCAGCGAATGTCAGAGCGACTTGATTTTTCTTTGACCAGGTTAGCAAATTGCATTCCTCCTTAGGCTTCTTCATAATGGAATAACAGTAAGGCTCGTGTCGACAACACTGAGTATAGAGGAATGAACGGCTGGGCTGCACCGCCGTTTGCGGCGATTGTACCCGTACAGTTGGTAGAAGGGAGTGCTAGGGATGCTGTATGAAGCGATCGTGGAGCAGCTTCTGCAGGAGATTCAGGACGGGAAGCGGAGGCCGGGGGACAAGCTGCCGTCGATCCGGGAAGGGGCGGAAGCTTTCGGCTGCAGTCGAAATACGGTGATTCGGGCGTACGCCGAGCTCGAGATGAGGCACCGAATCTATGCCGTGCCACAGAGCGGCTATTATGTCGCGCATCGCCGCCAAGGCGGGAATGAAGCAAGAGGCGGAACGGAAGTACAGGACGTTATCGATTTCGAATGGGCGGGCCCAGACCGGAGCGCCATGCCGTACAGGGATTTTCAGCACTGCATGAACGAGGCCATCGAGAGATACCGGGAGGACATGTTCACGTATTCGGAGGGGCAAGGCCTCGCTTCGCTGCGACTTCAGCTGGCGCGGCATCTGCGAGATTTGCAGGTGTTCACGGTCCCGGAGCGCATCTATGTAGTGACGGGCTCTCAGCAGGCGCTGCATTTGCTGGTGGGGCTGCCTTTTCCGAACGGCAAGAGGAACATTGTCTTGGAACAGCCGGTCCACGCCGGCATGATCGAATCGCTGCGGGGCTATGCTGGGGAAGTACACGGCATTCCATACGAAGAGGGCGGTATGGATCTGGGGCGGTTGGAGACGTTGTTTCGGGACGGGGATGTCAAATTCTTCTACACCGTCTCGCGGTTCCACAACCCGACCGGGTACAGCCACACGAACGAAGCCCGCAAGCGAATGGTGGAGCTGGCGCAGCGGTATGACGTGTATATCGTCGAGGACGATTATATGGGCGACCTTGATGGAGACTCGAGGAACGACCCCATGTTCGCTACTGATCCGTCCGGACGGGTCATCTATGTAAAGAGCTTCTCCAAGGTCATGCTCCCCGGCTTGCGCCTAGGGCTGGCCGTCCTGCCGGAAGGGCTGCGGGAAGGATTCCTGCGGGCGAAGGCAGCGGCCGACGTACATTCACCCCTGCTGACGCAGGGAGCGCTCGAGGTATACCTCGAGAGCGGCATGTTCGCCGCCCACATCGGCCGGATGCGGCAGATCTATCGCCGCAAGGCGGTGCTGCTGCAGGAAGCGTACCGCAAGCATCTGCCGCCGGGGACGGCTTACACCGGATCGTACTCCGGCTTCTACAGTACGATCGGGCTGCCGGCCCCGCTCCGGGCGCAGGCGATGGCCGATCACCTGCTGCAGCGCGGCGTGCGGGTCGACCCGGCCCGGCGCATGTACCTGCCGGAGTTCCGGCAGGAGGGCGTCCTCCGCCTCAGCGTCTCACAGGTGGAGGAGGAACTCATCGAGCCCGGCATCCGGGCCATCGGTGAAGGAATCCGCGAGCTGCTCAGGCAGCGCACGGAAGTGAGGTTTGTGGAGCGGGGTTAAGAGCGGTTATACCCGGATGAGTAACCCCTGTCGGGCCGCCTAAACTTCAAATATAAGACCCCAGCCTATTGCTGTGGGTCTCTTTTTGCCGTATCGGTATGTCCACTTCCAATTACTAGAAGTTTACACTATACTCGATGTGAGTGATTTTACTGGTTGTCCTTTACTAGATGGCAAGCTGATAACATAATGACATTAAATGATAGAATCGAGGTCTGCAAATGAGAGTAAAACGAATTGTTGCCAATATTCATACACAGAATGTATCGGCAGCGAAAAGCTTTTACCAAGACATGCTCGAGCTTGATTTATTGATGGATCATGGTTGGATTGAAACATACGGCTTACCCGGGAAAGAAAGCATTCAAGTAAGTTTCGCCTCACAAGGTGGCTCCGATACGCCTACGCCTGATCTTTCTATTGAGGTTGATGATGTCGATCTGGTGTTTGAACGCATGAAGAATGCTGGATACAAGTTAGAATATGGACTTGCTGATGAGCCTTGGGGAGTTCGGCGATTCTATGTCCGTGACCCATTTGGCAAACTTATTAACATCCTTTCTCATGGACATTAGATAAGCGGGAAGTTTTTAAATAAAAAATTATCTTGTAATTGTAGAAATGGAAACAAGGAAAACGACATGATAACGAAACCAAATTCCAATGCAGTTTAAGAGAGGAGCTTTCGCATGAATTACACCTTAATGTTTTATGAGAGCCAGGAGGACTTTGCGGCAAGAACGGATGCGGCCCGGCAACAAGAATACTTGGCAAGCTGGACGCACTATGTGCATGCATTGCGGCAGGCCGGCATCGTCGTATTCGGCTCGGGTCTATATCCCCCGGAGTCTGCGGCCACATTGAAGCGCCGTGGCGGTGAGATGGCCGTTCAGGATGGGCCGTTCCCGGAGACGAAAGAGCAGCTCGGCGGGATATTCGTGATTGATGTGCCGGACCTGGATACCGCATTAGAGTGGGCTGCTCGGGGGCCCGTCGATACGGTAGAGGTCAGACAGAACATTCCCGCGTTGAAGTAGTCCTATGGACACCTATCGGGTCATTGAACAAACGGCACGTGATGCTTATAGCCGCCTGCTCTCCTATCTGGTTGTAAATTGGAGGGATGTTCCGGCTGTTGAAGATGCCATAGGAGATGCATTCCTCGCTGCGCTGGAAGCTTGGCCCAAGGTGGGCCTTCCGAATAAGCCTGAAGCATGGTTGATCTCGGTTGCCCGCAGGCGGCTTATGGACCGCGCCCGCCATGCGCGTGTTTCGGATCGGGCGCTGCCGGCACTCCTGGCGATGTCCGAGGATGCGCAGCATCTGACGACTTCCCGTGCTGCCTTTCCGGACGAACGGCTGAGGATGATGTTTCTTTGTACGCATCCGGCAATTGATCCTGCGATGCGTACGCCGCTTATGCTTCAGACTGTACTTGGAATCGATGCAGCTCGAATTGCGTCTGCCTTCATCACCAAGCCCTCCACGATGAGTCAGCGCCTAACTAGGATAAAAGCTAAAATTCGTGCGGAACGCCTCACTTTTGAAATGCCTGCTGAAGAAGAGATTTCGGAACGGTTAGAACCCGTTCTGGAGGCCATCTATGCAGCTTACGGCAGTGGATGGGACGAGGCCGCCATTGCCGGTTCGTCTCGCAGGAAATTGGCGGAGGAAGCGATCGACCTCGGAAGGCTGCTTCTCCAATTCGTCCCCCGCGAACCGGAAGTTTACGGTCTGTTGGCGCTTATGCTTTATTGTGAGGCGCGACGTGACGCAAGACATGATGACAAGGGGAGCTATATCCCTCTATCTGAGCAAGAATGCGCGCGATGGAACCGAAGCTTGATCTCGGAGGCGGAGCGTTATCTGCTGAGTGCTTCGCAAGTCGGTGGAATCGGGCGCTTTCAACTCATGGCTGCGATTCAATCGGTGCATGCGCAGCGGCTATGGACGGGGCGTATCGAGTGGGAGGCGATTGCTCAATTATACGAAGGCCTCATCCGTTTGCACCCCACGCTCGGCGCATTGGTCGGTCAAGCAGCAGCAGTCGCGGAGGCCTATGGGGCGAAACGCGGTATGGGCTTATTGGAAGTTATTCCAGCTTCTGAAGTCATTAACTATCAGCCTTATTGGGCGCTTGCCGGTCATTTGTACAAACGGATGCATCGCAAAGAGGATGCCCTTGCTGCATATAGCCGTGCCATTGGACTCAGCATGGATGTTTCAGTTCGACAATTTCTTAACAGGCAGGCATCCGATTTAACGGAGTAACGAGATAAGTGTTGTTGGGCAGCCGGTTAAATTAATCGGCTGCCTTGTAATTTTGAAACGTCTAACTGTAAGGATGCTTGTTAGATGTAGGACAGAGAGGAATCAGATGATTCAAGTTGAACAAGTAACTAAGAAAATTATACTCCTATTTCTTCTGACGCTATTCATCTTCGGATGTACTCAACCCCAAAAAATCGATAGTCGTGAGTATCTAGATATATATAAAGTTGCTATGAAAACAATATTTGAGCAAGAAGCTAATTTTTATAATGATGCCAGAATGAGTTATTTATTAGTTAGAACGGATAATTTGGAACTCAAAACTGAAGATAAAGCCGAATTATTAAACTATGTAAAGAAAATCAGTGAAGTTGATGTGGGGGAAGGGAGATATTCGGATATAGAGACCAATTTGGTGAAAAACAAATTTGGCGGTATGGCGATCGAATTAGAAAATGTAATTTTCAGAACAGACGGGAAAGTAATCCTAACTAGCCGGAAGACTTTCTTAGGCACCATTCAGCTAAGACAAACAATCGAGAAAAAAGATGATCGTTGGATAACAGCCAAAATAGATAAAATTGTGAAATCTAAATAAAGCCGGAGGCAGATTCTGCCACCGGACACATTTTGCCCTCCCGGCTGATTGTTCGGACGTTTCTTGCTCTAAGGCAGCAATCGGATTTGCACGCGAAGTCCGGGGGCCGAAAGCAAGAAATGTCGGTTTTGCAATCGCACATTTTCTTTTACAATGAAGGTAGGCTATCATGAACCAAGATGATGTAGGCGTAGGAGGGGACCGATGGGCAACTGGTTGAACGGCTGGAGACAATTGTTTAATTCGGGACGCGACGACCGCAGCGGCACCTATCTGCAGAGGCTGATTTGGGTAGGATGCTTATCGGTATGTCTGCCGATTATGATTACAGGTCTGGTTTACTACCAGTTTTCTATGGAGCGGACTAAGGAAGAGATTATTGACGAGAGCCAATCCACGCTCTTAATGACCAAGGACAGGGCGGAGCGCTTGCTTCAAGGCATTGAAACGGACTCTCTGCAGTTGGCGGCGGATCCGCTCATGACGGATTTGTTCGCCGGCCGGATTACAGATATGCCGCTGATCTGGCATTTGGATTTGGTCAATAAGATTACGCTGGTCAAGAATACGAATAATTTCATTAAAGAAATATATTTTTACAGCACGCTCGAAAGCGTCGTTCTTACGAATAATTACGGCTCCATGGAGCTGGAGCATTATAAATACAAAGCGGATATCGAGCAGCTCCTGAACGATGACAGTCTGACGAAGTGGACTTACTTGCCGTCGAGCTCCCAGGAAGGCTTGATCACCTTCGTCCGTAAGGTGCCCGTCGGCGCGAACAATCATGCTCAAGGCATTTTGGGATTGCAGGTAGACATTGGAGAGATCGTTCGCTTCCTTCCGGAGTCAACGGCTGTGATTCCTAAAGGGAAAGAACTGGTGTTTCTCAGTGCCTTGGGGCAGCCCCGACAGGGGGAGAAGCCCGCCAACTTGGAAGCATGGTCCGGCTACGAGACCATTGCCGCAGCGCAAGACAGCATCGGCAGCTTCTACGAAGCTTGGCAAGAGGGGAGGAAAGCGCACGTCTCCTACATCAAAAGCATGTTCGGCCGTACGTACGTCTCCGTCATTCCGGAAGACATCATTGCCGATAAATTGGCGTGGATTCGGGTACTGACGATAGCGGCTCTCCTTTTTATCATCACACTTGCAGCGATGTTTACGTATTTAAGCACGAAGCGGGTGTACAGCCCGATCGAGCAATTAATTAAGCACAGCAGGTCTCTTGGAGCCGGCCGGATTCAAGGGAGCGAGAACGAGCTGGATTATATTCGGACCTGTCTGGACTACTTGAACAAGGAATCTCAGAGACTCGGCAAATATATGGAGAAAGTACAGCCGACCTTGCGGGAACGGTGTCTCCAGCAGCTAGTTAATGGCGATTATATTCTCAGCGACGCACTGCTTCACGATTGTGAGATGTACGGACTGACGGTGAAGGCGACCTACGGGGTTATGATTGTGGAAGTGGAGAACGCCATCAGGGAAACCCGTTTTCTGCCGAGCGACAAGCCGATTCTTGCATTTACGCTGGCGAATGTCATTCAGGAGATCATGGAGACGAATCCGGATCTGCAGGGCTACGTATTCCCTTATGAAGGAAGAGGCGTAGCGCTGATTCGCTGGGACGATATGGAGGAGCAGGGCAATCTGCCGCAGCGGATGATCGCTTTCGCCCAAGCGGTGAGCGATTCGCTCCAGAGCTGCTTGTCCTTCGAAGTGTCCGTAGGCATCGGCCGCTGTTACTCGCATATTGCCGACGTCCCGGTATCGTACAAGGAAGCTGTCGTTGCGCTGCAGTACCGGATCTATCAGGATACGGCCTCGATTCTCTACATCGAGGATTTGGAGAGCTCGAAACCGCGCTCCGTTTTCCGCTACCCGAGGGAGTTGGAAGGCACAATCGTCGACTCGCTGTCCAAAGGGGAAACGAAGATGGCGGAGCAAGCGCTTGAGAAATTCACTAAGGCGCTGCAGCAGTCGAAGTCGTACCATTTTATACACCAGAGCTATTCCGTTCTCCTGTCCGCTATTATTACTTCCTTAGAGAAGCAAGGCGGCAGCATTCTGGATATTCTGGAGCACAATCTGTTCGGACAGCTGGAGAGCAAGCGGACCTCGAGAGATATTATCGACTGGTTCACTGGAGTACTGTTTCCGCTGCATAAGCAATTGATAGAGGAATCGCTGAACGATAACGGGCAATCGGCAATCTCGCAGATCTGCCAGCATATTCGGGAACACTGCCGGGAGGATCTGACGCTGGTGCAGTGCGCCGAGCTGGTCGGGATGAGTCCGTCGTATGTCAGCCGGCTGTTCAAGAAGGAAATGGGGATCAACTTCCTCGACTTCGTCTTGGAATGCAAGGTGGAGGAGGTCAAGCGGCAGCTGCTGGAGACGGACCAGAGCATCAGCGAGATCTCGTCCCTCATTGGCTATTCCGAGCGAAATCTCACCCGCATCTTCCAGCGCAAGGTCCAAATGACACCAAGTATGTTCCGTTCCGCATACAGGTGATTCTGATCGAGGCTCGACATCAGTCGAGTCTCGATTTTTTTGTAATATGAGCGAAGCTTAACCCTTATTCCTGCGGGGAAAAGTGACGGTCGAGGAGTTTATTGCAAGGGTCATACGTCACATACCTGATGAGAACTTTAAAACAATTCGGTACTACAGTGTGGATTCGCGGAAGCTAAAAAAGGTAAGTAAGAAGCCTGTTACAGACTGGCAAAAAGAGGCGAGAAAATGGATTGTACGAGCACAAAGGCAGCAAAAACGCAGAAATTGGAGAGAACGAATTCATAGAACAACGGGAAAGGATCCACTAGTCTGTCCAAAATGCGAATGTTATTATGATTACAAAGGTATTCGTGGGCATGAATACAAGTTTACCGATGTTCGTCAAACTTAAAAGGCCGTCAGGGCGATATTCCCTGACGGTTTTTCTTATGTTTTTTTCGATACTCGGCGGATAGTCGAAAATTTTATATGATTTATCGAATAGAATTACCACGATTCATAGGAAAAGCGCAGATTGTATTCTATTTTTCATATAGAATTAGCGAATTTCGGTTCAGAGAGAGGAATATATGCGATTTTTCATATAGAATCCACGCAGAAGGTGAGCAGGGTCAGAGGACAATATATTACGCCCTGCGTGGCACTTGGATACGGTATGAACTCCGTGTGCATCGCCAAGTCGGACAGAATACAAGTGTTCTATCGATTTATAGCACAACTATGGCGACCGATTTGCGGCACTTTGTAACTAACAATTGCTCATGGCCTTGGATGAAGAGGGGGTTTCAATACTCCATTCCTCGGAATCCCGTTCCCCACGCTCCGTTACTCCTTAGGCCAGGATCACCTCCTGCCAACCACCTCATGGAACTAGGGGTCTTCATATACAGTTACAGTGCTGCACGTCGAAATCTCACCCGGAGCGCCGAATAAAAGGAAAAACTCCCGCTATTCCTATGCCGTATAGGCTTTTGGGGAGGAATAACGGGAATTACTCCCGTTAAAATAGCGAAGAACGCCCTTTTGCGGCCATTTTGCTCTGAATTAACAGGAGATTATCCAGTTATCCTACTCGCATCGGCTCTATTCAGTGGATTTAACAGGAGAAAATCCCGTTACCCACGCTCCGTCGGTCAGGTTTGCCTCCTGCTGAACCAGGGTTCCTCGTATGCCACAGGGCTGCACGTCGAAATCTCAC
Source organism: Bacillus sp. 3255 (assembly GCF_031456485.1). Taxonomy (NCBI): domain Bacteria; kingdom Bacillati; phylum Bacillota; class Bacilli; order Caryophanales; family Bacillaceae; genus Bacillus; species Bacillus sp. 3255. The sequence continues at coordinate 161,022 of NZ_JAVDUS010000009.1, forward strand.
CTGGAGCGCAGAATAAAAGGAAAAACTCCCGCTATTCCTATGCCGTATAGGCTTTGGGGAGGAATAACAGGAATTACTCCCGTTAAAATGGCGAAGAACGCCCTTTTGCGGCCATTTTGCTCTGAATTAACAGGAGATTATACAGTTATCCTACTCGCATCGGCTCTATTCAGTGGATTTAACAGGAGAAAATCCCGTTAAAATGGCGAAGAATGCCTTCTTGCGGCCATTTTGTTCTCAGCGGGCAAGCTGCAGCGCACAAGACAGATTTTGACCTGTACAAGTTCGGGCCTGTCCAAAGCAAGGATTGTCGCTATGCTGCCGTTCCGCAGCGTCCTATGATGAGTTCACAGGGGCAATGTGGATCCCGAACTAACCGAAACCGAAAGAGGTGCTTAGCGATGATAGAGTCTTCCAGAGCCCAACCCCGCCTGACGGCGGCGGCAGTTCCCAAGCAAGGCTATTGGTTCCGCCTGCGGGACCGCATGCTGCAGCATAAATACATCTATATGCTAGCGCTGCCAGGCATCCTTTATTTTATCCTGTTCAAGTTTGTGCCCTTGTGGGGATTGCTGCTTGCCTTTAAGGATTACAATCCTTACAGCGGTTTCTGGGGCAGCGAATGGGTTGGGCTGAATCATTTCATCCAGCTCTTTGGTGACAGCAATTTCTATGTGATGTTGAGGAACACATTCGCGATCAATATTTTCGGTCTTGTCTTCATGTTTCCGCTGCCGATAATTTTGGCCCTGATGCTCAATGAAGTGCGGCACGAGACCTTTAAGCGGATAAATCAGTCCATCGTATATCTGCCTCATTTTCTGTCCTGGGTCGTCGTAGCCAGCATGACGTTCTTCATTCTCTCGACGGATGTCGGCATCATTAACAAGCTGATCACGGAGTCCGGCGGCGAGAGCATTGCGTTCTTATCGAACCCGAACTACTTCTGGTGGTTAATCACGGCGCAAAACATGTGGAAAGAAGCAGGCTGGGGGACGATCATTTTCTTGGCTGCCATGGCGGGAGTCGATCCGCAGCGCTATGAGGCGGCCGTCGTAGACGGAGCGAACCGGTGGAGACAGATTTGGCACGTTACGCTGCCGGCCATCCGCCCAACGATCCTGATCCTGCTTATTCTGCGGCTCGGACAAATGGCGGACGTAGGCTTCGAGCAGATTCTGCTCATGATCAATCCGCTCGTCATCTCCATGGCGGAGGTATTCGATACGTATGCGTATACCCAAGGGATACTCAAGGGGCAGATCAGCGCCGGGGTTACGGTAGGCATGTTCAAGGGCGTGGTCGGGTTCGTACTGGTCATGACCTCCAACTATATCGTGAAAAAACTCGGACACGATGGAATCTATTAACAAGGAGGAGCTGATATGAGCTTTATTGCACGAAAAAAGAAGCTGGAGCTGTTCGACTATGTCAACTACACGCTCCTTGCCTTGATTTCACTAATATGCGTATTCCCGTTTTTCTACGTATTCAGCGTTTCATTCACAGATCCGGAGGCTTATGTGCCGTTAGAATTTTATATATTCCCGGAGAAGTGGTCACTGTCCGCCTACAAATACATTTTGTCGACCGACAGCTTCCTGAATGCGCTGAAGAGCACGACATTTATTACCATCGTCGGTACCGTTTTGAACCTGGCCGTCTCGTTTTCTCTCGCTTATGCACTGACCAAGAAAGCGTTGCCTGGCCGCGGACTGATGCTGAGCGGGGTCATCTTCACGCTCGTGTTCAGTGCGGGAATCGTCCCGAGCTACTTGTTGATCAAACAACTGGGCATGCTGAATTCCTACTCGGCGCTGATCTGGCCGTCGCTGACGAATGCGTGGAGCTTGCTGGTCATCAAAAGCTTCATGGACTCGCTTCCTACCGAGCTTGAGGATGCGGCCAAGATCGACGGCTGCTCCGACCTGGGAGTGTTCCTGCGCATTGTGATTCCATTATCCCTGCCGGCTATTGCGGCTTTCACTTTGTTTTTCGCCGTTTCTCATTGGAATACTTATTTCAACGCACTCATTTACATTTCCGATTCGAAGAAATGGACCTTGCAGGTGCTCATTAAGACGCTCGTAATCGATTCAGACACCATCGGCGTCGGGCAATCCGGGGGGGATGACAGGCTGGTGCCGCAAGAGACGATCCGCATGGCCTCGATCATGTTGGCGATGGCGCCGATTCTGGTTGTGTATCCGTTCCTGCAAAAGCATTTTGCCAAGGGAGTGATGCTGGGCTCGGTTAAGGGGTAGTGTACGTCCGAAACTCAAATACAGCGGTTACCGGTTCAGGCATGCTGACGTGACCCAATTCAGGAGGAAGCTATGAGTGTAGATCGCAAGGAATGGTGGCAAAGGCCGCTGCGCGTTATCCAACCGAACCTGCAGGTGCGGGATACCAGGTTGATAGATCCGGAACAGCTGGCAGAGCAGATGAAGAGCATGGGAGCGAACACGATTGTTTTTAATGTTGGAGGCATCTATGCCTGGTACCCGACACAAGTGCCTTTCCATACGGTAAATGAGCATTTGCCCGCCACGTTCGACCTGCTTCAAGCGGTGATCGCGGAGTGCCATAAGCGGGATATTCGCTTCGTTGCCCGGTTCGACTTCAGTAAGACCGAGGATTCGGCTTACCTGAGCCATCCCGAATGGTTCGCGCGTCAAGCCAGCGGTGAGCCGCTGACCGTCGGGGCTATGAGGCCGGGCAATTGGTCGCTGTTGATGTCGACTTGCATTAACAGCGCTTACCGCAGCGAAGCGGTGGCCATCCCTGTGCTGGACGAGGTACTGAGGGGTTATGACGTGGACGGCATATTCTTTAATGCGCCGGGGTATGTGACTTGCTATTGCGACGGCTGCCGCAGGAAGTACCGGTCCGTCTACGGCAGAGAACTGCCGCAGGACGCCAAGGAGTTCGCTCCCGAGTGGGCATCGACCTGCATGAGAGACAACATGGACCGTTTGTATGCCTTCATGAAGGCGACCCGCCCGGAGGTCCCGATGATCCTGTACTATAACTTGTACAAGGACAATTTATTTGACCGTGCGCAAACGACGGATATGCTCTGTACGGAGCCGCAGGACATCTTGTCGCTCGGGCATCGACACATCCCCGAGTTCTGGAAGCCCGCGCTGAGCATCAAGCTGGGCCGGTCGCTGCCTGAACGCCCGGCACCGTTCGGCATCGTGCACTCCAGCCCGGGGATGGATTGGCGCCATACGGGGTTGCCTCCGGCCGAATACCGCTTCTGGCTGTCGCAAATTCCGGCTCATGGCGGAAGCATCTGGCATTCGCTCACGGGCATTCCGGAAACGATTACGGACAAGCGCATTCTGGAGGTTGTAACCGAGTTCAATCGGAACGCGGCCAAGGTAGAGTCCTACATGGAAGACGCGCAAACGGTAGCGCAGGTGGCTCTGATGTGGACGGCCGATGCTTCGGCAGAGGGCTGGGCCGACGGGCTGATCGCCCGGCAAATCTTATTCGATGTGCTGCTGCAGGAGCAGGCGACGCCGGAGAGACTGCTGCAGTACAAGGCGCTCGTGATTCCCGAGGGCATGACCTATACGGAGGAATTCCTTGGGGCAGTCACGGCTTATGTGCAGGCAGGAGGCCATATTCTCGTCGAGGGGGCGATCCCGGAGCGGAAGGAGCTGCAGTCCCTGCTGGGCATATCGCAGGAGATGCACAGCAGCGAATATTTGAAGGCATCGTATTTAAGATTCGAAGGCGCAGGCAATCCGCTGCAGAAGGGCTTGGAGCAAACGGAGCTCATCGCGCACCGGGGCAAGGTCGTATACACCCGGCCTGCAGACGCGGGGACCGAGGTATTGGCGACGCTGGTGCCGCCGTTCTCGCCGATGGAAAGCGTAGGCGCGCCGCCGGAGCGGGCGTCGCTGGCTGTCAGCCACACCGACATTCCGCTTGCGCTGCTAGCCGCCTCCGGTCAAGGCCGAGCCTTGTACTTCCCGTTCTCGCTCAGCCATCTCATCAATGAGTTCAAGCTGGATGAGCATTACCAGCTGCTGGCGAATAGCATCGATTTGGCGCTAGGCGAGGAGAAGCTGCTGGAGACGAGCCACTATCAAGGGCTGCAGGTGACGGCGTTCAAGAAGGACGACAACCTGCTTGTCCATCTGGTCAACGGGGCCGGCAGACGGCCGCTTTCGACCCACCTGCCCCTATATGGCATTCACGCGAAGCTGCGGTTGAACGGCAGGAGCGTCAAGTCGGTGAGGCCGCTGATCGGGGAAGAACCTCTGGAATATTCCGTGAGCGAGGGAATGCTTCATGTGAGAGTGCCGGAGCTGCAGATCTGGGAATGCTTGCTCATCGAAACAAGCGAATCGTGATATGATCATGGGTAATAGTGTATCCACATCCACATGTACGAGTATGGACCTACAACAATCCTTAAGGGGGATGTAAATATGAAAGCACACAAGAAAAGTACGGCAGCCCTATCCTGTCTCGTGGCCTTATCTTTATTGGCGGGCTGTTCGGGAGCGAACGAAGCCGCTAACTCCGGAAAGACAAGCGGGACGAAGACTGATAACGGGCCGCTTACGATCAAAATTTTCGCCGGCTTGTATAACGAAGTGCCGGATATGAACAATGCCTATTGGACCGAGTGGCAGAAGCGCACGAACACGAAGCTTGACATCGAATGGGTCCCGGACGGCGATTTGAAGACGAAAGCGGATCTGCTGTTCGCCTCTGCGGACCTTCCCGAGGTGGTCGCCTCCCCGGATTCTACATGGCCGACCCTGCGCAGCGCGATCAAGAACGGCGCCTTCTGGGATCTGACTCCCTTCCTTGGGGATCTCAGCGAATATCCCAATCTGAAGAAGAATATGGCGCCGGACTGGCAGAAGTACTTATCCGTTGACGGCAAAATCTATGCCGTTCCGCGCTCCCGTTCCCGAATCGACAACGGCATCAAGATCCGCAAGGATTGGCTGGATAAGCTGAATATTCCTGTACCGACGACACTGGATGAGTATGCCGCCGCTCTGAAGAAGCTGATCGACAGCGACCCGGACGGCAACGGCAAGAAGGATACGCTGGGACTGATCGGCCATGGCGTTATCATCAGCGACGGTGACGATGCGTTTGCCGCCGGCTTCGGAGCTCTGGAGCCGACCTACAATAGCGAGGGCGGAATGATCGATAAGCGGCTGACTCCGCAGTATACGGAGATGGTAAACTGGTTCCGCGGCTTGTATACGGACGGTGTGCTTTCCAAGGAGTTCGCGGTCATGAAGAAGACGCAGGCGGAGGAGCTGTATAAGACCGGACGTGCGGCCTCCTACGCGCGAAGCGTATGGTGGGATAAGGAGTGGGAGGATTCGATCAGCAAGACGCAGCCGAACCCGAAGATTCTTAACCTGACCCTGAAGGGACCGAAGGACAATGCGATCGTTCTGTCGACAGGGGTATCCGGCGGCTACTATATCAGCAAGAAGGTGCCGGAAGCTAAAGTGAAGCAGCTGCTGAAATATTTTGACTTTACGGCTTCCGAGGAAATGACGGACTTTGGCTATTACGGCATCGAGGGCGTTCACCATAAGGTCGTCGGCGGGCAGAAGGTATTGACGGATCAGGGCGTGAAGGAAGTCAACACGACAAGCAAGGGCGCCGGTGTTCTGGCCTATGCGAAGTGGGGCAAGGTAGAGAGTGCTTCCGGGGACAAGGCGTACAACGATGCGAAGAAGAAGGAAGTCGAGCAGTACGATACGATCGGCAAGGTTGATCCGTTCCGCTACGTATACTCTCCGACCTTCAACAACATTTGGCCGAAGTACGAGAGCGAGTTTAAATCCATGGTGACGAAGGCGATCGTAGGCCAAATCTCTATGGACGAGTACAAAACGTATATCGAGAAGCTGAATAATATGCCGGAGATGAAGAAAGCGTTCTTGGAAAATACCGAGGCTTACAAGGAATTCCACAAGAAATAAGCGGCAAAGCAGAAGCGGTTACCAGGGGACTTCCTTGGTAACCGTATCACTATCCGAGAGGAGAGTCGGGACATGGCCTGGTGGGCGACGAATAAGCTGCGTTTGATTCAAAATAATTTGCGGGAGAGCGATGCGAATCTGGACGTGGATGCGTTGCTATTGAAGCTGAAAGAGTTATCTGCGAACGTGCTGATGATGAATGCGGGAGGGATCGTGGCTTTTTATCCGACGGAGCTTGAGTACCATTACCGGGCTGCCGGACAGAGCAAGGATTTGCTCCAAGAGGCTGTGGAGAAAGCGCATGCCAACGGGATGAAATTCATCGCGCGGTTCGATTTCAGCAAGGCGCACGAATCGATCTATCAGAAGCGGCCGGAATGGTTCTACCGGACCAAGGAGGGCAGGGAGGTCAACTATCACGGGATTGTCCATACGTGCGTCAACGGCTACTACCAGCGGGAGTACGCACTCCGAATGATCGACGAGGTGCTTACCCGCTATGAGGTGGACGGCATCTTCTTCAACATGTTCGGGTATCAGACGAAGGATTACAGCGGCAAGCATTACGGCATCTGCTTCTGCGACAGCTGTCAGACCGGATTCAAGGCGTTCAGCGGCGGGCTGGCGCTGCCGGCGTCGGAAAGTCTGGACGACCCTGTATACCGGTTGTATAAGACGTTCCAAGAGGTGACGACGAAGCAAATTTTGGACCGCATTCATGCGCTTGTAAAAAGCAAGGATAGAGAGATCGCCATCTCCACTTATAACGAGTATAAGGTCGATATCGTCCGCAAGGAGTCGAATACGGACATCCACCGGCCGCAGCCCGTCTGGTTGTACTCTGCTTCGGAGAATGTGCAGTCGCTGGAGGACAGCTGGGGGGATAAGCTCGTCAGCAATTGCTGCATTAACGCGATTGATCTCGTTCATCGCTTCACGGGTGTCTCGAAGCATGAAATCAACATTCGCCTGAAGGAAGGGCTGGCCAGCGGATCGGGCCTGGACTTCTGCATCATCGGCGTGTTCGAGGATTATCCGGATCGGGAGAATTTGCCGGTTGTATCCAACGTTTTCCAGTATCATAAGGAGAACGAACGTTATTACGGACAGTTCCACTCCATGGCGGATGTGGCCTTGGTGAAGCCGGGAAGACCGGCGCAGAAGAACATGAAGGAATATTTCGGCTTGTACAAAATGCTGAAGGAGGAGCACATCCTCTTCGATGTCATTCATCAGAGCACACTCGCGGCGAATGGCGAGCGTCTCAAGAACTACCGGGCGATCCTCATCCCGGATACGGCCGGTTTCTCTTGCGAGGAGCTGGATGTATTGGAGAGGGCGCATGAGCAGGGCGTCGGACTGCTGGCTACGGGGGGAGCTTTCACCGAAGACGCGGAGGAGCGGGAGTTTCTGCGGCGCGTATTCGATGCAAGGGTAGAGGAGGTTCACCACTACTGCCAGGAGGCGGCCTACCTGTGGACGGAAGACAAGCAAATATTCTCGCGGTTTCCGGAGCGGGATTGGGTATTTCTTGACGGGCCGTTTTATCGCCTGCAGTCTGGAGCCCGAGTGAAATGCCAGCTTCCGCTCGTGGAGCCCTCGACCTACGGTCCGCCTGAGCGGGCGTTCGGACACCGCATCTCCGAGCGGACGGCGGGAGCGCTGATTGCCGCGAATTCGAAGGGAATCGCCGCAATCATTCCGTGGCAAGCCGGTACGCTGTATTACCAGCATGGCTTCGCCGACCACAAGCACGTGGTGCTTGACCTCTTGGAGCATGCGGCAGCGCAGCGTTGGAAGCTTGCTACGAATGCTCCTTCTTGTGTGGAGGTGTTCTTCCATCGGTTGGATAATAACACGTATGTGCTTCATCTGCTCAACCTTTCCGGCTTCAATGGGATCACGTATCACGAGGCGGTACCGGTGTACGGAATTGAGCTGTCTCTTCGCGGGGTGGGGCAATGCCGATGCGCCGAGGATTTGGTGACGAAATCGAAGGTTGATTATGGGAACGCGGATCAAGCGGTTACGCTTCGGCTCTCCGAGTTGAAAGACTTCGCTTCCCTGGTCATTCGGGTGTAAAATGAACGAGAGGGAGGAGCCGGTATAGCTGTGACCGGCCCCTCCTTTTGATGCCCTTGCATTGCGAGGACAGGGATCAGCTGCCAGGTATGGAAACAAGCCCTTGGCAGTTCGCCAAAGGCTTGTTGTTCATGCCTTACTTCCCGGTAATGACAATCTCCCACTCGTGGATTTCATAGCCTCTGGCGCCTTCGATGACGAACGGATCGTTCTCGGCATAAGACTTGGCTGCTTCTTCAGATTCGGCCATATAAATAACCAGACCGCCGCTGCCGTCTACGAAGCGGCCGTTAGCGAAGATTTTGCCTTCACTGCGCTTCTGCTCCAGGTAGTCGAGGTGCTGCGGGCGGAACGTCTGGCTCTTCTGAGCATCCAACGTAGGCAGGAAACATGCAAAGTATTTCATTGAGAATTCCCTCCGTTTAATTTCGTTTGTTGGAACACATACATCGCGGACATGTCCTTCTCGGCGAGGTCGGTTTGTTTAGCTTCACTTAGCAGCGTAAGCGCCTTGGCTCCCATCGGCAGCTCCAGATTCAGCTCGTCCGCCACCTGCTGCACCAAGGCGACATCCTTATGCAGCAGCTTCAGGGCAAAGCCTGCCTCGAACTGGTCCTTGGCGATGAAGCTGTTATAATGCCGGTCAAGAATTCGGCTCTGGGCGAAGCTGTTGCTCAAGATTTGCACCAGCGTATCCAGGTTTGCGCCCAACTGCTGTCCTAGCACCAGCGCTTCACTGGCGGCCTGGGTATGGATGCCGACCATCAGCTGGTTAATCAGCTTCACAACCGTGCCGCTGCCGACCTCACCGACATGGTAGATATGCTTGCCGAGAGCTTCGAACAGCGGCTTCACGGACTCGAACACTTCCGTCTTGCCGCCGACCATGATGCTGAGTGTAGCCGATACCGCGCCTGCCGTTCCTCCGCTGACAGGAGCATCCAGAAATTCCATCCCTTTGGCCTCAGCGGCAGCCGCGATTTTTTTGTTCAGGGCCGGGGATACGGTACTGAAATCAAGAAGCACGAGCCCAGGCCGTCCATGAGAGATGATGCCATGCTCTCCGAGGTACACTTGTTCCACATCTTGCGGCAAAGGGAGGCAGGTCATCAGCACGTCCATTTCTTGACTTAGGGATTGCAGAGAAAGACCCGTGCGCCCTCCGGCTTCGGCGAAGCGCTGCTCCGCCCCGGGACTCCGGTTCAAGCCGTACACCTCGCAGCCGGCCTTGATTAAATTGGTTGCCATCGGCAAGCCCATATTGCCGAGGCCGATAAAGCCTACTTTTGTCATTGTCGCAGCCTCCTGTCGTTATGTTAACAATCTGGCAATATTGCGTACGCGTTCATACAGATACGTCTCGGCGTTCTCCATACAAGCTTCAAGTGTCACTGGCCCGGGAACGATGGAGAAGGTGGCTCGAAAATGGTTCAGCAGCTGCTCCGATCCGGCACCCAAGCTGCCTGAGATGAGCAGCGCGGGGACTCCCGCGGCTTGGGCCAGCTCGGCAACGTGAATCGGCAGCTTGCCGTAGAGCGTTTGGTCATCGCTGCGGCCTTCGCCGGTGATGACCCAGTCCGCGCCTGCGATCCGCTCCGGCAGCTTAACGGCTTCCGCGAGCACCTTCGCGCCGGGCTTCAGCTTCGCGCCAAGCGCCAGCATGGCGAAGCCGAGTCCTCCGGCAGCTCCCGCTCCCGGCTGCAGGCTGAGCCCCGGCTGCTCCAGCTGCTCTTCAACCATAGCGGCATAGGCCTGCATGGCGGCTTCAAGCACTTGAAGCTGCTCCGGGGTCCCGCCTTTCTGGGGACCGAACACATAGGTCGCTCCGCTATCGCCGCAAAGCGGGCTCGTAACATCGCAGGCGACCTGGATGTCGCAGTCCTTCAAGCGGACGTCCAATCCCGCCAGATCGACTGTTCGTATATCCGACAGCGAAGCGCCGAAGCCGTCTGCCGGATTCCCGTTCGCATCCAAGAAGAGGCCGCCAAGCGCTTGGAGCATGCCTAATCCGCCATCGTTCGTTGCGCTTCCTCCCAGCCCGAGGATGAAGCGGCGGTGCCCCTGGTCCATGGCTGCTAGAAGGACCTCGCCGATGCCGCGCGAAGTTGTATGCATCGGGTTTCGCTGAGCGGGAGGAACCATGACCAAGCCGCATATGCTGGCTGCTTCCAGCACGGCCGTTCCTTCCGGCAGCAGCCCGAAGCGAACTTCGGCCCGTTCGCCCAGCGGTCCCGTTGCCGTTAAGGGAAAGAGATTGCCGCCAGTGGCAGCCACCAGCGTATCTACGGTCCCTTCCCCTCCGTCGGCGATTGGAATGACGGTTACGGCGGCGTGCGGGATTTCCCGCAGAATTGCTTTCTTCATGATAGTCCCCGCCTCCAAGGAGCTGAGACTGCCCTTGAAGGAGTCCGGGGCAATAATAACGTTCATGGCGGTGACTCCTTTCATTCGATTTATTTCTAATTATAGCTTCTAGTGGAAAGGAAAGTCTTTATGGATGGGATACAAAATGAAGGGAAGAAATCTGTTCCTTTTTGGTTATTGTGCAAAATACGATGGGATAAGCGAGGTGGGCGGGGATGCTGACACGCGATTTGGCTGAAGAAATCGTACAAGAAACGATGAGACGTTTAAATCGGAATATCAATATTATGGATGAGAACGGCTGCATTATCGCAAGCGGGGATGCTGTGCGGCTTGACACGCATCACGAAGCGGCGGCTGAGGTTATCCGTACAGGGCGGACACTGGTGATTACGCCGGACAACAAGGGGCAGTGGCGGGGAGTGAATGTCGGGGTGAATCTGCCCATCGTGTTCCAGAACCGAACGATCGGTGTAATTGGCGTCACGGGGGATCCGGAGGAAATTATGCCTTATGGGGAACTGGTGAAAATGATTACGGAAATGATGCTGAAGCAAAATTATTTGAAGCTTCAAACGGAGTGGCAGCAAATTACGATGGACATCGTCGTGGAGGAGCTTATTCGTACGGAAAACCCGAATCTCCAGAGCGCACTTCACCGGCTGGATACATTGGCTCTCCATATGCAGCCCCCTTATCAGCTGGCGGTTCTTTCATTGCCGAACCGAACCTCGCAAACGCACGCTCTGTTCCGTCTGGCGGAGTTCGTTCTGGCGAATACCCGGCTGGTAAGCAGCTTTCTCAATGTCCATACGTGGGTTATGATTTGTTATGACAGAGGGGAGGCCCGGGTACGGAGGGATATGGAGCGGTTACAGGACCAGTTCCAGAAGCAGGGGATTGAAGCGAAGATCGGCTTAAGCACCTCTGTGCAGACATTCGAGGACATTTCATATGCTTACCAAGAAGCCTGTGCGGCGCTTAAGCTTGGAGTGAAGCAGGGCAAGGGGATTACCGGCTATCTCGAGGTGGAGTCCCAAGCACTCCTTAGCGAAGTGCCCGCCAAGTCCAAGGCAAGGTTCGTGGAGAGGCTGTCGCCGAAGCTTCCTGATAAGCTGCTGGCCACGCTGCGCGTATTCCTCGAGTGCAACTTGAGCATTGCCAAAACAGCCGAGCGGCTGGAGATTCATCGCAATTCACTCGTCTATCGGTTGGCTCAGATCAAGGAAGTGACAGGTTATGACCCGCAGCTGTTTCAGGATGCCGTTTCACTGCAATTTCTAGTATGGCTTAAGGAAGGTCAATAGTGCTACGCTACTGAAGTAATAGCCGATCTCATAACTCTGCTAATATGGCCGGCAGCCGGATTGGTTTCTCAATAATAAGCAGAAGAAATTGTACGACCCCCACTAACGAAATGGCCACATTACGTTCGTATCCTATAGTGGGTGGGCTTCGATAATTTCAAGTTTTTGTTTCAGACTAACGATGCCTGGATGATTACGCGTAACACAATTTTGTACAACTTCGCTTTTATCGTCCTCGGCCTTGTTGCCGCCGTTACGCTCGCGATCTGTCTGGTCGAGCTAACGAGCAGACGACTGTCCAGGATGTATCAAACGGCGATGCTCATGCCTTATTTTTTATCCTGGATTATCGTAAGCTACTTCGTTTTCAGTTTTCTGAGCTCTAGCAAAGGCTTGCTGAATCAGCTTATGAGATGGTTAGGGTTGGAATCCATATACTGGTATAACGAACCGAAATACTGGCCGTATCTATTCATTATCATTTATTTATGGAAATTTGTCGGATATAACAGTGTGATGTATTTGGCTGCCATTATGGGGATTGATCGTTCATTGTACGAAGCGGCCATGATTGACGGGGCCGGGAAATGGAAGCAAATTCTTCATATTACGCTCCCGCAGCTTTCCACACTGATGACGATTTTAACGCTGCTGGCCGTCGGAAAAATATTTTACGCCGATTTCGGGTTGTTTTATCAAGTACCGCGAAATTCCGGATTGTTGTATTCAACGACGAACGTTATCGATACATTCGTTTATAGAGGTTTGAAAACTACGGGCGAAATCGGTATGAGCACGGCGGCTGGATTCTACCAGTCGGTTGTTGGTTTTGTGCTTGTCTTGTTGTCCAATAACGTCGTCCGCAAGTTGAACAAAGACAACGCGTTGTTCTAGGGAGGAGGAGATCGTATGAATTCGAAGCCGATGAACATCCGCAGCGTTCATCAAGTATCGCCAGGGGTTAATATTTTATTGCATGTATTGGCTGCTATAATTGCCACTGCTTGCGTGTTCCCCTTCCTTTTCGTCATCATTCTTTCCTTCTCGGATGAGCTCACGTTGGCTCGCAACGGCTATCGGATTTGGCCGGGCAAGTGGAGTTTGGAAGCATACCGCTATATTATCCAAACAGGCGAAGCGCTGCTTCGGTCTTATGGCGTTACGATCTTCGTTACCGTCACAGGTACGCTGATCGGCGTGGCGATGACTACGCTTTATGCTTACGCGATAAGCCGCAGCAACTTTGCTTATCGCCGTTTTTTCAGCTTTTTCGCCGTTTTCACGCTGCTGTTCAATGGCGGCATGGTCCCGACGTTTATCGTCGTTACGCAGCTGCATCATTTGCAAAACACCGTCTGGGCGCTGATTTGGCCGATGGCGGTCAACGCCTTCAACATTTTAATTATGCGCACCTATTTCAGCACAATGGTGCCTGGAGCGATTATCGAATCGGGCAAAATCGACGGAGCGGGTGAATTTCAGATGCTAAGCCTGCTTGTGCTGCCGTTGTCTATGCCGGGGCTTGCGACGATCGCTTTATTCACGACACTCGCTTACTGGAACGACTGGTTTCATGCATTGCTTTATATTGAAGATCCCGAACTCGTACCGCTTCAATCGATGCTGATGCGAATTGAGACAAGCATGCAATTCATCGTGCAGAACGCTTCGAATTCTTCCATCAGTACGACGATTCTACAGAATATGCCTCAGGAAACGGCGAGAATGGCGCTGGTCGTATTGGCTACAGGGCCAATCGTTGTAGCGTATCCTTTTTTCCAACGCTATATCGTACAAGGTTTGACAATCGGAGCGGTCAAAGAATAACGCGCAATGGACGATTAATACGATGCAGGGAGCCGTTCACCATGAACTGCTCCCTGTTTCCATTCGGACTCTCATCCAAGGCTGCGCACATTGCGGCTATTTGTATGTACGTCACGCTATTTGAATAAACACATATTTTTGACGAAAAACACATGTGAATTTACGGGAAGTGCCAATATAATGGAGACTATCTCCCGACGGTTTTTTATATTGACATTTCGCATACAAATGTATACAGTGAAATTAAGTTTGATGTATACATTTGTATACGAAAAGGAGCGTGTGTATCCGTGAAGGATCCAGATGGCCGTATGAAAGGCGATAAGCATCGGGGTGGAGGCCATAAGGGGCGGCACCATCACCATGGTGCGCAAACTTTCCGCCGAGGCCGGGCACTCGAGTTTCTTGAACGGCTGAAAGTGAATCGTGCCACGATCAAGCAGCAGCTCGATGCGGCGGAGTTTCAAGAAATCAGGCCGATACTGCTTGGCGAATTAAAGGCAATTGAGAGTGTTATTGATCAGTATACGCAGCATTTTGAAATTCGAGAAATCGAAGGCGAAGAGGGTCAAGCTGAGGAAGAGGAAGGAAACCAATAGCCATGTGGGGATTAAGAGCCTATATCAAGCCGTATTGGAAGTTTATGATACTGGGGCCGCTTTTCATGATCTTTGAGGTGTTTTTTGATTTGCTGCAGCCTCGCTTAGCTGCACATATTGTGAACTTCGGGGTCGTCGAGCGCGACTTCGGCGTCATCGAACGCACAGGAATCACGATGTTTGTGGTGACGCTGCTGTCGCTCATCACAGGCGTAGGGTGCAACCTGTTTGCAAGCCGCGCTTCCCAGAATTTCGGAGCGGATATTCGTGAGGCTCTATTCACGAAAATCCAGTCCTTCTCGTTCGAGAACATGGATACGTTCAAGGCGGGATCGCTCATTACGCGCATGACGAACGACGTCGTTCAAGTGCAGAACTTGATGCAAATCATGCTCCAAGGTTTAGTCCGCTCGCCGAGCCTGCTCATTGGCAGCGTAGTGATGGCGATGCTGATGAATATGCGTTTGGGGCTAATTCTGCTGGGGACATTAATCGTCCTGAGCGCGGTCCTCTTCGTGCTCATTCGTTATTCCTCCCCGCTGTTTGCGAGTGTGCAAGCGAAGCTCGATGCCGTCAATACGAGAATTCAGGAAAATTTGGCGGGCATTCGGGTTGTGAAAGCTTTCGTCCGATCGGATTATGAGACGGAGCAATTTCAAGAGGTTAATGGCGCATATACGCATATTTCGATCAAAGCGGCGCGGTTCATCGCGCTGAATTCACCGATCGTGACGCTGATTATGAATGGCTGCCTGGTTATTATTTTGCTCTACGGCGGCAATCTGGTGTGGAACAGCTCTGTTCGGGTCGGCGATTTGGTCGCTTTCGTCAACTATGTGGCTCAGGTGCTCGCCTCCTTGCTGATGGTCAGCGGGCTGCTGATGAACGTCTCCCAAGCCAATGTGTCCGCTCGCCGGATTCAAGATGTATTGAAGACACAGCCGCGTATTGAGAGCGTGGAACAAGAAGACGTCACGTCGATTCCAGCGAAGCAAGTGACATTCCGCGATGTCTCGTTTTCCTACTCGGGGACGCCGGACGCCAAGAGCCTGGTGCTGCAGGGCATTCATTTGGAAGCCAAGCAAGGGGAAACCGTCGCCATCATTGGAGCGACAGGGTCAGGTAAATCTTCGCTCGTCCAATTAATCCCGAGGCTGTACGACGTGACGTCCGGTGCCATTGAGGTCGACGGACGGGATATCCGCGACATTCCGCTGAAAGCGCTGCGGAGCAGCATCGGCATGATCATGCAGGAATCGCTGTTGTTTACCGGCTCGATCCGGGATAACATCGCCTTCGGCAAGCCTGGCGCGACGCAGGAGGAGATTGAAGCAGCTGCGACAATCGCGCAGGCGCACGAGTTCATCGCGAAGCTGCCAAGCGGATACGACACGATGCTCGGGCAGAAGGGCGTTAACTTGTCCGGCGGGCAGAAGCAGCGCATCTCTATCGCGCGGGCGCTGCTCGTGAAGCCGTCGATTCTCATCATGGACGACAGTACAAGCGCATTGGATCTTGCAACCGAGAAGCGCCTGCGCACGGCGCTGAAGAAGCTGACTCAAGACAGTATCACCTTCTTGATCGCGCAGCGAATTTCGTCGGTCACGGAAGCCCAGAAGATCGTGGTCATCGATGAGGGGGCTATTGTGGGCAGCGGATCCCACGAGAAGCTGCTTGCCACGTGCGGAGTTTATCAGGATATATACAGATCGCAATTCGGCAGAGAGGAGGCGTCCGACTATGGCTATCGGTCAACCATCCGAACCTACACCAGTGAATAACGCGCGGGCGAATTTCGAACAAATGGGCTTCCGCCAAGGGCAGGGGCCGCATCATGGAGCGGTTCCCAAGGTGAGGTCCCACAACACCAAGGGCACATTGCTGCGGATTTGGGGTTATTTGAAGCAGCAGCGCCGGGCGTTGTGGATCGTTATTGCATGCACGGCGTTAACATCCGTTTTCATGCTGTTAGGTCCTTATTACATCGGTAAAATCATCGATGAATACATTGTACCGCAACATTTGGACGGTTTGGCTCAAATGGGCTTCGTTTTGCTTGGCGTCTATGTGTTGGGGGCCGTATTCACCTGGATTCAGCAGTACGTGGCCTCCAGCCTCTCGCAGAACACCGTTCAAGCGATGCGCCAGGACTTGTTCGAGCAGTATCAGCGGCTGCCGCTTCCGTTTTTCGATCAGCGGCGCCACGGCGAGCTGATGAGCCGTGCCACGAACGATATGACGAACGTGTCCAATACGTTGAATCAGACGGTTGTGCAGCTGATTTCCAGCGTTTTGATGCTGGTGGGCAGCTTGGCGATGATGCTGAGCTTGAGCCTCTGGATGACATTGGTCACGGTATTGACCGTTCCGATCATCGCTTTTTTGACCAAAAAAATTACCAAGTACACCCGCCAATATTTCTCGGAACAACAGAAGCAGCTTGGCGAAGTGAACGGCTTCGTTCAAGAGAACATTGCGTGCCTCAAGGTGGTGAAGGTCTACGGCAGAGAAGCCAAGTCGATCGAGCAATTCCGCGAAATGAATGAGAACTTGCGCAGCATCGGCGTGAAAGCCCAAAGCTTGTCAGGGTCCATGGGACCGCTCATGAATTCAATGCGCAACTTAAGCTTCGTGGTGATTGCGGTGTTCGGGGGCATTTTTGCTTATCATGAGATCATTACGATAGGGATTATCGTCAGTTTTTTGAACTATGCCAACCAGTTTAGCCAGCCGATCAACCAGCTCGCCAACCAGTATAATTTGTTTCAAGCCGCTGTGGCAGGGGCCGAGCGAGTGTTCGAAGTGCTGGATATGGAGCCGGAAACGATGGTGGATGCTGCAGGCGCGCGGGTGAAACCCATTCAGGGCGAGGTTATATTTGATCGCGTGAATTTCGGCTATAAACCTGATGTGGCGGTGTTGAAACAGGTCTCGCTTCACGCCAAACCGGGTCAAATGATCGCGTTGGTTGGGCCGACGGGGGCGGGGAAGACGACAATCATGAATCTGTTGACGCGATTCTACGACATTCAGTCGGGGCGCATTCTCATCGATGGGGAAGATATTCAGCATATGAACAAATCGGCGCTGCGCCGGCAGATCGGCCTGGTGCTGCAGGATGCGTACGTCTTCTCCGGGACGATTCGGGACAATATTCGGTACGGCCGTCTGAACGCCACGGACCAAGAGGTGGAGAAGGCCGCATGGCTGGCGAATGCCGACGCGTTCATCCGGAAGCTGCCGGCCGGGTATGACACCTATCTGCATGCGGAGGGCAGCAATTTGAGCCAGGGACAGAGGCAGCTGCTGACCATCGCCCGCGCGGTCTTGGCGGATCCGTCCATCCTGATTCTGGACGAGGCGACGAGCAGTGTGGATACCCGCACCGAGCTTCACATCCAAGAGGCGATGAAAACTTTGATGAAAGGCCGAACGAGCTTCGTCATTGCCCATAGGCTCAGCACCATCCGCGAGGCGGATCGGATTCTCGTGATCAACGACGGCGAGATCAAGGAGCAGGGGACGCACGAGGAGCTGCTCACGTTGAACGGCTTTTACGCGGGATTGTATCAGCATCAGTTCGCACAAGGAGAGGCAGGCTAGCACGCATATAGACGAATGAAAGCACTCAGTCTGAGTGCTTTTTTCTATCGAAAAAAATCGAATAAGGCAGTTATTCGTCGAAGGACTAGTTCGTAAGACGGATTTTGGCGAGTCCAGAAAGGGGATGGATAGAATCGGTAGAAAAAGGTAAATGACAATTTATTTTACACTTGAAGAATGGAGGTAAGCGCATTGCTGTGTCGCCCCGTTCCAATTTTCATTCAGCTGTTGGCCGGCATGTTCCTGATTGCCGCTATGGCGATCGCTCTTACGAACTTGCTCAATTACAGAATGACATCGCAGATCGTCCTCAATCGAACCGCAAGCTATACCCAAGAATCCGTGGAGCAGTTATCCGCCAAAATTGATGTTCTCCTGCGTCAATATGATCAAGCTTCGCAGATGGTCGCGTTCGATGAGAAAGTGCTGACGGTATTAAAAGCGGCGCAGGGAGCCGAACCCTCGGCTTCGATGGAGCTGAACCGCTATTTGGCTGAAAAGATACGCTACATTGCAGGGGACATGCTCCTGCATATCTTCGATCTGAACGGACAGGCCTACTCTTCGAATGAATCGCTGCAGCTCTTCTGGCGGCAGGCGGACGATGTAGGTGCGGTAAGCTGGTACAGCAAAATGGAAGCGCTTGACGGACACATGCTATGGGTGTATGGACCCGCCTGGCGTGACGGGGAGATCCCGGCGATCATCGGGGCCCGCAAATTAATGGACCCGTCACGGCTAACGCCGATCGGGGATGTGTTCGTGGTGTTTCCGGTCGATAAAATCAATCGCATGATCGGCGAAATGGGCCAGCGCATCGAACGGAAGGTGCAGGTGATGGATTCCATCGGCAACATCGTGTATTCAACGGTCCCGCGCGAGATCGGCACCGCTGCGGATGTAGGACTCTTCAGCAAGTTCGGAATGAATGCCCAACCGTTCTTCGAGTGGAAGACAAGGGAAGACCAGCGCCAGGTACTCGTGACCTATGCCAAGTCTTCTTACAGCGGTTGGACGACAATTGCTTACTTCAAACCGGAGGCCGTCAACAGCGATGCTTCGCAAATCTGGACGCATGCCTTGATCACGATGGGCGCAGGCATCCTCATTGCCCTGGCGTTCGTGACCTATTTCACCTGGACGCTGACGAAGCCGATCCGGCTGCTGGCCGACGGGATGAACCGCTTGCGCAAGGAGGGGGTCAAACCGATCGACAAGCCCTTCGCCAGCCGCGAAATCACCCGCCTGTACGCCAATTACAACGCATTGGTCGAGGAACTGGAAGAGGTCGTGGAGCGGCTGTCCGAACAGCAGATCACCGCCCAGTGGGCTCAGCTGGTCGCGCTCAAAGCGCAGTTCCGGCCGCACTTTCTATACAATTCGCTGAATCTGATTTACTGGACTATTGAAGACGAACGGTCGGACCAGGCGCAGACCATGACGCTTGCACTCAGCGAACTGCTCCGATATAGCGTTCACCCTTCTACGGATCTCGTAAGACTGGGAGAAGACTTGGAACAGCTGGATCGTTACTTGCTCTTGCAGCGTGCGAGGTACGGCCAGAAATTCCAGGTGAGCATTGAGGTCGAGGAGGGACTGGAACAACAGCGTGTCATTCGGCTCATCCTGCAGCCGCTTGTCGAGAATGCTTTCCATCACGGCTTGGAGCAGCAAGCGGAGGGCGGCTGGCAGATCCGGGTGCGGATCTACCGGCATGACGGCATGATGGTGTGCTCGGTCGAAGATAACGGCGTAGGCATGACGCAAGAAGCGCTCAAGGCGTTGGAATTAAGCATCCATCAAGAGAACGGCTTCGAGAAGAAGGGAAGGGGGATCGGGCTGATCAACCTGCATAAGCAGCTGCAGGCGTTTTTCGGGCCGAATAGCGGTATCAGCCTCTCCATAAGCTCTATGGGCGGGCTGCAGGTCATGCTGCTGCTGCCGCTTCACGCCTCGGAGATGGTTCCGGTGCCGCCGATTCTTTCCAAAAGAGGGGGTGACGGCGCTGCTTAACGAACGCTTTGCGCTTGCTATTCGGTTCATGACGTTGCTCTTGAGTTTCCTTATGCTAACCTCATGCGTCCCTGTAACGGCTATGCCTAATATAGGCGAAAGCACGTCCAAGGTCGTTAAATTGCGGATATGGCTTTGGCCTGGCAGCGGACTGGAACGGCTCGTGAAAAAGTATACAGCGGAGCATCCTGAGGTGGATGTGGAAATCGTCACATTTCAAATTAATGATATTATGCCTGGACTCATGACGGCATTCGCAACTAAATCGGATACACCGGATCTGGTTCTGCTAGAAGCGTCGCAGCTGAATCAAGTAAAGCGCTTCCAAAGTAAATTTAACAATCTCTATGATTACGGTGATGAGAGGGAGCACTTCCTGGAGTGGAAATGGCGTCAAGGGGAAAGCAAGAATGGCGGCTTCCTCTTCGCGATGCCGGTCGATATCGGTCCGGTCGCCCTGGCGTACCGCCGTGATTTGTTCCAGGAGACGGGGCTTCCGACAGATCGGGAGGAGGTCGCCAAGCTGCTGGATAGCTGGGAACAATTGGAGCAGGCAGGCTTGCTCATCAAACAGAAGACGGGCGCTTACCTGTTCGATAATTTGGCCAACATGTTTATGAGCTACTTGAATCAGTTCGACGGTCATTATTTGACACCTATGGCAAGCGAACTCGATCCGCATGTGAAAGAGGCATGGGACCGTGCCGTCCATGTCCACAAGCTGGGGCTGAACGCGGGCGTTCAATCGCAATCCTCCGCTTGGGCGGAAGCCGCAGTAAAAGGCAAATTTGCCGTCGTTCTGGCACCTTCCTGGCTTCATGGGACATTTAAGAAAATTGCACCGGCGACTGCGGGTGTCTGGGACTTGACGCGGGCTCCCGGTCTGCCCTCGAATTGGTCGGGATCCTGTTTGGCCGTTCCCCAGACGAGCCGGAATCCGCAGGCGGCGTACGAGCTTGCACAGTGGTTGACGGCACCGCCTCAGCAGCTGGACAATTTCATCGGCAGCGGGAATTTCCCTTCTACGCCGGAATCTTACTCGTCGAGAGAGTTTCTGGAAGTGCGGGACCCTTTCTTCAACGAAGCGCCTGTCGGCCAAATTTATTCCTATACGGCACTTCGCTACCAAGCGGCGTATGATGATTTCGAATATGCCGGGATCGAACGTTTGATTAAGGACGGGCTGCGGCATGTTGAAGCCGAAGGGGCCGATCCGGAGCTCACGTGGAAGAACATCGTCCGCCAATTCGAAAAGATGCGAACAGAAAGGTGATGTGGATGTTTACAGTACTTGTAGTCGATGATGAAGCCAATGTGCGCCAGCCCGTATGCCGGACCCTCGCTCGCTTCGATGGGATCGGTGAGGTGCTGGATGCCTCGAACGGAGTTGAAGCGATGACCGTGCTTACGGAGCGGAATGTCCAGCTCCTCATTACAGATATCCGCATGCCGACGGCGGACGGCTTGCAATTGGCGCAATTCGCCCGGGAGCATTCTCCGGAGACCGATGTTTACGTATTGACGGGACATGCGGAGTTCGATTATGCGCAAAAGGCGATGGAGCACGGAGTAACGGCCTATTTGCTCAAGCCGTTGTCCAAGGCCAAGCTCCAGGAGGTGTACGCCGCCTCCTATGAGAAGCACCGCCGCCGGTTAGCCTCCGAACAAGTTAGCGTCATTCGGGAACGAGCGCTTCTGGAGAAGCGTCTGCACGATCTGCTCCAAGGCGTTCCGGTTCCAACCTTCGACGCAGGGTTAATTCCACCCTATGAGAAGGTGATGCTAGTATCCTTCTCAACGAAGGACTTAAGATCGCTGGGAGAAGCTTCCGTGCGCTATTTTATTCGGGAATGCGCGCACGAAGCATTCAGCCGTCTGGGAACGGCCGCCGTTTGTCTGGAAGACCGTCTTGTTACGGTGGTGCTCTTTGCAGAGAAGTGCGATCAGGCATCTTGGGAAAGGGAAGTGCAGGAGACGGCCAAATGGATGGCGGCGAAGCTGCGGATCGAGGTGAAGACGGGGTACGGGGGTACGACCAAAGACATCGGGGATCTCAGCTTGATGTATATTCGCAGCATGATGAGCCTGGGCTTCACCGAAATAACGCGCAAAGAAAGCGGCGGCGAATCGTTCCCGCCAATCATCCGGGCGCTGCTCGGGTATGTTCACAAGGAGTTTGCGGGAGCTGCGAACCTCTCTGATTTTGCCCAGCAGTACCAAATCAATGCGAATTATTTAAGCAATCTGTTTCACCAAGTAACCGGGATGACATACACTCAATACTTGACCCAGTACCGGCTGACGGAAGCCAAGAGATGGCTGCGGGAAACGAATTTGAAAGTGTACGAGGTGTGCGAGAAGGTGGGCTACAAGGATCCGGCCTATTTCAGCCGTATTTTCAAAACATGTGAAGGCGTAGCCCCGGGTGTCTATCGAGAACGTTGACGGAACTTACCTAATTTAAGTCCAAGAAATCGAAGATGTGTTACCTATACGGTACGGCTATCCCTGTTTATACTAAATGTAAGGGCTTTCTTGATAGGCTCGAAATTTGAAGGGAGCGTTTGTCGATGAAAAACGTATCAAAGGGTAAGGCCATAGGTATGCTAATGGCTTCCGTCCTCCTTCTTAGTGCTTGCAGCAGTGGCGGAGGAACGCCGGATGCAGTCAAAACGGATGCGAAAGCAAACGATGGCAAAAAAGTACAGCTGCAAATGTGGTTTTGGCAGGGGGCTTCATTCGAAAAAATCATCCCCGAGTTCAATCGCACACATCCGAACATCGAGATTATTCCGCAAATTTACAAATGGGAGGACGCTCATAAAAAGCTTCTGACCGCTATGTCCGCCGGATCGGGGGCTCCTGATATCGCGATGATCGACATTTCGCAGATGGACCAGTTCTTGAAATATCCGGATAAATTTAACGATCTGAATACATTTGGCGCCAAGGATTTGGCGAAAGATTACCTGGAATGGAAGTGGAACCAATCGAAGGTTGGCGATAAGCAGCTCGGGCTGCCTACGGACATCGGTCCTATGGTGCTTTATTACCGCCAGGATTTGTTCCAGCAAGCCGGATTGCCCTCAGAGCCGAACGATGTTGCGGCCAAAATCAAGACATGGGACGACTTCCTGGCTGCCGGCAAAACGCTTAAGGAGAAAACGGGCGCTGATATTTTGTCCAACCCTAATGAGTTATTCGGCGCTATCCGCGACCAAGGCGATGAATTGTACTTCGATAAGGACGATAAGCTAATCATCGAAACGAATCCGCAAGTGAAGAAAGCGCTGGATTATTTCAAGAAGGCTCGCGATATGGGGATCGCCGGCACTTATGACCAGAAAAATGCGCTGCAGGAATATTCCGCCGCCCTGAACTCCGGCAAAATCGCAACTTACATATCGGCGGCGTGGGGCCGTGGGCACGTCGAGACGCGCGCACCTGATACCAAAGGCAAATGGCGGGCGGCCAAAATCCCGGAAGGCACAGGCAACATGGGGGGATCGTTCCTCCTGATTCCGAAAGAGTCGAAATACGCGAAGGAAGCTTATACCGCCATCACATGGATGCTTTCTCCGCAGCAGCAGCTTGAAGTTTTCAAAATATCCGGTAATTTCCCGTCAACCCCTTCCATTTATGGGGATAAGGCTTTCACGGAGACAGGCTATGAATTCTGGGGCAACCAGAAATTAGGCGTGCTGTACTCCGAGGTGGCAAAGGACGTGAAGGTGCAGCGGAAAGGACCGAATTATCAAACGGTTGCGGATATCATAGGGGACGGCATGCAGGCCGTAGCGGTGGATAAAACGAAGGATCCCGATAAAGAGTTCTGGGCGCTTGTCGAGAAGGCCAAGACGAAGCTCAAAAATAAATAGCAGCCGGCAGGCGGCAAATCGGTTATGCCCGGCAGGGTGATAGGAGCCCATTTGCCGCCTTATGGGATACTCGAACAGGATTGGAGTGGAGCCGATGAACAAATTCAAAGCCCATCTGGCGCCCTACGTAATGATTTCTCCGTTTTATATTCTTTTTATCGTGTTCAGCCTGTTTCCCATCTTATTTTCGCTGTATCTGGCTTTTCATTCATGGGACGGGCTGGGACCGATGGAATTTGTAGGGTTCCGTAATTTCCGTAATTTGCTGACCGATGATCCGGAGTTCTGGAAGTCGGTAGGCAACACCTTCATCATTTGGTTTCTTTCCACCGTACCGCAGCTTTTCGCTGCACTGGTGATCGCATTTTTGCTTAACGCAGCTTTCATGCGGTTTAAGGACTTTTACCGGGCGGTTTATTTCCTCCCGAATATTACTTCGATCGTGGCCGTTGCGATTATTTTCGGCTCGTTCTTCGGCAGCCAATTCGGTCTTATCAACGGGCTGCTGCAGGCCGTAGGTCTGCCCCGGATCGAATGGATCAATGATCCGTTCTGGGTGAAGGTGGCCATCTCGCTCATGGTCATTTGGCGCTGGTCGGGTTATAATGCCATCATTTATTTGGCCGGTCTGCAGAGCATTCCGAATGATTTGTACGAGGCGGCTACCATTGATGGCGCCAGCCGGACGCAACAGTTCATCAGCATTACATTGCCGCTGCTGAGGCCGATCATCCTGTTCACCGTGATCCTCTCGACTATCGGCGGGATGCAGTTGTTCACGGAACCGCTGATCCTGGTCGGCAATACGGGCGGAGCGACCAAAGAAGGACTGACGCTTGTGCTTTACCTGTATAATCAAGCTTTCGGCAATCAAATGTTCGGATATGCTTCAGCCGTTGCATGGATGCTCTTCTTGATCATCGGCATCTTCTCATTCGTGAACTGGAAATTCGTCTCAAGAGGGGAGGGAGTCTGATGGTTGGGTCGTCTTCCAAAGTGTCCATCGGTCAAGTAATCACAGCAGCATCCGTGAAGAAGACAAGGGCGCCAGGCACCTTCTGGCTCCATTGCGCGATGGGGATCGGGGCGCTTCTCTCTCTATTCCCTTTCTACTGGCTGCTCGTCATGTCGACGGCGACGACTGCGGATATGTTCCGTTTCCCGCCTCGGCTTCTGCCAGGAGACCAATTGCTTGTGAATATTGGGAAGGTTCTCGATCATGTAGGTTTTTTCCGCTCCTTCGGCAACAGTCTCATCGTCGCAGGCGTACATACGCTGCTGGTTCTGTTTTTCTGCTCCTTAGCGGGGTTTGCCTTTGCCAAGTTTCAGTTTCCAGGCCAAGCGCCATTGTTTTTCTTTCTCTTGGCCACGATGATGGTGCCCCAGCAGCTGGGCTTAATCCCACAGTTCATTATTATGCAGAAGCTGGGCTGGATCAATGATTTGAAAGCACTCATCGTCCCAGGGGCGGCCAGTGCATTTGGGATCTTCTGGATGCGGCAGTATACGGCCTCCGTCGTGCACGACGAGCTTATCAATGCCGGCCGCATCGACGGCTGTAACTCCTTCAATCTGTACTGGCTGGTAGCGCTTCCTGTGCTGCGGCCCGCTCTGGCGACACTCGGAATCATTACCTTCCTAGGTTCGTGGAACGATTACTTGTGGCCGTTAGTCGTGATCTCGGTGCAGGAAAAGTTCACGATTCAGATGCTGATCGCTTCTATGAACGGTGTTTACAGCACGGATTACTCAATGGTCATGGCAGCTACCTTGATGGCTACTTTACCGCTTATAATTGTGTTCTCCTTGTTCAGCCGTCAGTTTATTGCCGGGCTCATGCAAGGGTCCGTGAAGGATTAACGGGTTCATGTCCAAGAGGAAGCAGCGGCCGTTGCACGAGAAGAACCTCCGCCTACACAACCGTGTAGGCGGAGGTTCTTCTTCCTGCTATTCATTATTCACTATGGGCCCAAATGCGGCACGAATCAGCTCCAGCTGGCCGGGGATGCCGGTATCGATGAGAATGACGTCTTGCTCATCCCACAGGACCGTGGGGATGTAAGGATTGCTGTTGGTTGCCGCTCCTAGCGGAATCGTTGTAATGCCTGCGCCCAATTGAACCAAGTCGAACACCGCCTTATCAAGTTTGGTTACTCTCTCAATATTCCTCCGCTCCGGTGGAAAAACAAGCCCCTGTTGGCGGGAAGCGTTCGGCTAGTTGAACAATTTCAAGTTAGTTAGCATCCGCAAGGAGCGGAATTTGAAATTCCACGATCGTTCCTCCGTCAGACAGCTTGGAAACATGCATCCTTACCGAGTCGCCGTAGGAGAGCACGAGCCGTTGGTACACATTGAACACCCCGGTGTGCTCATGAAAATAAGGGTCGCCTTTGACGAGCTCTCCGCTAAGCATCCTGTTGAGCTTCTCCAAGTCCGCATCACGGATAGAGATTCCTGTGTTCGCAATGCGGACGACAAGCCCGGCGTCCTGCCGATGAATGTGAACGGCTAGTGTGAATTCGTCCGGCTTCATGGCTGGGGTCCAGCCGTATTTAAGGGCATTCTCGACGAACGGTTGGATCACGAGCTTCATAACCGGCACATCCATAAGCTCCGGGCTGACATGCCATTGGCACGGGACTTCAATGCCGTTACGGTAGCGGTGAATTTTCAAAAAGTGCGTAACAAACGCGATTTCTTCGCGCAAACTGGACCAGCCCTGGTCACTCCTCGCGTTATATCTCATCATGCGGGATACGCTCTGCACCATACTGCGGACCGCTTCGCCGTTCAGCTTCATGGCCAAGGATTCGATCGTTTCCAAGGTATTGAACAGAAAATGCGGATTGATTTGCGCTTGGAGCAGCAGCAGCTCTTTCTCCTTCTCCTTCACCTTGGATTCGTACAGTTGGTGTTCGACCCGCCGCAGACCGGAGATCAAGGGAAATGCAATGAAACAGGCGGCAACAATGCTGAGGAAAGCGATGAGCAGCGTCCACAGTCTGGATTCCTTCACGCCCTGCGCTATGGCATCGAAGGGGGTCAACAGCACCATCTGCCAGCCGGAGGGAAACATGTCTTGCGCGATAACCTCGAAGTGTTCACCCTGGGATTCAAACAAGAGCTCTTCACCCGGTGCTCCTCCTGTTTGAAGCGCAAGATGGAGATCGTCATGAAGCGCGCCGGGAAGCGGTTGTTTGGATATGATGTGTCCGCTAGCGGGATGGTATAATACAATTTGACCGTCGCCTGCCTCATAACTTCCATTCACGAGGGTTCGGAAATGCGAGGCTTTAATGTCAACGATTAACCATGCCTCAATTTCTCCGCTGATCAAGTAAGTGACCGGCCTGATCAGAGAGAGGCTTTCCTGCGGATTGCCCAGCGTATAATCGGTTGGATGAACCTGGCTCAGTACCGGCTTATTTACGGATACCGCTTGCTGAAATAGCGGATTCGAAGTAAAGTCATAGGTATAATTCATACTTTTCTGATTGGAATTATATAATATCTTACCTTCCCTATCATAATAGACGATGCCCTCAATTTCCGGATGGGATTGGAGCAGCGGGTCGAGCTTGGGCCGGAACGTCAGAATGCTGCCGGCTTGGCTGACGATATCGTCCTTGGGAATCTTGATGTACTTCTGGAAGCTCGAATCAATTAGAAGCGGATCCAGCGCTTGGTTGATTTCTTGAAGGGATTGCGAGACTTCTCTCGCAGCATAGCGGGCGAATTGCGATGATACCGCAGACGAATGAAGCAGGCTGGAGCGCACCATTTGGTAATGCCAGCTCAGACTGGCGAGCAAGATCGGGACGATCGTCATAATAAGCACGATCACTAGTATTTTGTATTTAAGCGAGAGCGGCAGAGCTCGGAGCGGGCTGCGCATCGTGCATTCTCCTTCCGGGGCATGAGATGTATTTTGTTATTTTACAATAAAACATACAGACAAGGTGGATTCATATGAAAATTTGCGTAGCGGACGATGAGCAGGAAGTTCGGCACAGCATCGTTGTGAAATTATCGGAATCGCACCCCCATGCGAACGTATTCGATGTAGGCTACGGGTTAGAGGCGTTGGAGCAAATCAAGCTTATACGTCCCGAGCTCGTCTTCCTGGATATCCGGATGCCTGAACTGGATGGCCTCGATATGCTGGCGAAGGTGATGCATGCGCTGCCCAAGACGAAGGTCGTCATGCTGACCGGCTACAGTCACTTTGAGTATGCGAAGAAAGCGGTGCATTACGGCGCCTCCGACTATTTGCTTAAACCCGCCGATGTCGATGAATTAAAGCAGCTCGTGCATACGGCCTATGACCGATTGTCCGAGCAGCTGGCCATTGAGCTGAGCGGCGCTCTGCAGGGCGGTGGCCAGGGGACAACGAAGATTCAGGGGACGTTCTTTGGTAACGTTTCTCCATGGTTTGATGACCGGGTGCCGAAGTCGATTGTATTTGAGGACGGCTCGAATCATACCGAATCGCATCCCAACGCCATATGCGGATTTGATTGCCAAGGGCAGAGAGTCCTGATTGTTCCGGCGGAGCCGGCTTACACAGGGGGGAGCTTCCGGGATTCGGGCGAGCTGTCCCGGATCTGGCCGGTGGAGTGGAAGGCCTGGGAGACGAAGCGCTTTTACGGGAACGGAGCGTTGCATAGCGGACGCTACAGGTCGAATGCGGATTCGGCAGGCGGCTGCAGGCTGAGTGTTGTCCGAGCGGTGAAGACAGCGGACCGGGAGAAGCTGGATGAAGCTTTGTCCGTATGGATGCAGGAGCTTCAAAGGCTTCAGGCCGATGTGGTTCGGGAGGAATGCGCGAAGCTCGTTACGCTGCTCGATTCGGACTTAACCGAAGGGCAGACCTTTCGTATTCTGGAGCACGGTCCTAAGGAGAGTTGGCTCCGGGAAGCGGAGCGCTTTCCGAGCTGGCAGGAGCTGAAGACCTGGTTGCTGGAGTGGGTGATGAGGCGGTTCGATCAATTGCATCCGGCCTCCGTCACGAGAGGCTCCGCGGACTGGTTCGATAAGGCGCTCAGTCTTCTGGAGCAGCGCGCCGATATGGACATCACCTTGGAATCGCTGGCGGCGGAAGCCGGTGTGCACCCGGTCACCCTAAGCCGAATGTTCAAGCAGCAAACCGGATTAAGCTTTATCAGGTACTTGACCAAGAAGCGCATGGAGAAAGCGAAGCGGCTGCTGGCATCCGGCGATCAGCCGATTACGAAGCTGGCCGAAAGCTTAGGTTATCAGGACCATCGTTATTTTACTACTTTATTTAAAAATGAGTGGGGGATGACGCCGGGGGACTTCCGCAAATTGCATGGTTCGGGCTGCGGGAACAAATAAACGGCTAAAAAATTCACCTGCGGGCTAAATTTTTCTCGCTGTTAACAGCTTACGGATGCCGTATGATGAAATTGCATTAAAACCAAGTATACCAATATGATTTTAATGGATGTCTACCGGAAAACCGGCGATGCAAAAACTTTTGTCGGAGGGGTTAGGATCTATGAAAAAAAGAAGATTAACCGGTTTGGCTTTGCTGCTAGCCGCAGGCGCGGCGATCAGCGGCTGCTCGAATAACGGGACAAGCGCGGCGGATCAGAAGATTGAAGGACCGAGCAAAGAGCAGGTTACGATCAAATTTTGGCACCGCTGGCCGGAGTCCCAGCAAGCCTTGGAGCAGGCGATCCAAGAATTCTCGCAAAAATACCCGAATATTAAAGTGGAGCTGCCGGCGATCGCCTCCTCCCAATATTCCACCCAGCTGCAGGCGGCTGTAGCGAGCAATGACCTGCCGGATATTTTCGCTAATAGCAACGCGGTTCCCGTCGATCAATTAAACCGTCTTGGCCTCATTCGCGATATTGACGATGCGGTACAGGGCTATAAGGATAAGTTCTATGAGGGCACTTGGACCGAGGGCTTCACCACGTTGAACGGGAAGGTGTATGCACTGCCTCATTTCACACCGCGCCGTTACGCTCACGTACTTTATTACAACAAGAATGTATTGAAAAACGCCGGCTTATCCGAGAACGACGTGCCTAAGAGCTGGGATGATTTCGTTAAGGTCGGGGCCAAAATCAAACAAAGCGGCAGCGACGTATATCCGTTAATTTTGGGCATTAAAACCGACTGGCTGGTGAGCGGTTATTTGGGGCAGATGGGGACGGCGATTAAGCCGGAGGTTGTTCCCAATGACGGCTTTAATCTGAAAACAGGACAATATGAATTCGATTCGCCTGGGTACGTGGAGAGCATTGAGTTTATTAAAAAGCTTCAGGACGAGAAGCTGCTTCATCCGAACAGTCTGGTCATCGATTACAGGGAAGCGTCCAGTCTGTTTGCCGGAGGCAAGGCGGCCTTCGTCATCGACGGCACATTCCTGTCCTCGGAGCTTCAGCAGAATAACAAATTTAATGATTTTGGCGTTGCACCGCTGCCGACGAAGGACGGTAAGCCACAATATTATGCGTTCCAGGGGGAAACGAAAGCGACGCTGCATGTAAGCAAGAACACGAAGCATTATGAGGAAGTCAAGCTGTTCCTGCAGTTCTACATGGATCGCTATTACGCCAAACAGCTGGAGCTTGGCATCGAGGGGTCACCGATTATTGAACAAAACAAAACGGTCAAGATCGACAACCCCCCATTCGTTGAAGCACAGAACATTCAGGATAAAACGTTTATTCTCTCGCCTCATCCGTACACGCGCACCCGTGCAGCGGTTCAAGTGAATACGGAGCTCAACGGGAAGAAGCCGAAGGAAACGGTCGGTAAAATTATGGAAGGATATTTGGCGGGGCAAGTGAAGGATGTGAAGGCCCAGCTGTCACAATTGACTGCAGGCTATAACAAAGCGCTGCAGGAATCGATCGACAAGGTGAACAAGTCCGGAACGCCCGTGCGGCAGTCGGATTACCAATTCCCTAACTGGGTACCGTTTCAGCCGTATTCGACAGAGAAATATAACGAGCTGAGCAAATAAGCGCGAGCCAGCAAGCAGGAGGGCAGCGGCAAGGCTTACGCCCGAGACTGCCCGAGAACTGCGGCCGGCTGCAGCCCGGAAGGAGGAACATCCGTGAGTCGCACTGCATCCATGATTCGATGGCCGGCTTCCCGGCGGACGCGAATCCGTTACCTGTGGGCCTACGTACTGATCGGTCCGCAGGTCATCTTTTTCCTTGCATTTACCGTGTATCCGATCGTGATGAGCTACGTGTATTCTTTCTATGAATGGAGCGGATTCGGTCCCCTCGAAAACTTCATCGGTTGGGATAATTTCATTAAGCTAGTCCATGAACATGCGTTCTGGAATGCGTTTCGCAACAGTATGATCTACATGACGGCCAAGACGTTGATTCTGATGCCGACTTCGCTCTTGCTCGCACTCATTCTGAACCGGGCTTTGTTCAAAGGTAAGGTCATTTACCGGACGGTGTACTTTTTACCGGTCGTAACGACCACGTCGACGGTGGGTATCGTGATGAAATTCATTTTCGGCAACGAAAATGCGTTGGTCAACGAGGTTCTGATAGCGCTGGGAGCCCTATCCGATCCGATCCCGTGGCTCGGTCAGGCCGGTACCGCCATGCTCGTTCTGATCCTCATCGGCTCGTGGAAATTTTTCGGCATGGTGCTGGTCTACTGGCTCGCCGGGCTGCAATCCCTGCCGAAGGACGTTTACGAGGCGGCGAAGACGGACGGGGCGAACGGACTGCAAACGCTGCGGTATATTACGCTTCCGCTGCTGGCGCCGGTCGCCGCCGTGATTCTTTTGCTGACGGTGGTCAACAGCATGCATGTATTCGATTTAGTCAAAACGTTAACGGGCGGAGGGCCGTTCTACGCGACCGAGACAGTGGATCTGTATATTTATAATTTCGCATTCAGCACAAGCGGCTTCCCGCAGATCGGCTATGCGTCGGCGGCGGGCATTGTATTTGGCGTTGCGATATTCCTGTTGACAGCGCTTCTCGGTCTCCTCGCGAAGCGGCTGCAGCGGTCAGGAGGCAGGGGATGATAACAAGACACAAAGCTCGTCTGGCGGATGGTTTGCTTCATATCGTGCTGACGGTCCTCGGCTTCATCTGGATTTATCCTTTCATCTGGATGATCTTCTCGTCTCTGAAGACGAATCAGGAGTATATCACTTCGGGGTTGAAGCTCCTACCCGCGTCTATGCAGTGGCTGAACTATGTGCGCGCATGGAAGGTTGGCCACTTCTCGGATTACTTCATCAACTCGGTCATCGTGACGGTGTCTACGGTCGCTATCGTTACGCTGCTGTGCATGTGGACCGGCTATGCGCTCGGGCGTGTCCAATTCCCGGGAAGGAAGCTGCTCGTGGTTGTCTTCAGCGCTACCATGTTTATACCTAAGGGATACACCATCATCCCGGTATATATGATCGTGAAGCAGTTGGGCCTTCTTAACACGATGCCCGGTATTATTTTGGCCGAATCGTCCGGCGCCCATGTGCTGTTCATTCTCTTGTTCATGGCTTATTTCCATGGCTTGCCCAAGGAGCTGGAGGAGTCCGCGGAGATGGACGGAAGCGGGTTTCTGCGGATCTTTTGGCAGATTATGCTGCCTCTGTCGAAGCCGATTATCGCGACAACGATCATTATGCAGTTCATATGGACATGGAATTCGTTTTTTGTGCCGCTCGTCTTTACATTGAATAAACCCGAGCTGCGAACGCTTGCAGTCGGTATGTTTTCGTTCGCGGGCGAGCATACGATCGATTGGTCCGGTATGGCTGCCGGCGCATCCATTTCGCTGGTGCCCGTCATCTTTGTCTTCATTGTATTCCAGAAATATTTCATCGAAGGTATTTCCGGCTCAGTCAAAGGCTAAACAATTTAACCAAGGAGGCTGCTCGATATGAAGAACAAACCGCATATTGTCATTTTCAATCCTGACCAGTGGAGGGGGGACGTCCTCGGTCATGTCGGGAACGCTGCGGCGGTAACGCCGGTGCTCGACCGGCTGGTCGAAACCGAGGCCGTTTCGTTCCGCAGCGCCTTTTGCCAAAATCCCGTATGTACGCCGAGCCGATGCTCGTTCATGAGCGGCTGGTATCCGCATGTCCGGGGGCATCGCACGATGTTCCATATGATGCAGCCGGATGAGCCGGTTCTGCTTCGCACGTTGAAGGAACAGGGCTACTCCGTATGGTGGGGCGGGAAGAACGATTTGGTGCCTGCCGAGAACGGGTATGACGATTACTGCGATATCAAATATAACCCAGAGAAGCAGCCGCGCCCGGAAACGAACCTCCATGGGCATGATGAGTGGAGGGGCGAGCCCGAAGGGGACAATTATTACTCCTTCTACGCCGGCAAGCTGGAGAAAGACCCGGCTGAGGAAGCTTATTATGACAACGACTGGGCGAATGTGCTGGGGGCCATCGAATTTATCAAGAATGCTCCTGCGGACCAGCCGATTTGTCTTTATCTACCCTTGCTTTACCCTCATCCGCCTTATGGCGTGGAGGAGCCTTGGTTCAGCCGGATCGACAGGCAGAAGCTGCCGCCAAGAATTCCTGCACCCGGTAACTGGGACGGCAAGCCAAGTCTGCTTAAGGGGATTTACGAACGGCAGCATCTGCAAGCGTGGACGGAGGAACGCTGGGACGAGCTGCGGGCGACCTATTACGGGATGTGCGCCCGGGTGGATCATCAGTTCGGCTTGCTTCTCGATGCTTTGAAGGAAGCCGGCATATATGACGATACGGCGGTGTTCTTCTTCTCCGATCACGGCGATTTCACGGGAGATTACGGGCTCGTGGAGAAAACTCAGAATACGTTCGAGGATACGCTAACCCGGGTCCCCTTCGTTATTAAGCCGCCGAAGCACATTCCCGTCGTACCGCGTGTCAGCGAAGCTTTGGTGGAGCTGGTCGATTTCCCCGCAACGGTCGAGGCTCTGCTTGACTTGAAGCCGGAGCATACCCATTTCGGACGTTCGCTTCTGCCGCTACTGGCCGGAGAAACGGATGAACATCGCGACGCGGTCTTCTGCGAAGGCGGGAGAATTCACGGCGAGACTCACTGCATGGAGAAGGACAGCGTCGCCCAAACGACGCCAACCGGCTTATATTGGCCCAGAGTGGGCTTGCAGCAAAGCGAAGGGGCGGAGCATACGAAGGCTGTCATGTGCCGCACCCAAACGCACAAGTATGTGAGGCGGCTATATGAAACGGATGAGCTTTACGATCTGGTAAGCGATCCGGGCGAAACGCTCAATCGGATCGACGATCCTTCCTATGCCGGCGTTCTTGCCGAACTGAAGGACCGGCTGCTGACCTTCTATCAAGAAACGGCGGATGCGGTGCCGCATAAGACAAATCGGCGCTTTTAGCAGCGGTACACAAGGAGAGTCTTGCACAGGGATGCAAGGCTCTTCTTATTTGGTGTAGAGTAGAGAGGAATAGGTATATAGGTGTTACCTATAAGGTCTATATCGATCATATATTAGACGAATAAAGCTTAGTTGTCTTATTATGTACTAATATTCATCCCGCGGCAGCGGCTGCAATATGAATTGTACATTACATCATAAGTGAGGACTGAAAGCATGAACACTGTTGCAAAAGTAAGTAGTTTTGTAGGAAGAACATTTTCGGTGTGGGTGATCGTTTTCGCATGTCTGGGATTTTTCTTCCCTCAGGTATTTATACCGCTAAAGGGTTATATCTCGATTTTTCTAGGCATCGTCATGTTCGGGATGGGGCTTACGCTGTCATCCGCTGATTTCCGTGAAGTATTCCGCCGTCCGCTTGAAGTGTTAATCGGCGTTGTCGGCCATTATATGATTATGCCCCTGCTCGCATACGGGCTGGCCATTTTGTTGAAGCTTCCCCCTGAAATAGCTGTCGGTGTCATTCTTGTCGGCTGCTGCCCAAGCGGGACTTCCTCCAATGTCATGGCGCTGCTGGCCAAAGGGGATGTCGCACTTGGCGTTTCCATCGCTTCCGTTTCCACGTTGATCGCACCTCTGGCAACGCCTGCGTTAATCAGCTTGCTGGCAGGCCGCTGGATGCCGATTGACGGCGGAGCTCTTATTAAAGACATTTTGATGGTTGTTATTTTCCCAATTATTCTTGGTGTTATCGTCAAAAGCTTGTTTAAAAAGCAGGCGGAAGCAAGTGTGCTTGCACTTCCGCTCGTTTCCACTGTGGCGATTGTCATTATCGTCGCAATCGTAGTTGGCGGCAGCAAAGCCAAAATTGTGGAAAGCGGATTGCTCATTTTTGCGGTCGTTATTTTGCACAATGGTCTCGGGTATTTGTTGGGGTACTGGTTCGCCAAGCTGTTCCGCATGAATTACAGCAAACGCAAAGCCGTTCTGTTCGAGACAGGCATGCAGAATTCGGGGCTAGGCGCTGCATTGGCATCGGCTCATTTCAGCCCGATCGCTGCGGTCCCAAGCGCCATCTTCAGCGTATGGCACAACATTTCAGGATCGCTGTTGGCGACCTGGTTTGCGCGCCGCGCTGAGAAAGCGGAGATGAAGGAAATGAACTCCGCTACGTAGAACATGTACTGCTTCAGTAGAGTAACCGGGAGGTAGGATCATGACTGTCAAAGAAACAGCGATGAAACGAAAAGAAATATTGCTTATTACTGCGGTAGCTCTCGGCACTCTGCTGAATCCTCTGAATACGACCATGATTTCGGTCGCTTTGGCCCGTTTGCAGGAAGATTTCCAGCTTACATTCGCTGATGTATCGTGGCTAATCTCCACTTATTATTTGGCCAGCGCGATCGGACAGCCGCTAATGGGCAAGTGGAGCGACTTGTTCGGCCGCAAGAAAGTGTTCATGCTGGGGCTGCTGCTCGTCACCTTATCGTCGAGTCTCGCTCCGTTGTCCCCCAGCTTCGGTTGGCTGATCGGATTTCGGATCATTCAGGCTCTGGGCAGCTCGGCATTGTTCCCATCCGGTATGGGCATGATTCGCAGTCAAATCACGTCCAATCAAGCGAAGGCGCTCGGCATACTATCGATATTCTCAAGCACTTCCGCGGCATTCGGTCCCTCGCTTGGCGGATTCTTGTTGCATTATGGCGATTGGCCGCTTATTTTCCTCTGCAACTTTCCTTTCATTATCGGTTCATTCGTGCTCGCCTGGAAACTTTTCCCAAGAGATCCGAAAACGACAGGACGTGCGGCGGATATGGATTGGTGGGGGGTAGCGTTATTCTCTGCAACGATCTTCATGTGGTTGCTGTTCTTCTTGTCTTTGGCAGACCGGGTAAGTATATGGGAACTCTTGGTTGGGGTAGGATTGTCAGTCCTGCTGTACCGGTATGAACGCAGGCATAGCAAGCCCTTCATCAATGTTACTTTCTTACGGAATAATATGACGGTCACCCGTATTTACGCCCAGTTCATTTTGACGAATATAGCCTTCTATTCCATTATGTTCGGTATTCCGTCTTATTTGCAGCGTGTTCAGAAGATGGACCCGCAGCAAACAGGCCTCGTGATGCTGTCGATCGCCGGCGTCAGCGTATTGGTTACGCCCTTGGTCGCCCGGTGGATCGACCGCTCCGGCTCGAAGCCGCCGCTAATCGCCGGCACAGCTCTGGTCGTTGGAGGAAGCCTGCTTCTGCTAGTCATCCAGGACCAGGCGAGCGCAGTGACGATCTTCCTGGTGTTATGCGTGCTGGGGATCGCAAACGGCTTTAATAATTTGGGGATGCAGACAGCGCTCTACCATTTCGTAACGAAAGAAGAAACCGGCATTGCCTCGGGGCTTTTCATGACTTCCCGGTTCATCGGTACTATTCTTTCATCCAGTTTACTCGCAGCACTCTTCGGCAAAAACATTACGACCCCTCATCTGCACAGCATGGCATGGACATGTGCGGTCCTTGGATTGCTAATGCTTGCCCTGACGGCGCGAATGCCAAGCGGGAATGTACACAAAGCGGTTGAATGACAGCAGCATAGAATAGTCAGAAACAGGGAGCAGATTGCCGCGCGGCAGCAGCTCCCTGTTTTTTTCAATTGGAGATAGGCAGGGTCACTTCAATCCTCGTGCCTTTGTTGATTTCACTTTCAACATGAATGTTCCCGGAGTGATTCTCGATGATTTTTTTACTCACCATGAAGCCCAATCCGGTTCCTTTTTCTTTGGTCGTATAGAAGGGTTGTCCTAATTTGGAGAGAACTTCCGGAGGAATTCCGCAGCCTTGGTCGGTAATACGGATCACAATCTCTTGATCATGATCACAAAAGATTTCAATCGTTATTTTACCGCCTTCCGGCATGGACTCGATGGAATTCTTGATAAAATTGATGAAAACCTGTTTCAATTGGTTTTCATCACAATACAGATGCGTAGCGCCCGGCTTGAATTCAAACGAAAATTGAATATTGTTAAGGTTCGCTTGCGAATCCAAAAGTGTCATCACCTGGCTTAATAACACCCGGATATCTTTTCTCTCATACTTAATCGATTGCGGTTTGGCAAGGATCAGCAGTTCGCTTAGAATCAATTCTATCCGTTCGATTTCGGAGGTGATGATATCATAATATTTCTGTTTCTCTCCGAATCCGGATTTCATGAATTGGATGAACCCTTTGATGGAGGTGATCGGGTTCCTGATCTCATGGGCGATCCCTGCAGCCAACTGCCCAGCTACCGTTAACTTTTCAGAATTTTGCAGGTGATCTTGGGCAATTTTCCACTCTGTAATATCCCTGATGGTGACGGACCACCCCAATTGATTCCCTTTACTATCGAGTGTAGGCGAAGCGGTTAAAATGACATTCAAAGCTTCCCCGTTTTTACGTTTACGGATCGTATCGACGCCGATGATCGGCTGTCCGCCTTTCACTTGTTCACGCAAATGCTTGAACTCGTCGACACGATCAGCAGGAATGAACGGAAGTTTATGCAATTCGGTGCCAACGACCTCTTCCTTAGACCACCCGAATATATGCTCGAATGCTTTGTTAACGCGTTGAACAACACCATCGGAGTTGAATAATAGAATGGCATCCGCATTATTTTCGATAAAAGACTCCAATTGCTCTTTTTTCGTTTGCAGCTCCTCTTCCGCACGCTGGCGATCCGTGACGTCCCGGCATATGCCAGTGATCCCGATAATCTCACCAGACCGATCTCGAAGCGGGGATAACGTCGCTTCTACCTGGATGAGAACTCCGTCTTTTCGCTCACGGGTGGTTTTCAAACCCACAACCGTTTCTCCCGCTTTTATATGCTGATGGACGTTGTCTATGGAAGCTTTGAGATGGTCAGGGATAATAGGCAGCTTCTTGCCTGTAATCTCTTCGGCAGACCATCCGAATAATGTTTTAAATGCAGGATTGACTTTTAAAAGGGTATCCTCTCTATCTATCATCCAGATGGCATCCGCATTGTTTTCAATGAAGGACTCCAATTGCTCTGTTTTCGCTTGCAGCTCCTCTTCGGCACGCTTGCGATCCGAAATGTCCCGACATATACCTGTGATGCCGATGATCGTTCCGGCACGATCGCGAAGCGGGGATAACGTGGCGTTCACATGGATGAAACTACCGTCTTTTCGCTGACGCGTGGTTTCCAAGCCCACAACCGTTTCTCCCGCTTTGATCCCTTGATGTATCTTATCCATTGAAGCTTGGAGAAAGTCAGGAATAATGGGCAGTTGCTGCCCCTTTATCTCTCCAGCAGTCCATCCGAACAGCGTTTCGAACGCAGGATTCACTTTCATAAGGATCCCCTCAATATCGATGATCCAAATGGCGTCCGCATTATTTTCAATAAAAAACTCCAATTGCTCTGTAGAATATTCGAATGCTTGAGACAATATTTCTGCTTGAGAGAAATCCAAACCAGACAGCCCCCTAATCTACACTAGTTTCCTTTAAATGAATTGGACAAAAGAAGTGAGATTCCTTTAAATGGACGGATGTGTCATTGTAATCGCCAAATCGCCAACCTATCGTGCAAGCAAGTGATAAAGTAAGTTACATCTAGGTAACTTACTTTCATTCTGGATATTATGTGAGAAATTTTTCACTACTTTCATTTAATCATATACGATTGCTATAATAGTAGAGCCTGAAATTGAAAATATTAGGAGGTAGCACCGAAATGAAATATCGTAAATTAGGGCTTTCCGGATTAAAAGTCAGTGAGATCAGCTTGGGTAGCTGGTTGACTTATGGCGGGTATGTAGAACGTGAGAATGCGGTCAATTCCATTCATAAAGCTTATGAATTGGGGATTAATTTTTTTGATACAGCGAATGTGTACGAGCGCGGTGAGGCGGAGAAGGTCGTCGGCGAGGTTCTGAAAGCGTATCCGAGGCACTCCTATGTGCTGGCGACCAAAGTCTTTGGCCAGATGGGCGATGGGCCGAATGACAGGGGGCTTTCCCGCAAACATATTTTTGAGCAGCTGCATGCGAGCTTAAAACGGTTGGATACGGATTATGTGGATGTATATTACTGCCACCGCTTTGATAAAGAAACACCGATCGAGGAAACGCTGCGTGCGCTGGACGACCTCGTCACACAAGGCAAAGTGCTCTACGTCGGCGTGAGCGAATGGACGGCAGCCCAAATGGCGCAGGCTTTGGCTGTGGCCGATAAGTACTTGCTGGATCGAATCATCGTCAATCAGCCTATTTATAACCTTTTCAACCGGTATATCGAGAAAGAAGTGATCCCGCTTGGCGAGCAGCAAGGAATCGGTCAGGTGGTTTTCTCGCCGTTGGCACAAGGCCTGCTGACAGGGAAATACAAGTCCGTTGCCGATATTCCGCAAGATAGCCGGGCGGCGAAGCTGGACAATTTCCGCAAAGGTCTCACAGAAGAGAACATCGCGAAAGTGAATCGGCTTGAAGCTGTGGCCGCAGAGCTGAACATGTCCATCGGGAACTTGGCGCTTGCGTGGATTTTGCGTCAGCCTAATGTGGCTAGCGCACTGGTAGGGGCAAGCCGTCCGGAACAGGTGGAAGAGAACGTGAAAGCCTCTGAGATCACCTTATCCGCTGATGTTCTGGAACGCGTAGAAGCGATAATGACTAATTCGTAAGCTGAAGGAAGGAGTCAGTCATCATGGACAAACGGGCTTATGGCAAGACGGGCATGCAGGTTAGTGTTCTGGGCTTCGGAGGCGCAGAGATCGGGTTCTCGGGTGCATCGCCGGACAGCGTGGATAAGCTGCTGGGCCGTGCGCTCGATGCCGGCCTTAACGTGATCGATACCGCGGAATGCTATAACATTAGCGAAGAGTTAATCGGTCAAGCGGTCTCGCACCGGCGTGACGATTACTATTTATTCACCAAATGCGGCCATGCGTCGGGGCTTGAGCTTCCGGACTGGGACCCGAAATTGTTGGAGCTGAGCATCGACCGCAGCTTAAAACGCTTGAGAACGGAATACGTAGACGTCATACATCTGCATAGCTGCTCGGAAGCCATCCTTCGGCGCGGTGAGGTGATCGAAGTGCTGCAGCGTGCGAAGGAACAAGGGAAGACGCGTTTCATCGGCTACAGCGGCGATCATAAAGCCGGCTTGTATGCGGTTCAATCAGGCGCATTCGATTCGCTGGAAACTTCCATTAACATTGCGGATCAGGAAGCCATCGAATTAACGATTCCTGCAGCCATGCAAGCAGGCATGGGCGTCGTTGTTAAACGGCCGATTGCCAATGCGGCTTGGAAGACGGGACAGAGGCCGGATAGCAGCTATCATCATACCTATTGGGACCGGCTGCAGCAGTTGAACTACGATTTTTTGCAAGGTGAGCTGAATGAATCTGTAGCCACCGCTTTACGATTCACGTTAACGGTACCGGGTGTCCACACCGCCATCGTCGGCACAGCGAATCCTGACCGGTGGTTGGCCAACGCCAAACTGCTTGAACAAGGTAATCTGTCTCAAGAAGCTTATCAGGCTATTCGCAGCAGATGGCAAGAGGTTGCCCAGGATGATTGGATCGGTCAAGGTTAGACGGCGAAGAACAGACCCGCGTGTTTGCGCGGGTTTTTGATGTGTGGCGAGTAAGGACCGGAGGGGACACGATATGGCCCAGGAAGTTACGATTCAAGAATATACGCCCAAATGGCTGGAAGCGTATGAACAAGAGCACAAGGAGATCCGCCTCGCTTTACAAGACAAAGCCGTTTCTATCGAACATATTGGAAGTACCTCGGTAGTTGGATTACCTGCTAAGCCCATCCTGGATATTGCGGTTGGCGTGAATCGGCTTCATGAAGCAGACTCTTGGATAGAACCGTTAAGTAAGCTCGGTTATGAATATGTTCCGAAACCGGAGTTTCCCAACCGCCGTTTTTTTCGTAAAGGCGAATGGAGAAAAGGGACACATCACCTTCACGTCTATGAGGTATCCGGTGTGGAATGGGCCCATAACCTGTTATTTCGTGATTACCTTAGAACCCATCCTGACAAATTATTGGAATATGCGAATCTGAAGAAGCAGCTTGCAAGCTTATATTCGGAAGATAGAGCGCTTTATACGGAAATGAAAGCACCTTTCATCCAATCCGTCATCGAATTGGCGAAGCAACTCCATTGATAGAGGCTAAGGCAACCGGCGATATCGGTTGCCTTTTCGCGTTTTAAACGGGATCTGTTGGGGATGGAGGCATTGCTCTCGGAGGCAACTTCTGCTAAGATAAACTAAACTTATTAAAATGCTTTAATAAGTTCGACACGTTTTTTGAAAAGAGGCTCTGATCGACATGACCAATACGTTTAAAACGCCGAAAGAGATGAGGGAACCGCTGATTTACCGTATCCGCGCAGGGCTTATCACAATGGGAAGCGCAACGAAAGCAGAACTCAGTCAGCGGTTGGGAATCAGCTTCCCCACGATCAGCAAGTTTATGGCTCAGATGGAGAAGGACGGAGAAATCCGCTATACAGGCGATGATGATTCCAGCGGAGGCAGAAGAGCCAAACGGTATGCGTACGATCCGGAATACATGTTGGGGTTGGCGGTTTTTATTGAGAAGAACGAGACGAATTATTCGATATTTAACTGTGTGGGAGAGGTTAAGGAGCAGGGAACGAAGCCAAGTGTCCTACAGCAAGATGCGGATCTGCTTGCGGACCTTATCGAAACGCTGATCGAGAAATATCCAAGGCTTCGTTCCATTGCGATCGGGGTGCCTGGCGCCGTGAACAATGGGAAAATTATTTTCATCCCGCCGTATCAGCATTTCGTTAACTATGATTTGAAAGAAGAGTTTGAATCCCGGTTTCAAATACCGGTCGTGGTCGAAAACGATATGAATGCCTCGGTGCTTGGCTATGCGTCGAACTTCGAAATCGAGAACGAATCGCTGATTTATTTGTATTTCGGGCAGAACGGGCCGGGCTCCGGCATTATGATCAATGGCGATGTCGTGCGAGGCAGCACATCTTTCTCGGGTGAGATATCCTTCGTGCCGCAGTACGATAATCGCTCCTTCGCTCAAGCTCTGCAGAGGGAAGCGGGCGATGGCCGGCTTGTCTTGGCCGGAGACAACCAGATCGATGCGGTCGCCCGCTTAGTTGCCGCATTCGCCGCCATCCTTAACCCTAGGGCGGTCGTTTTTTGCGATGATGAGGTGGATGAAGCGCTTCTGAACAGGATTGCGGACAGAAGTGCAGCCTATATTCCGCGAGAACATTTGCCATTGCTCCTGATGAGCGATTGGCGGCAGGACTACTTGACCGGTTTGGAGCAATTAGCGCTTAATCTGATGATTACGGATTGTTGCTAGAATTCAGATCTTAAGTCCAATCCCAATAAATGTCTGCGAAGGAGTGTTACAATGGCAACCGTGTTCTTAATCATCATTTATGCGGCATTCATTAGCCTGGGAATTCCGGATTCTCTGTTGGGTTCGGCGTGGCCTGTGATGCGGTCCGACATGGGAGCTTCCTTCGGCTTCGCGGGAGTCTTGTCCATGATTGTGGCCGGAGGGACCATCGTGTCCAGCCTGCTCAGCGGGAGTCTGGTGCGTCGAATAGAGACCGGTAAAATTACGCTGATCAGCTGCTGTCTTACGGCAGGCGCTCTGCTCGGCTTCGCTATGGCGCCGTCGGTGGTCTGGCTTATCGTTGCCGCCGTTCCGCTTGGCATCGGCGGAGGGGCTATTGATGCGGCGCTTAATCATTATGTAGCTGACAATTATAAGGCTCATCACATGAACTGGCTGCACTGCTTTTGGGGAGTAGGGGCTACGATAGGGCCCATCATCATGTCATTTTATATGCAGGAACATTACTCTTGGAGAGAGGGTTATACGGCGGTATCCATCATCCAGTTCTCACTAGCTGTCCTCTTGTTGGCTACACTTCCCCTATGGAAACGTGTTGCTGCAATCAGGAAGACGGAGCAGCCGAACAATGTGCCTCCGATAGGTGATGCCGGACCCGAACGGATAATTGAAGACAGTGCCCAACATGCTAACGTGCTCCGGATCAAAGGGGTTAAACATACGCTCTTCGCCTTCCTGTTCTATTGCGGGGTTGAATCCACGGTAGGATTGTGGGGGGCTAGCTATCTAGTCGGGGCCAAGCATATGACAGCCGAGACAGCTGCCGGGTGGATTGCATTGTATTATGGCGGCATCACACTTGGAAGGCTGGTAACCGGCTTTATTACCCTGAAAATCCACAATCGCGTGCTGATCCGGTCCGGTCAGATCATTGCCCTTGCGGGCGGTATCATGGTGCTGCTTCCTCTGCCTCAACTTTTCATGGCAGGGCTCATTTGTATCGGACTTGGGCTTGCCCCCATCTATCCCGGTCTGCTTCATGAAACGCCGGCGCGCTTCGGAAGGGAAAATTCCGCCAAGCTAATGGGATATCAGATGGCTGTCGCCTATACGGGAACCACCTTGCTGCCTCCGCTCTTCGGATGGCTGGCTGCTCGGACGGATATTGCTTTATTCCCGATTGTTGTGCTTGCTTTTACTGTTCTGATGATGATCTGTGCTGAGAAAGTAAATCGTCTTCTGAGCAAGCAAACGTATTCTGGCATCGGGTAATCTCCAACGTAACGGATCCGCAGATCGGCGGTAGAGCGTTCCGATGAAAAGCCATCTCGCGGCTGCTCTCCTGCCGCCATCCATACAGGCTAACACGAGTCAGTATGCGTCCATTACGTACCAGAAGCGTCTTCGTAGCTACAAGATGAAAGGAAGCATGAGTCGTAAGGGAAATTGTTACGACAACGCTTGCATTGAATCTTTTCATAGCATTTTGAAGAAAGAACTTATTTATTTAAACAAGTTCAAAACGCGGGCAGAAGCGAAATACAAGATCTTTGAATACATCACCTG
Source organism: Bacillus sp. 3255 (assembly GCF_031456485.1). NCBI lineage: Bacteria > Bacillati > Bacillota > Bacilli > Caryophanales > Bacillaceae > Bacillus > Bacillus sp. 3255. Next base: position 205,003 of record NZ_JAVDUS010000009.1, read on the forward strand.
TTTCTACAATGGAAAAAGAATACATTCTTCCATAGGGTACCGGACGATGCTCGGCCGCATGGCGAGAGCCGATGGTGCTCGACCGCCGGATGTTTGCGAACGGAACCTTCGCGCGGTTAAAGGACTCGAACAAGCGGTTATTCGTTCGCAGTATATATCTGCAGGGATTATTCTTCAAGAATCCGGCGGGGTTGGAGGAGCGGCTCAAGCCTGCGGCGCCTTGGCTTGCCCGGCTGCAGGCCTATGCCGAACAGGAAGGCATGACCGTGGCGGAGCTTGCTTTCTCCTACATTCACCATATGCCGGGGATTGCCAGCATCGTCTTCGGCGCAGAGTCGCCGGAGCAGGTTCACGAGAATATAGCACTTCTTCGCACGAAGGCCATTCGGGAGCAGACGCTGCAGGAGATGGCGCTTGCGTTCGCCGAGGTGCCGGACTACGTAATCACGCCGTCCCGTTGGTATAATTGAATGGAGAAATATGGGAGGTAACTATGGCGAAGTATGTGAAGCAGGGACAAGTTCAGGCCGGGTATACATGCATGGAAGATGCCGTCTATAAGACCGTTAGAGACGTCATTCAGGACGTCGCGGCCAACCAAGATGCGGCCGTCCGCAAGCTGTCGGCGCAATTCGATCAATGGTCGCCGGAGAGCTTTCGCTTGAGCGAGGCACAAATTCAAACAATCATCGCCCGTGTGCCGGACCGGGTCAAGGACGATATTCGCTTCGCGCAGCAGCAGGTGAGAGGATTTGCGGAGAAACAGCTCGCAACTATGCAAGACCTGGAGGTCGAGACGCTGCCCGGCGTCATCCTCGGCCATAAACACATCCCGGTCAGCAGCGTCGGTTGCTATATTCCCGGCGGGCGCTATCCGATGGTCGCCTCCGCGCATATGAGCATCTTGACGGCGAAGGTCGCCGGCGTCCGGCGCGTCATGGCTTGCACCCCGCCGATTAAGGGGGAGATCCCGGCGGCGACGATTTGCGCGATGGCTTATGCCGGCGCAGACGAGATTTACGTGCTCGGAGGCATTCAGGCGATGGCCGCGATGGCGCTCGGAACGGAGACTATCGAGCCCGTCGACATGCTGGTCGGACCGGGCAACGCCTATGTCGCCGAAGCGAAGCGCCAGCTCTTCGGCAAGTTCGGCATTGACCTGATCGCGGGTCCGACGGAGGTGCTCGTTATCGCGATCATACCGCTGATAGCGAGATGGTGGCCGTCGACCTCCTCGGGCAGGCCGAGCACGTGCCGACGTCCCCGGCGGCGCTCATTACGACCTCCGAGGCGCTTGCGCGAGAGACGCTGGTCGAGATCAAGAAGCAGCTGCTGACACTCCCGACCGCCGACGTTGCGGGTGCGGCCTGGCGGGACTATGGCACGGTGCTCGTCGTGGATAGTAAGGAGGAAGCCGTTCGGGAAGCTGACAGGCTCGCATACGAGCATGTGGAGGTGCTGACGGAGGATCCGGTTTATTTCCTGGGGAATATGAAAAACTATGGCGCCTTGTTTCTCGGACCTGAAACGAATGTCGCTTATGGCGATAAGGCGATTGGTACGAATCACACGCTGCCGACCAAAGGCGCAGCCAGGTATACCGGCGGCTTGTGGTAGGCAAGTTTCTGAAACCTTGCACGTACCAGCGCTGTACGGAAGAAGTGAGTCACTTGGTCGGCTCGTACGTTTCGCGGCTGTGTGAAATTGAAAATTTCATGGGCCACAAGGAACAGGCGGATCTGCGGGTACGGCGTTATGGCGGCGGGCAGCAGATGGTGTAATTCCATATGGTGAGATGAGGACGACTGTTATTCCGGGAACGGGATAGCAGTCGTTATTTTTTTCGTATGAAGGGTAGAAGGGCTTTCAACGAAAGCCAGGATGCACGAAATACGATCCTAACCCATCACCCGTAACTGGAATTTCTCCTTTTAAAACTTCGAAAACCCCCTCTCACTGACGCGATAACTGGAAATTCTCCTGCTAATTCCGCCAAATTTGGCGCATTTATCCAACTCGTATTGCTTTTAACTGGAGACATTCCTGCTATTCCTTCTGCAAGAGAGTTAGGTTGCGGAATAACGGGAGTTTTTCCATGTATCGCTTGGCGGGGGGCGGAGTGCTGGATGGGTAATCCGTTTTGACAGTCGGCAGCCGATTTAAATTCCATAAGGTGGTAATTAGACGACTGTTATTCCGAGAACGGGATAGCAGTCGTTATTTTTTGTATGGAGGGTGGAAGGGCTTTCAACGAAAGCCAGGATGCTCAGGAAAGGAAGGAGCTCCTTACCTCGGATCACCCATAACTGGAATTTCTCCTTTTTTAAACTTCGAAAAACCCCTCGCTCTGACGGGACAACTGGAATTTCTCCTGCTAATTCCGCCCAATTTGCTGCATTTATCCAATTGGTGTTGTTTTTAACGGGAGATATTCCTGCTAATCCTTCTGCAACAGAGTTAGGTTGCGGAATAACAGGAGTTTTTCCATGTATCGCTTGGCGGGGCGGAGTGGTGGACGGTCGATCGATGGGTTTCACCTATGGAGGACGCGATACAAGCCTCTATGTTAGTTGGATTGCTTTTTATTGATAAAAACATAATTATATTCGGTAATTATTTATTGATAAACGATAAATAATATGTTAAATTAAAAATCGAAAATAACGATGTGAGGTGGTTTTAATGAAACGGGGAACAACTCTCTTTCTGAAGGCAGCGCTGGTTCTGATTGGTCTGCCGGTAATTGCGCTATGCATATTTGTAGTGCCCAAGATCGGAGAATTTGCGGCAGAATTGTATCCGGACATGGCGTATTTGAAATATCTCTTTTACATGGATTTGTATGCAACGGCGATTCCTTTTTTCTATGCGCTTTATCAAGCCTTTCAACTTTTGAACTATATCGACAAGAACAAGGCTTTCTCGGAGCTATCCGTACAGGCTTTGAAGAGCATTAAACACTGTGCCGTCGCATTCGGCATGTTGTATGTGGTGGGGATGCCGCTCCTGTATCTCCTTGCGGAGAAGGATGATGCCCCAGGTATCATCTTGATCGGATTGGTCTTGATTTTCGCGTCTATGGTGATTGCCGTTTTCGCCGCTGTTCTCCAGAAGCTTCTGCAAGAGGCTATCGATATTAAATCTGAAAATGATCTGACGGTCTGAGGTGAGTATAATGGCGATAATCATCAATGTTGACGTGATGTTGGCGAAGCGGAAAATGAGTGTAACGGAGCTATCGGAGCGGGTGGGAATTACGATGGCGAACCTGTCCGTATTGAAAAATGGAAAGGCCAAAGCCATTCGGTTTTCGACTTTAGAGGCGATTTGTAAGGCTTTGGATTGCCAGCCTGGAGATATTTTGGAGTACAAAATGGATGACGATGAATAGGGGGATCGCATATGGAAATTAGCCATTTCATTACGAGCAATATGGCCAATCCTCATGAATTGGAGCGAATGTTCAGGAAAGATCCTGAAAGTTTCAAAAAGTCATTCTCCAGCGTATGGGAACAAAATCCGGATTCGCAAGTTCTTGCCGTCTGGCATGAAAGACTGAATTTCAAGGAAACGAAGGCAGGGAAGACTTCTATCCTTCAAAAAGATTTCGTATCGATGGGCATATTGGCCGTTCTGGCCGGATTGGGCAGCAGGATTCTTTTTCAATTTGCCGAACAGCAAACGATTGCGCCTGTGAACCTTGTTTTTGGGATACTTCCCTTTATTGCCGCCTTTTTTGTATACAATAACCGGGCCGGCAAGCATGTGCTGTACACTCTTGTCTCGCTGTTCCTGGTCTCCGCTTTCTATTTAAATATGCTGCCATTAGAGCAGAAAGATAGTATTATTCTGGTTTACCTGCACCTGCCCGTTTTCCTATGGGTATTATTAGGCCTTGCATTTACGGGGAATGATTATGGCAGAGGAAGCACGAGACTTGCCTATCTGAAATTTAACGGGGAATTCTGCATCCTCTACGCCTGTATGGCTATCAGCGGAGCGCTGCTGACGGGCTTAACCATGCAGTTATTCAGATTTGTCGGAATGGATATATCCGAGTTCTATTTTCAAAATGTCGTTGTGTTTGGCGCTGCCGCTCTCGCTGTTGTGGCTGCCTATCTGGTATCGAGGAACCTCAAGCTTTATAAAAATATAGCGCCGTATATAGCCAGGATTTTTAGTCCTCTTGTTCTGGTGACCCTGTTGGTTTACCTAGGAACGGTGATCTGGGTTGGGAAAAATCCGTTCCTGGACCGTGATTTCCTTCTATCCTTCAACGGCATTCTGCTAAGCGTTTTGGCCGTCACCATTTTTTCCATTACGGAAAGCGGGACGGATGAGCGAAAAAGCATTTCGGATTACATTAACTTGGCCTTGATTATTCTTGCCCTGGTCATCGACAGCGTGGCTCTGTCAGCTATCGTGTTCAGGCTTTCGTCGTATGGGATAACGCCCAACCGGCTTGCAGTGTTAGGTATCAACATCTTCATCTGGGCGAATTTAATTTGGATTATGCTCGCCTATTCGCAGTATCTGCGGAATAGAACCGGACTTTCATCGGTTCAGGATGCCGTTACGAAATATTTGCCGATTTACGGACTATGGGCGGCGATTGTTACATTTATTTTTCCGTTAATATTTGATTAGCCAAAATGTCATTTCAGAACAGAGGCAGCCGATCTATGGATCGGCTGCCTTTTCTATTGAAGAAACTTGAGGGAATATGCCCTCTGTATCTTATCTTTTCACACACATATACGAAATTCTGCCCATGATATCGAATTAACCGCATTATGCAGACAAGCTTCATCTGATATACTGACGGAGCACGAGAATGAAAGGGGTTTCATAGGTGTATAAGCGATAAGAAGTTAAACAAAGAAGGAGGCAGTATGCTCATGTCAAAGCACAAAAAGTGGTTTCATGCAGTTGTAGCGTGTATGATGCTTGCAGGTTTTTTTCTTTCGCCGCTCTCGTTTAAGTTAACCGCGTCGGCAGAACCGGCCATCCAACTTGCGGCGGCGCCTGCAGCGATTTATCCGTATCAACAGCCTTCGAAATATGCGGCTTCGGCCAACTATAAGTTAAAGGCTAACGGAGTCGAGATCCCGGTTGTTAAGGCGTATAACGATTATGATTATGCGAATTTTTCGGCATCCGGGGGACCGATTACGTATGAATTGACGATTCTGAATACGGCCAAGGTTACGGAATATGCAATCACGCCTAAGAAGTTAGGGATCAAGGCCGATAAGGTCGAAGGGACAACGTTAACCTTCACGACTTCGAAGGATGAATATTTAATCGTCATGATGAATGGGCGGACAACCAAGATTGTCATTGCGGCAGATCCGGTAGAGACGGATGTTCCTGCCTCTTCGGGAGATGGCATTTATAATGTGACGCAAGCTCCTTACCGGGTAACAACGACAGGAGATAAAACGGGGGTAGCCGAGCGAACGGCAGCCATTCAGCAAGCAATCGACGATGCTAGCAGCTATGGGACAGCTCGTGGAAATGGCGTTCAAGGGATTGTCTACATTCCGGCGGGTGAGTACTATATCGGTAACTTGGTGCTCAAAAGCAATACAGCGCTTTATATGCAGCCGGGGGCAGCTTTCATCGGAACAGGGAAGACGGCTGACTATACGGAACATTGGTTCAAAGATTCGATGGGACGACCGGCGACTTGGTGGCTTTCTACGGCATTTGATTCCAACAATATTAAAATTTATGGCCGCGGTACGCTAGATGGGAACGGGGCCGCACTAGCAGCAGATAAAAGCACCAACAATAAAGGGATGATAAACAATCTGGTAGTGCCAATTGCTACTGCCAATTTCAAGATGGATGGCGTTCTCATTCGCGAATCTGCTGCGTGGGCTGTTATGCCCGTACGCTCGAACGATTTGGAATTCACCAATTTAAAAATGTTTAACAGCCTTGGTATGGGCGAAAATGACGGAATCGATATCGTTGAATCGCAAAACGCCGTCGTCAGGAACGCCATTGGCATTTCACTCGATGATCCGTTTTCGACAAAATCATGGAAAGAAGATACCGATATTGCGTCAGGAAAAGTACCTTGGCCTGGTAAACCGGAGCCCGTCAAGCATATTTTATTCGAGGACGCTATTGCTTGGACGGCGTGTTATGGCTTTAAAATAGGCCAAGGGGTTATGCAGGATCAAGAAGACATTACCTTTCGAAACGGAGTTGTGTATAAGGCTGCCGTTGGTTTCGCCATCCACCACAAATATGGAACAGGCGCAGTCCGAAATGTCACCTTTGAGGATATGGATGTCGAGGATATTAGCGGTAAAAATGAGGATAACAGCGCTTGGATGACATTGTTTACTGTGAATGGCGGAGACATTGGTGTCGGGCCTATTGATGGGGTAACGGTAAGAAACATAACCGTTCGCGATGCCGGTGAAAGCTTTGCGAAAATCAAAGGGCAGGAAGGGGCGCCGATTACAGGGCTTACATTTGAGAATGTGTATATGCCTGGGAGCACAACGCCGGCAAAAACGCTGCATGAAATGAATTTCCTGGATAGAGAGTATCAAAGCGGTGTCACCATTAAACCCGTGCAGGAAACCGAGCCTAGACCACGAACAAATTACGCATTAAATCAGCCGGCGGTCGCATCATCTAATGACACATCGGTAGATACGGCGCCACTGGCTTTCGACGGGAATTTAACGACGCGTTTCGGATCCAAGCGTGGAGTTGATCCGGGTTGGGTATACGTTGATTTGGGGGAAAGCAAACGAATCAATGAAGTTCGGCTCTATTGGGAGGCAGCTTACGGAACAAGCTATCAAATCCAAGTATCCGATGATGCTCAGAATTGGAGAGACGTCTACAGCACAACAAGTGGAAAAGGCGGCCTGGAGAAAATAACATTTAATGAAGCGAATGCCCGTTACGTGCGAATGTACGGTACGAAAAGAGCGACACAGTATGGATACTCGCTATGGGAATTCCAGGTTTACGGGCCAGAGGTACTAGCAGACAGTATTTCGCTTAATAAGACATTAAGTAAGATGTTAGTTGGCATGTCTGAGCAGTTGACGGCTGCGATACTTCCCGAAGATACAACAAACCAAAAGATCATCTGGAGCACAAGTAATGCCAAGGTTGCAACTGTGAACAGCCAAGGTCTCGTCACCGCGATCGGTGAGGGTACGGCTAAGATTACTGCTGCGACATGGAGTGGCGAATTAAAGGCGACTGCGGCGGTTACGGTAACGAAAATAGGTACTCCGCAATTGCAGTCTGTCATTGCCGGAGATGGGCATGCCTTTCTGAACTGGACGACGGTAGAAGGAGCGACGGGATATAAATTATACGCAAGCCCGATCCGCGGCTCGTATGGAGCGGAAGCAGCATCCGTCAGCGATGCCGTTTACAGCTATAAGGTTGAAGAGTTGACGAATGGCACAGCGTACTATTTTGTGGTTAAAGCCGTCTATCCGGCAGGGGAGAGCAGTGCTTCCAATGAAATAGGCGCAACTCCGCAGATTCCATTGCCTGGTGCTCCTACGCTTGCTTCAATTATTCCCGGCGATGGGCAAGCGCAGTTAAATTGGCTGCCTGTCGATGACGCAACAGGATACGTCATTTATCAAAGCAAGGCATCCGGTACCTACCAGACAGAGACAGCAACCGTAAGCAGCTCCGTCTATCGTTATGATGTTAGGAATTTGACGAATGGAACAACCTATTATTTTATGGTGAAAGCAATGAATGGGAGCGGAGAGAGTCCTGCCTCGAATGAAATCAGCATCACGCCGGCTGCTCCGATGAAGGCTCCGGGTGCACCGACAGGGGTTAACGCGGTAGCTCAGGATGGCCGAGCCATCATCACCTTCACTGCACCTTCGGACCATGGAGGCAGTCCAATTACGCGGTATGAGGTTACATCCTCACCAGGAGGGTTTACCGGAATCGGCGCAGCGAGTCCTATTACCATTCCAGGTCTGATCAATGGTACATCCTACACGTTTACCGTCAAAGCTTTCAATGAAGTGGGCGCCAGTCCGGACAGCCAAATTTCGAATGCAGTGATCCCCTCAGCGCCTGATGTAAAGGACAGTAAGGATAATGACTCGCCTATTGCTCCTGTAAACCCAAGGAATCCTGCTCCTGTTCCTCAGAAGGATACAGAGCTTGGTCAAGAAATAGCAGCCAATCTGAATGGTCAAACGATTACAACTTATGTCGTTGATGCTAAGCAATTGGACGAAAGGCTGGCAGCTGAGGGAGAGCGGGCACGGATAACGATTCCGGTGAGTGCGAAGTCTGATGTAATTGTCGGCGAGCTGGATGGCCAGATGGTCAAAATTATGGAGAATCAGCATGCCGTCATGGAACTGAAGACGGAAAAGGCTGCCTATACCTTGCCCGCGCTTCAGTTCAATATCGATGCGTTATCCAAAGAGATGGGCGAGAGCGTAGCTCTACAAGACATCAAAATACGTATCGAGATTGCCACACCGACAACGGATACAATGAAATTCGTGGAGGACACTGCTGCGAATGGGGGGTTCAAACTTGTTGCCCCGCCGGTCCAATTTCGTGTGAAGGCTCTGTATGGCGATAAAACAGTTGAGATTACTCAATTTAATGCCTATGTGGAGAGAATGATTGCCATCCCGGATGGGATTGCTCCAGACCGGATTCTCACCGGAGTTGTTATTGACCCGGACGGGAACGTACGGCATGTACCGACTAAGATTGTTTTGGCGGATGGCAAGTATTATGCCCTGATAAATAGCTTGACGAATAGTACCTATACCGTCATTTGGCATCCTGTTCATTATACGGATATAGACGATCATTGGGCGAAGGATGCTGTAGCCAGTATGGGGTCGCGGATGATCGTCACTGGTTTCGAGGATCAACAGTTTCACCCTGATCAGGAAATGACACGCGGGGAGTTTGCAGCTATCTTAGTTCGGGCTTTGGGCATCCAATTACCAAACTATGCGGGTTCTTCCTCCGATGTCGGACCATCGGATTGGTACAGCAGATACATTCAAGCTGCATACGCTTATGATTTGATCGATGGATATGAAGATGGTTCGTTCCGTCCGCGTGATACCATCACACGCGAACAAGCTATGGCTGTCATAGCCAAAGCTATGAAGATTACGGGAATCGGTGCGAAGCCTCTGAACGAGAATCAAACGGAAATTCTCCTGCAACCATATATGGATATGAAGGAGATTTCGGAATGGGCAGTGAACGGAGTGGCCGACTGCCTGCAAAAGGAAATCGTAGTGGGCAAGAGTCAGCACTCGATCGATCCCAAAGCATTTATCACAAGAGCTGAGGTTGTGGTCAGTATCCAGAGGCTTCTGCAAAAGTCAGAGTTGATTTCATAATTTAAGGTTGGCAATTAAAGGTGGTGATACATATTTTTGTTTAGCATGTTTCATAATAAGAAACATGAATTTAAGTTTGAAATGCATAGGGTGAATAGAGATGCCAAACGAAATAGAAGAAATGAACATCCAAGAACACCGGATGGAGCTGGACTGGTGGCTGCAACATGACATCTTCTCGTTTCAGTGGTGGATTATCGTCATTGTCAATGTGCTGTTTGTCGCGCTGCTGCTCATCTTTATGGATCGAAAAAGAACACTCCTCACAGCATTGGCATTCATGACCAGCTTTGTAATTATCGGAATGATCGACCAAATCGGCAAGTTTTTCGACTTGTGGAGATATCCGCATCAGCTAGTACCATTTACCGAGAACTTAAACACTGTTGATTTTTTCGTGGTACCTTGTGTCATGGCGTATATTTATCAGAAGTTTGGGGCTTGGAAGTCCTTTCTGATCGCTGCTCTCGTGGCTTCGCTCGTCATTTCGTACGTCGGCGAACCGATCTTTGTCGCTCTTGACATGTATGAGCTGGTGAATTGGTCCTATTGGAAGTCGTTCTTCGTATTGGTGCTTATTGCGATTCTTGCTAAAGGATTCGTTGATCTGTTACAAGGTAACAGGCTGCAGTTCAATGTCGACCGGGAATTGGTCATCGATTTTCAACATAGAAAGAAGAAAATTAGATAAATGGATGCAGGGCTGCCGGCGGGCAGCTCTGTTTTTATTGTAAAGCAAGATATAGACTGCTATGTAGAAAGTTTAATTATAGTGATTAACTCACTTGTGGCCCATGAAAACAAAGACTATGTTAAATCTATAACTCAAGTAGTTGAGAAAAATGAGTTGGAGGTGATCGGTCGGTGAAGATTATTGTAACAGGAGCAACAGGTCAATTAGGAAGCAGCGTTATCCAACATCTGCTTACCAAGGTGCCGGCAAGTCAAATTATTGCGGTTGCACGAAGTCTTGATAAAGCCGCAGCCCTTGCTGGACTAGGAATTGAAATTCGTCAGGCAGATTATAATATCCCTGACTCTCTTCACGATGCGTTAAGAGAAGGAACCAAACTGCTTTTTATCTCAAGTTCGGAGAAGGATGACCCGCTGCGCGTCGTTCAACACGCCAACGTTGTCAAAGCAGCCCGAGATCTTAATTTAAGGCATATTATCTATACAAGCTTCGCTTTCGCCGAGGATAATCCATATGCTTACGTTCATCTGGCTACGGAGTATGCGATTCGCACTACGAAAATTCCGTACACGTTTTTGCGTAATGGAGGTTATATGGAATTTTTCGTCAACCCGTTACTAAAGACTTACATGAAGAACGGATCAATCCTTACAAATGCTGGTAACGGGAAAGTGAATTCGGTTAGTCGCAGCGATTTGGCTCTGGCCGCGGCACATGTGTTGACCGAGGAAGGACATGAAAATAAGGAATACACGCTCGTTTCCAACGACCCGTGGAATTTTGATGATTTGGCTAACATCCTTTCGGAAGTCACTGGTAAAAGAGTTATCCATCAGTCGGTTTCTTATGAAGAAGTGAAAAGCAGGCTTGTTCATACCGGTATGCCGGAAGCTTTTGCTGAAGCATCGGCCTTTATTTACAAGACCATTGCAGATGGGAAGATGGAGAGAACAAGTGATGATTTGCAAAAGCTGATTGGATTTCACACACCACTGAAAGAACTTGTCCTTAAAGCTTTGCAATAAAAAATAGGGTGTGGTCATATAAGCTTCATATTTCTTGTAGGAGGAAACAACAATGGAAGTTTTCGCAGAATACTTGGCGCGTATCGATAATCCGCAGCATCGGACCAGAACGGAAGAGATTTTGACATGGGTATCTGAGAAATTTCCAACGTTAATGCCCAAAATTGCCTGGAATCAGCCGATGTTTACCGACCACGGCACATTCATTATCGGCTTTAGCGTAGCCAAACAACATGTGGCTGTCGCGCCGGAGAAGGCGGGCATGATTCATTGTTCGGCCGACATCGTACAAGCAGGCTATACGTACACCAAGGAGTTGGTGCGTATCCGGTGGGATCAACCGGTTGATTTCTCATTGCTTGAGAAAATGATCCGGTTTAATATTGCGGATAAAGCCGACTGTTCCACCTTTTGGCGGAAATAAACGGTATGCATAAAGCGAGCGGATAACCCTGATGCTGCAGCATGGGGTTATCCTTTTTTATGTACGCTGACTAACCTGCCAATATCTAAATTTCAATTTCTCATCTCTCCTTAATGGGTAATACTGGAATCATTAACCATTTTTATCCACATACTTGGACGCATGAAAAAGGAAAAAGTTTCTAAATATCATGATTTGTATTCATTAATTCCCAAAAGTAATTCCTGACGGACGATGGCTTAAGCCATAAAGCGCGAAGCGGAGCCGAATTACTATGTTAGCATCGAAATGAATCTAACTTGGGAGTGTAGGCTATGGAAGGTGAAATTAATTTGGCTTTGGAAAAAATCGAGCAGCTGAATACGAGAAGCCAAAGAGCGATGATGGAGTTAATACGCAAAAGTTTGAAAATGAACGATGACGAGTTTAATAAAGAGCTGTTGTTAGCCTATGCACATCAGAACCCGGTACATATTCTGGAGATTGCCATCGCCCTGAAATATGAAGAGATTATTAAAGCTTTGCCGGAGCAGTATGGTTAGAAGGGCATCCGGATGTCTTATCCCTCATAGGCTTAACAGTTCGCAACCGTCAGGGGCATCCTGACGGTTTTTGGCATGGAATTGCTTCATCTGCAGCCATGTTATCGGGCTCATATATTTTCTCATGGTGTTCCATGCATGTCATTAGGTTGAGAGGAGCTTTCTTGTAATCCTAAACGAGTAGGAGGCAAAAAAGGTTGCAGGGGAGGGAAGCGGAAGCTAATTTTTTTTCTTTTCAAATTTTCATAGGAATTTTATGGTTCTTAAGAATGATTTTCAATATGGTCTATCTAATCCCTTGTACAATTTTTTGGTGCATTTGGCTAGGACTAAGTAATCAAAAGACATAGACCGTAATTCCTGTCATTCGATATTTTACCTAATTAAGAGACACAAAACTACAAATGAAACGAACTGTATAGTCATATAGTGCACTTTTGACTGTAAGAATTTAACTGCTATGATTATGGTAAACTTGGGTATTGTTGAAGAGACCACATACAAATTTCGGTTAAAGGATGAATGCACAGATGGTAAAGATGTTCTCAGGTGAGAGTCGTGTCTTTTACCTGTACAGGTTTATTTCGCTTGCTGCAACTTCGTTCGTGTACGCCATCGAAGATCGCGGCCCACCGTTAGGTACCAAGTTCGGCATCATTCTGATGCTTTTCATCTTTGCTGTATGGGTGACGAACAGGTATATCCAGAGCGGCAAAGCCTCTCGCACAATTCAAATAACCGTAGGCTTGGAAATGGCAGGGATGATCGTCCTCCATCTTCTAAGCGGCGGTATGGACAGCCCGTTCCTGTGGTGCGTATTCAACCCAGTCTGGATGGCTGCCAGCCATATATCCTCTGCCATCTGCTGGTTGATGATGCTGAGCTACTTCGCATTCATGACCGCATATTCCTACTTTGTCACCAATGACCAAATGCATGCCTTAGACACGATGTTACTGAACGATCATCGGATGTATCTTGCACTATTGTTAATGACGCTTATCGTTCAGCTAGTCGCCAATGTCATCAACAGGTTGGAGGCGGCGAACACGCGGACGACAGAAACCATGGAACATATGAAATCGCTGTTTCAGATCGTGGAAGCGGCAACGCATAGCGATTCCGAGTATTTGAAGATTGTGTTTGCCGAATTCGCGTTGAAATTGACCAAGGTTAAAATGTCCTTCTTTTGGGATGCCGGCGGGAGCCAGCGGCACAACCGCCTAATCACGCAAGGTGTCACGCCCATAGTTACCGGTTCTTCTCTATCTGAGGTACTTGACTTGCACGAGATCAAGCTCAGACAGCTCGATGGCTGTTCAGGGATAAGTCTGGCGGAATATGGTGATTTCCTTGTCATTCCCGTTAAGTTGCCTACCCGGTTATGGGGAGTGATGGGGGTTACCATGGAGCAGTCCGGCTGGGGCAAGGACAAGGATGGGCATGGCGAACAGCTGAGCTTTCTATCTGAGCTATGTTCCGTCATTTTGGAGCGGCACGAGCTGGAGCGGATGGAACATCAAATGATGATTACCGAGGAACAGAATCGAATTGCCGATGAGATGCATGACAATGTTTCGCCGTACATGTTCGGAATCGTCTATGCCGTGCATTCGCTGAGCCGCAAATGGAAAGACATTACCAAGGACCAGATCAAGGAACAGCTGCAAATTATCCAAGAGTCTTCCGTAGCGGCCTCTCAGGAGCTTCGCTCCACGATTTATAGTCTGAGTACCCGGAAAAATGGGTCCGATGACTGGATGGCAACGGTCCGCTCTCACCTGGACAGCATGTCCAAACTGCACGCCGTAGAAGTGAAACTGCAAGTGACAGGAGACGCTCAATGTCTGCGCGTCCAATATCAGAAGGCGTTGTACCGAATCATTTCGGAATCCGCCGGCAATGCCATTCGACATGGACGAAGCACACTCATCCAGGTAGATCTCAGCATTAAGCCGGAGGAGGCGGAGCTTGCCATATCGGATAACGGAGTTGGCTTCAATGTGAGAGAACGGCTGTCAGAGCACAGTGCAGTCGGACTAGGTATCCATAACATGCAGCTGCAAGTTCAATCATTAGGCGGAAAGATCCGTATTCAGAGTACGGAAGGTAAAGGCACGCATATTCAATTGTCCCTCCCATTTCAACCACAGGAAGATAAGGCATACAGCGAGCTTGAGATGATGGGCTAACAAGATCAAGCAGGCTATTCCCATTCTAACGAAAGCAGGTGGAACCTTTGAAAGTTGTTATCGTAGATGATCATCCGTTGGTACGTAAAGGATTGTCAGCTGTGCTAAGGCTTGAAGCAAACATCGAAATTTCTGGTGAATCGGAAACGGTGGAGCACGCATTGGAGTTAATCGAGCAAACGAAACCGGATTTGGCTATAGTGGATCTGAAGCTGGGCAATCGCTCCGGTCTTGAAGTGGTTGAGAATATTAAAGATAAAGCATGCCGAAGCATCATTCTGACTTCATCGACGTCGGAGCAGGATGTGCGAAGAGCGGAAGCAGTAGGTGCGGACGGATATGTGCTCAAAGAAGCGCTGCCGGAAGAACTGCTCTTGGCTATTAAGTTGATTTTCAAAGGGAAGAAGTATTACGATCCGGGTCTCATGGAGATGTTGTTCAAGAAAGAGGAGGAAGACAACTTGAGCAAGCTAACACCGAAGGAGCGGGAAGTGTTAATCGGGCTCGGAGAGGGATTGTCCAATCAAGGCATGGCCAAGAAGCTAATGGTTACGGAATTTACGGTCAAGAAGCACGTCAGTCAAATTCTGAACAAGCTGAGCGTCAACGATCGTACACAAGCGGCTTTATTAGCGCAATCCAAAGGGTTGGTCAGCGGCTTTCAGTAAGCCGTTCCGACCCCCTCTGGTACCAAAGTATACCATCGCTTTATTACATATAGCCGCAGGTAGATACACCAAATATACCCCAAAAATTATAATATCGGGTAATATCATAATTCTGGGAATTCATTTAGTATTTGACTATAACCAAATAAAAGACAAAAAGCGGCATTCTTCATTCCTTTTCTGATGGTAGAGTGCTCAATTGGCTTGCATGCCAGGCTAACGCCATCGAATTGAGATTGCAGAATGCTCTGATTAAAGGAGTGATTGAATGTCGTTTCGATAGGTGGGGAGGAAACAAATAAAACGCTTTCATTACAAACATCTTAACTGAAAATTGTGACAAAAGCAAGACAATTTCTTGAGTGCGAACTATTATTTTCGGGAGGGTGCCATGGAGAAATCTATCCTAGATTACTTTGTGCTCATTCGCAAAAAAATGTGGATGATTGCGCTGTTCGTTCTTCTCTCGTGTCTGACCACCTTCTACGTCAGCAAAACTTTTGTTGAGCCTGTTTACAAGGCGAACACACAAGTATTGGTAAGCAGCACGTTTAAGAGTGAAGAAACGATTGATTTGAATGATGTGTCAATGAACGTGAATTTAGTTGAAAGCTATAAAGAAATTATCAAGTCGGATCAGATCGTTCGGAAGCTTCTGCAGAGTCATCCGGAATTCGGCATGACGCAGAAGGAGCTGCTGAAGAATCTGAAGGTGACCTCTACGGATAAAACGCAAATTATCAAGATCGAGCTCGAAGATCACAGCTACGAGAAAGCGGTGGCGGTGACCAAAGCTCTCGCAGACACATTTATCAGTGAAGTGCCGGCGTTGATGAATATGAACAATGTGAAAATATTATCCAGTTCGGATACGGCTGTTAAGCCTTTGCCGGCGAATTCGAGCATCGTAATCAACTTGGCGCTCAGTTTTATTATCTCGGCGATGGCAGCCATTGGCGTATTCTTCTTTTTCGAAAATATCAACGATACGATCCGCTCTGAGAAAGAGGCCGAGCTTGTTGTGGGGCTGCCGGTTCTTGCTTCGATCGGGACGATCAAAAAGGGCGGCGTAACCAGGGCTTCGAGGGCGCGTGGCAGAGAGGTAGGGGAACAAACCTATGTTACAGCTAAGTAATATGCTTGCGGCTGAATTGAATCCTCTGTCGCCGGTATCCGAGTCTTATCGCTCCTTGAGGACGGCGGTGCGCTTCAAGAAGGTAGTGCCGGCCGATCAAGGCATGGGCATGGTGCTGATGGTGGCATCTCCCAAGGGGCAAGAAGGGAAGACGACGACGCTTGCCAATCTGGCGGTGACTTATGCGCAGGAAGGCAAGTCGGTTGTGATCTTGGACTGCAATTTGCGCCAGCCGGCGCTGCATAGTTTATTCGGCATGAATAATACCAAAGGTCTGCTCCATTTCCTTCAAAAGGGGCTTGACTTGGACGATGTCATCACACCGACGGGGATCATCGGACTCGATCTTATCGTGGCTGGCGGCCAACCGGTAAACCCATCGGAATTAGCGGGCTCCGCCCAGATGACGGACCTGATGAACCAACTGAAGCGGCGGTACGAGGTTATTCTCATCGACTCGCCGGCAACGCTCGATTACACAGACGCCAGCTTGCTTGCGGAGTACAGCGACGGCGTACTGCTGGTCGCCAAGAACGGTAAAACGAAACGGGAATGGGCGAAACAAGCGAGAATCCAGCTCGAGCAGTCCGGAGCCCGGATGCTGGGCATGGTTTTCCAACAATAATTGAATACGTACTTCCAGGAGGATGAGAAGGATGAAAATGGTGAAGAAAGCAATTATTCCGGCTGCGGGGTTAGGAACGAGATTTCTTCCTGCAACGAAAGCGATGCCTAAAGAGATGCTCCCCATCATCAACAAGCCGACTATTCAATACATCGTGGAAGAAGCCATAGAGTCCGGCATCGAAGATATTATTATAGTGACCGGTAAAGGGAAGAGAGCGATCGAGGATCACTTCGACAATGCTTTCGAGCTTGAGAGCAAGCTGCTGGAAACCGGGAAGCTGGAGCTCCTGAAAGAAGTGCAGCGGTCGGCCAAAGTAGAAATCCATTATATTCGTCAGAAAGAACCCAAGGGACTGGGGCATGCCGTCTGGTGCGCAAGAAGGTTCATCGGGAATGAACCGTTCGCCGTGCTGCTCGGTGACGATATTGTCGCAGGGAAGGTTCCTTGCTTGAAACAGCTGATTCAACAGTTTGAATTATCAGAAAATTCAGTTATCGGTGTGCAGAAAGTGCTGCCGGAGCTTACGAATCGTTACGGTATCATCGATCCGGGCGAACAGAATAACCGCCTATACCAAGTGAAGGATTTTGTCGAGAAGCCGGCATTAGGTACGGCCCCGTCCAATCTTGCCATTATGGGGAGATATGTGTTCACGCCCAAAATCTTTGAATTTCTGGAGCTCCAGGAGAAAGGCGCCGGCGGCGAGATTCAACTGACGGATGCGATTCAGAAGCTTAACCAAATTGAGCGTGTCCTTGCCTACCAATTTGATGGCGTTCGTTACGATGTCGGTGAGCGGCTCGGCTATATTCTTACAACGATGGCTTTCGCATTAGAGAGTAAAGATCTTCGGCTGGATGTGTTGGAAGCCATGGCTTCGCTGCTGATTAAGGAGCAATATGCACCTGTATTGAAGCACTTGGGAGGTGAAGATTATGAGCTTGCGCGAACTGCCGGAGGAATATGAGTACGTAGGAACAAGATCTGGCTATTATTCTTCCGCCGCCACGAGATTGCAGGAACGGAAGCGGATAACCGCCTATTCCTTCATGAAGCGCGTAATGGATATTGTCCTCTCTCTGATAGGTCTAATCTGCTTGATGCCGTTATTTGCGGTAGTGGCCATTATGATCAAGTTGGAAGATCCTAAAGGCTCCGTCTTCTTCAAACAAAATCGGGTCGGCAAGCATGAAACCTTGTTTCCCATGTATAAATTTCGCTCGATGGTAGCTAACGCGGAAGAGCTGAAGCAGCAATTAATGAGCCAGAATGAAGTCGAAGGCGCCATGTTCAAAATGAAGAACGATCCACGCGTAACACGGATCGGCAGAGTGCTGCGCAAAACGAGCATCGACGAGCTGCCGCAATTGTGGAATGTGCTTCTCGGCGATATGAGCTTGGTCGGACCTAGACCGGCTTTGCCAAGCGAAGTTAGCGAGTACACATCGTATGACAAGAAGCGTTTGGCGGTAACGCCCGGCTGTACGGGATTATGGCAAGTGAGCGGACGAAGCAACCTAAGCTTCGAGCAAATGGTTGAGCTGGATTTGACTTATATCCGCGAGCGGAGCATTCTTTTTGATTTGAAAATCATGACGAAGACCGTTACGGTCCTTCTCGGCTCCAAAGACGCCTTTTAGACAAATAGGAAAGGAGTACCGCTATGGTGCATATTCAGCCGGAACCAAGGGTATCGATTGTCATCTGTACCTATAATCGCGCTGATTTGCTTCGGATCACGTTGGATGCGCTGCCTGCCTTGGCTGCAAGAGATTTGGCCGAGATTTTGATTGTGGATAACAATTCCACCGATCATACGAGCGATATCTCCATGTCGTTCGTGGAGCGGCATGCCGGGGTTATGCGCGTTCGCTATATTTTTGAACCGACCCAAGGCTTATCGGCTGCGCGCAATAGGGGGATTCGGGAGGCTAAAGGCGATATTGTCGCCTATCTCGATGACGATGCGGTTCCTTGTCTGGAGTGGATTCGCACGATTGTGGACACCTTCGATCAAAGGCAGGATGTTCATGCCATCGGCGGCATCATTCGTCCGAGGTTCGAAGGCGGGAGGCCGCCGTGGTTGATTCAAGCGTTAGAACTTCCCTATACGATTGTAGATCGGGGAGAAGCTGTACATGAATTTCCGGTAAACAAACATCCTTTCGGTGCGAACATGGCCGTACGCAAATCGTTTCATGAGGCCTATATATTTCCGACAGACCTAGGAAGGAAGGGAACGCTGCTGTTGTCCGGTGAGGAATCATGGCTTTTCGAGCAGATGAAGAAGGAAAGGAAGACGATTCTGTATCAGCCCGCCATGGTTGTCGATCACTTCATTCCCGCTAGCCGGTTAACGAAGGAATGGATCCTGCAGCGTTACTATTATCAAGGCGTGACGAACGGTTCCATACGTCAAGGTTGGTTGGGGCAGCTCAGCTTGCTCGGGAACGTTGCTTGCCGGATGCTCTATATCGCTGCAAGTGCTTTATTAGCACATACGGAAGGAAGTAAATTACTGCTTGCATGCCGCATGCAAAGTATTAAGGGGACACTAGCCACGATGCGTCATCGTGTGAAAGTGCGATTGACAGGGTGAAAATCATGATGCCGGATCGTTCCCTGCAGCTTCGGAAACCGTGGTATTACGCTGCGGTCTACGTGCTGCTTGCAGTGATGATGGGCATTGCAGCTGCCTATCAGCCTGTCATCAGCTTCTTGGGAGTAGGCTTGCTTGTGTTATGTTTGTATGCCGTCTACCAACCGGAGAAGATGAGTTATCTTGTCCTGCTCTCAACCGCCATATCTGTGAATTACATTGTGGAAGCGAATGTCCCCGGGTTGGAGATCCTTTCGCTCTACAAGCTTGGGATTCTCATACTGCTGGTTCCCGGCCTATTGCAGAACGGGCTTCGATGGAAGTTCGCCTCTCCGATTGTGGCGATTGCCTGCATGCTGTTCCTAACGCTCTTTTTCTCGGAATGGCATCCACGGCTGACACTTTCGATCACGTTGAAAGCATTCATCGGACTTACGCTTCCCTTCTTTTTTCTCATGATCAAATGGAAAGAAGCAACGGCGCAAAAGCACATCCGTATCATCTGCCTGCTTCCGATTGTCAGTGTGGCGACCGGGGCTATTCTTCAGTTGGCCCATCTGTATCCGTTTCTCAATGTGGAGTTCACGGGAGCGATTCGGGTGCAAGGGGCGAATATTGCCCCCCATTTGGCGATGCTGGCTTTTCTAGGCATTACCATTGCTTTAATGGAAACCAAGCGTAATCCGCTGACCGCCAAATTTTATTACGGTACGCTTGCGGCGAACTTCGCCATTCTCATCGCGACGGGCACCAGAGGACCTATACTCGCCATGCTGGCCATGGCCGCCTACTATTTCTTCGATATGGTCCGGGACTATATCAAGGGCAAGCTTATCTTATTGATTCCGCTGCTCTGTTCCTTGGTACTGATTGGCGGGGCCGTCTATGTGCAGTGGGATAATATGACCAAACGTTCATTCGAACGCCAAACGGGCACAGGCATCGACCTATCGGGAAGGACGGAAGCATGGAGTTATTTCTTAAAAGGAGTGCAAGATTACCCGCTCACGGGCAGAGGGCTCGGTGCGGTTACTGTAGCGAATGACGGGAGCTTGTATGCCGGCTTCGTGGTCCCGCATAACGAATACATACGCTTCTATTATGATTCCGGATATATCGGTTGTATCCTGTTGTTCCTGTCTTTGCTCGTTTTATTTCGAATGATTCACCGCATTATACCGCAGAGAATCAAGGTTTATTACGGAGCCTTCATCCTGGCGTTCTTCCTGTACTCCTTGTCGGATAACACGTTGTCCACCGTTCAATTCATCATTCCGTTCTGCTGGTATTTGAATTGTTTATATATTCTGTCGACGACAAATTCGAAAAAAGAAGAAGTGATCTGATGAGTAGAGTGACTATGTTCGATGTTCATTTTGACAATTATGATTTTCTGGACTTATTAGCCTACATGGATGAGGTCATTCGCCAGAATCAACATTCTTACATTTTAACCTGCAATGTCGATCATTTAGTGAAGCTCAGAAAAGATGCCGAGTTTCAGAAAGTATATTCGGATGCGGGGGCGATTGTGGCGGATGGCATGCCCATTATTTGGGCTTCGAGGATGCTGCGTAAACCGCTGAAACAGAAGGTATCCGGCTCCGATTTGTTCGCCAAATTAGGCAAAGCTTTCGCCGATCGGCAATATAGGCTTTTCTTCTTAGGCTCAGCCGTCGGCATCCCGGAGCAGGCTGTCAAAAATCTGAAGCTCGTATTTCCCAATCTGAATATCGTCGGCTGCTATTCTCCTTCCTATGGCTTCGAGAACAAAAAAGAGGAGAATGAACACATTGTGCAAATGCTGATCGATACGCAGCCGGATATCGTGTTCGTCGGCGTAGGTGCGCCAAAGCAAGAAAAGTGGATCTATCAAAACTATTTGCAGTATAAAGTGCCGATATCGATCGGCGTCGGCGCCACGTTCGATTTCATCTCGGGTACGGTCAAGCGGGCTCCGCATATCATGCAGAAGACAGGCTTCGAATGGTTTTGGCGGCTGGCGCAAGAACCTAGAAGGCTCTGGAAGCGTTACTTGGTTCAAGATGCGATGTTTGCGGTCCTGCTATGGCAAGAGATTGTCAAGCAGTTCAAGCTGAAACGGGAGGGGACGGGAATCAATAGTGGATGATTTCGGCAAAATAAATAGGCTTCCCTGGATCCTGTCAGGAAGCAATCGGATGACGATGCTGTTCGCCGGGATGGCGTTGGTCGTCTCCGTCGTCATCGGTTATGCGGCGGCAAACCTGAATCCTGATCTCAGCATGCAAATTGCAATCCTGTCTGCGCTGCTATTTCCTGCATTCGTACTGGCTTTAATGGATTCACGGCGCTTAATTCCGTATATGCTGCTGGTTTGGGTTATTTGTCCGGAGATCCGAAGAATTCAGGATTGGGCGGAAGGCACGTATCATTCTGTCTCGCTGTTGAGCATAGCACCTCTGTTAACCAGCGCTGTGCTTATCATTCCGATTCTGTCCAAGTTTCACCAGATGGAATCCAAAATGTATAAGCTGCTGATTTATTTGGCGGTCGTGCTGCTGTATGGAAGTTTAATCGGCATCACCAAGAACGGGAGCGGAACCTTCTATGATTTGGCGAACTATGTGATTCCATTGCTGTTAATCCCGTATGCCGCCTTATCCAATTTCGATAACAAATCGCTGGACCGACTTGTTGTAACCTTCTCTAACACAGCCATTTTAGTTGCTGTGTACGGCATTATTCAGTACATCGTCGTCCCCCCTTGGGACTCGTTCTGGATGAATCACGTGGAAATGACTTCGATCGGGCGTCCCTTTCCCTTAGAAATCAGGGTGTTCTCAACGCTGAATTCCCCTGGACCTGCGGGAATGTATATGGGTACGGCGCTGGCGCCAATGATTCTGGAGAAAAAGTGGCGGGGACCGCTCGGCTGGATTGGCGTCATCTTGGTTACGGTCGGGCTGCTGATCACGTTAGTCCGGTCAGCTTGGGTCATGCTTTTCATCGATATTGCGATTTATACGGCCGTGTCGGCAGGCAAACAGAAGTGGAAGCTGATCGCTCAATTAACGGCCGTTATTGCCGCCATGTATATCATTATTCCTAAGCTGCCTGGGGCTGAGGGGCTCATAGCCCGGTTGGATACGATGACCGCGATCCAGGAAGACCACTCGTATAATGAAAGACTTGATTTCTTCCATACGGTATTCCCGATGATGTTCTCTACGCCGCAAGGATTAGGGCTGGGCAGTATCGGTGTCGGAACCAAGCTCAGCAACGATGGTGCATTAGGGGAATATGGGATTTTCGATAATGGATTTGTTGCCATCTTTCTAACGTTTGGCATTCTAGGAGGCTTTGTCTTCCTGTGGGCGTTATGGCTTGTCACCCGTTATTTGTTGGCTCAGAAGAATCAGCCGGGTGGGATTACCGCTTACGGCAAGCTGGGACTTTCCGCTTTGCAAGGAAGTATCGTTTGTCTTGTATTTGAGAATGGGTATACGGGCTTGAAAGGCTTTCTGCTGTGGATGATCGTAGGCATCGGCATCATGGCGCATCGAACGGTCGTTCAAGAGAGGAGGCATATGCCAGATGCAGCAGCCAGTCAACTTGAAATTGGTTCGCATAAAGCCACTGTTCGGCTTCATTAAGGCTTTCTTTTCGAGCAAAAGTCATTTGTCATCTTCCGTCAAAACGATGTTTATCAGTGTGCTTATCTTATTGATCAATATGCTTACGGGCATACTTACGGCACGATTTCTTGGACCGTCCGGCCGGGGGGAGCAGGCGGCTATGGTGTTGTGGTCACAATTCCTGGCTTTTAGTTTCACCTTCGGCTTGCCTTCCGCCATTATTTACAACGTGAAAAAGAACATGAAGGATTCCGCCAAGCTGTATTCGACCGCTGTACTCATGGGGCTGTCAGCAGGCTTGCTGGCGATGTGCTTAGGAATATTGGTTCTGCCTTATTGGCTCCGTTCATATTCGGACAACGTCATACTTTTCTCGCAATGGTCCATGGTGATCGTACCTCTGATCGTCTTGTCGCAGATTAATAATGCGATGATGCAGGTAAGAGGCGAGTATAAACTTTTCAATCGTCTGCGGTTCCTTATTCCGCTAAGTACGCTCATCGGCCTTGTCCTGCTAATTGTTACCAAGACCATGACGCCTTACATGTCAGCAGTCGCTTATCTCGCTCCGGCGGTTCCCTTTTACATATGGACGACTGTCCGTTTGCTTAAACAGTACGAATGGGTGATTAAGGATGTTTTTCACTCCTTTCAGACGTTGATCAAATATGGGATTGGTTCCTACGGCAACGATCTGATGGGCAATGTCTCCTATTACATCGATCAGATTGTTATTATCGGCCTGTTGAATCCGGCGGAACTTGGGCTGTATGCGGTAGCGGTGAGCTTGTCGCGTGTGGTGAACATTTTCTCGACATCGATTATCGTCGTGCTGTTCCCGAAAGCTTCGGGATTGCCCAAAGAACAAGTGGTTGAAATGACGTTCCGTGTCTATAGGATCAGCACCTGTGTAGCTTTGTTTTGCTCCCTGATGATTATGCTGGTTGCTCCCTTCGTCATGCCGCTCTTGTATGGACCTGATTTCAAAGAAGCTATCAGCGTGTTTCGCATGCTTCTGCTCGAAGTGTCCATCTCCGGCGGAACCATGGTCTTAGCTCAATCGTTCATGGCCTTGGGTAAGCCGAAGATTGTTACGATCCTGCAAGGCTTAGGGCTGCTCATCGTCATCCCTTTGTTAACGGTACTGATTCCGAAGTTCGGATTAGCCGGAGCGGGAATGGCCATTTTGTCATCGGGTATACTGCGATTCATCTTTATTCTAATTAACGTTAAATTCACTTTGAAAACGAGACTTCCAAGATTATGGCTGAATAAAGAGGATGTTCGTTGGTTACTATCAGCAATATCAGCGTATAAAACCAAGTAATTGGACATTGGGGGAGGGGCGAACGAAATGAGTCACTATCGTGACGCTGTGGGAGTGAATCGAATTTCTGTAGTCATCATTGCGCAAGACGATGAATCGAGAATAGCTAATGCGATCGCCTCCTGCAAGCCTTTTGCAGACGAAATCGTTGTCGTCGACGGCGGGAGCAAGGACGGAACCGTCCGGGTTTCCAAGCAATTAGGCTGCAAAGTGTATGTGAACGCTTGGCCGGGTTATGCCAAGCAGCGTATATACGGCAGCGATCGCGCCGCCTATGACTGGATCTTCGTCATTGATACGGACGAGGTGGTGAGCGAACAGCTGTCGGCCTCGATTCAGAAGCTGAAGAGGGAATTGGCCGATCCGTCCAAAGCGTACTCGGTTCTGCGGATCGGAGACTTCCTCGGACGCTGGATGGGGAAAGGCGAGAAGCTTGTCCGACTGTATAATCGTACGCAGATTCAATATAGGGATAGCTTGGTACACGAAACGCCGGATGTGGCGGGCGAAGATATCATATTCGTGCCGGGCGTACTCTGGCATTACGGTTTCCGCAGCATCCACGATCATCTTCAGCGCTTTAATAAATATACCGACCTGGAAGCGGAAGGCTCGGTAGCCATGGGCAAAAGATTCAGCTTGCTGCGGATGCTCGTTCGTCCTCCCTTACGATTCGTGCAGAAATATATCGTTCATGGCCTGTATAAGAAAGGGGTTCCCGGATTTGCAGTAGCTTTCTTCTGGGGTGTGTACGAATTCCTCATATGCATGAAACAATACGAGCTTGGACTTGCCCGCAAACGTGTCAAGCAGTCCCAAGACGGGCCGATCAAGGAGGGAAAAGCTTATGCAACCCTACAATAATTTGCGGATTCTGTGCACCGGAATGGGCTGGCCGTCCGCTCAGCCCGGCGGTTTAAATACGTATTTCAAGCATATCTGCGAGAGCTTGGCCAACCGTCATGAGCTTGAAGCTCTGGTATGCGTATCAAGCAAGCCGGAAGTGGTCGGACCCCTGCGCGTCACTAACGTCGCCAGTCCCGATTGGAAATTAAGCACAAGGCGCGATGCGTTCCGCATGTATGCGGCAGAATGGATGGATCAGCAGCGCGTTGACGTCGTATATGCACACTTTGCTCCTTACAGCATAGGTGTGGCGAAGGAGGCGAAGGCGCGCAATATTCCGGTTGTCATGACCTTCCATGGTCCCTGGAGCGAGGAAATAAGGCTTGAAGGGAAGGGGCTTAAGCATCGCTTCAAAACAATGGTTGCCAAAAGTTGGGAGATGAAAGCCTACCGGTTGGCGGACGCCTTCATCGTATTAAGCGAAACGTTCCGTGATATTCTTCATCGCCAGTACGGCGTCCCGCTGTCCAAGATCCATATTATCCCCGGAGGAGCGAATGTCTCACGGTTCAAACCGGCTGCGGATCGTTCGTCAATCAGAGAGAAATTGCAGCTGCCTGAAGGGAAGACGATGGTGCTCACCTTGCGGAGGCTGGTCAACCGGATGGGGCTCATTCAATTGCTGGAAGCTTGGCGTGAGGTTGCCAGCGCAATGCCCGATGCCGTGCTGTTCATCGGCGGCAAAGGTCCGCTGCGGGAGGAGCTGGAGAGCCGGATAGCTGAGTATGGGCTGCAGTCAAGCGTCCGTTTGCTGGGCTACGTCCCCGACAATGAGCTTGCCGAGTATTATCAAGCTGCGGATCTGTTCGTCGTCCCTTCTCAAGCCTTGGAAGGCTTCGGTTTAATTACCGTTGAGGCGATGGCGGCCGGCGTTCCGGTCATGGCTACTCCGATCGGCGGGAATCGTGAGATTCTTGAGAAATTCCGGCCCGATATGCTGTTCGCAGGCAAAGACAGCGGAGACATCGCCTCCGGATTGCTTCGGATCTTAAAGCATCCTGAACGGTGGCCGGGGAGCGAGCAGTGCAGAAGCCATGTGCTGGAGCATTATACGTGGGAGCGCGTATCTCAGCAGGTGAACGAAGTGTTTCATTCGGTTATCGACCTTCATCCGCATGCGAGTGGCGGGAAACAATCGGTTGAAGCGATGAGGAAAGGAGGACGGGAACAAGATGAGGGTAGCTTATCTGGATCATACCGCTAGATGGAGCGGGGGGGAAGTCGCGCTATATAATCTCATAACGAATTTTGGCGAAGCCGTGGATCCGATCGTGATTGTAGCCGAAGAGGGAGCGCTGGTCGATCGGTTAAGAGCCAAAGGAATCGATGTTCGCGTTATCCCTCTTAGCGATAAGGTGCGCAACCGCAATCGGAATGCGGTGAATGTCCAAGCGATATCGGGTGCTATGGAGCTCCTGAGCTACGGGAGAAAGGTAGCCAAATTACTCAAAGCCGAGAAGGTTGCCTGTGTACATACGAATTCTTTGAAATCCGCTTTCTATGGAGCGGTAGCCGCCAAATGGGCAGGTATTCCGCTCATCTGGCATATTCGGGATCATATTGGAGTTCCCTATCTGAAGCCGATCGTTGCGCAGGCGATTCGCTGGATGTCCCGCTTGCTGCCGAATGGGGTCATCGCCAATTCCAACTCTACTTTGAATGCTTTGAACTTGCCGAAATCCAAGAAAACCCTAGTCGTCTACTCGGCTTTCGCGAATTCAAAGATCAAGGCGGTACCGAAAGCGGAGAAGGCATGGCGTAAGCCCTATGTCGTTTTACTTGTGGGCAGGCTTGCGGAGTGGAAAGGCCAACATATTCTGCTCGAAGCGGCCAAATCGTTTCTTCCTGACGAGCAGGTTCACTTCTGGTTGGCCGGGGACGCCTTATTTGGCGAGGATGCTTATAAGAAACGCCTGCTGCAGCAAATTGCAGACAATCAGTTGACTAATGTCACCTTACTGGGCCATGTGGACGATGTGCAAGGCTTGATGCAGAAAGCGGACCTGCTGGTGCATACCTCGATCACGCCGGAGCCTTTCGGCCAAGTGATTGTGGAGGGCATGGCAGCCGGTTTGCCGGTCATTGCTTCCAATGAAGGCGGTCCGACCGAGACCGTCGTACATGGTGAAACAG
The DNA here is from genome assembly GCF_031456485.1 of Bacillus sp. 3255. Classification (NCBI taxonomy): domain Bacteria; kingdom Bacillati; phylum Bacillota; class Bacilli; order Caryophanales; family Bacillaceae; genus Bacillus; species Bacillus sp. 3255. Next base: position 232,285 of record NZ_JAVDUS010000009.1, read on the forward strand.
GGCTTCTCATTCAGCCGGGTGACCCGGTCGTCCTGACGGATGCCATTCGCTATCTGCTGGAGCATCCTGAAGAGCGGCGCAAAATGAGCGAGAATGGCCTCAAGCGCGTGGAGCAGCATTTTGTCATCGAACGAACGGTTACCCAAATCACTCATTACTATGCAGGCTTCATTGCGAACTCGTGATGATCCCATAGTGAGTAAAGGATGGATCAAATGAAAATAGCAATTGCGCATGATTATTTGGTTCAAATGGGCGGAGCCGAAAGAGTTGTCGAGGTCTTTCACCAAATGTATCCGAGTGCACCCATTTATACGACCATGGTAAGCAACAATCGTCTGCTCGATGAGCTGCGGGATGCGGATATACGGGCTTCCTGGCTGCAGAAAATGCCCGGAGGAAAGAGCCATTTCAAAGGCATGCTTCCGTTATACCCGCTTGCGATCAAGGATTTCGACTTCCGGGAGTTTGACATTGTGCTTAGCTCAAGCAGCGCCTTCATGAAAAGTATACAGGTGCCGAAGCATACGTTTCATCTCTGTTACTGCCATACGCCGATGCGCTTTGCTTGGGATTATGACACTTATATGGAACGGCAATCCAAATCCAACGTGATGAAGGGCCTTTTGAAGATATATATCAATCAGCTCAAGCAATGGGATCAAAAGACGTCTGCGAATGTGAATCAGTTTATTGCCAATTCCTCCGTCGTGAAGAAACGGATTCGCAATTATTATCATCGCGATGCCGATGTTATTTTTCCGCCGATCAATACGAGCCGCTTTCACAGCTCACCGGTCATTGACGACTATTATTTGATCGTCTCCAGACTGGTCTCCTACAAACGAATCGATCTGGCCGTAGAAGCGTTTAATCGAAACGGGCTGCCCTTGTACATCGTGGGCGAGGGTCCCGATCTGGTCAGACTGAAGGCGATGGCCAAAGGGAATGTTCGATTCCTCGGAAGATTGGATGACGGTACAGTGACCGAGATGATGGCGCAGTGCCGGGCGTTAATTTTCCCGGGCGAAGAGGACTTCGGCATTACGCCCCTGGAGGCGAATGCGGCGGGAAGACCTGTCGTTGCGTATCAGGCGGGTGGCGCGCTGGATACGATCGTGCCTCATGTGAACGGCGTGTTCTTCAAGCGCCAGGAGGTGGAGGATCTGCTGCTCGCCATTGAGGAAGTGGAGGATCATGCTTGGAACGTGAAGCAAATCGTTCAGCACGCGCAGAAATTCGATGAGAAAACATTTATGGATAAATTGAAAAATTACATGACAAAAGCGTATCAACAATTCAGAGAGGGGCAATGATTGTATGGATATTGCAGTGATCGGAACGGGTTATGTGGGATTGGTCTCCGGGGTGTGCTTCGCGGAAACGGGCAATAACGTGATCTGTGTGGACCAGGATATGCGGAAAATCGAAAAACTGCAAAATTTGATTTCCCCGATCTATGAACCCGGCATCGAGCCGCTCATGGAGAAAAATCTGCATGCCGGCCGGCTGGCCTTTACGACGGATTTGGCTGACGCGATCGGCAAGTCGCAGCTCGTGATTATTGCCGTAGGTACCCCTTCATTGCCTAATGGCGAGGCGGATTTGTCTTATATCGAGCAGGCGGCTGCGGAGATTGGCCGAGCGATGAACGGTTATAAAATCATTGCCACGAAAAGCACGGTTCCCGTAGGTACGAACGAGCATATTCAATCGATAATTGCCATGAATACGCAGCATGCTTATGACGTCGTATCCATTCCGGAGTTTCTGCGGGAAGGTTCAGCCATTGAAGATACGCTGCATCCGGACCGAATCGTCATCGGGCTTGATAATCCGAGTCTGGCCGAACCTCTCACGGAGCTGCACCGTGCGTTCACCGAGCAAATTTTTGTCACAAGCATCCGGAGCGCAGAGATGATCAAGTACGCATCGAACGCTTTCTTGGCTACTAAAATTTCGTTCATTAATGAAATCTCTAATATTTGCGAGAAAGTGGGCGCCGATGTGACGGAGGTTGCCAAAGGGATGGGGCAAGACAAGCGAATCGGCTCTTCCTTCCTGAATGCCGGTATCGGCTATGGAGGGTCTTGCTTCCCCAAAGACACCGACGCCTTGATTCAAATTGCCGGCAACGTCGATTATGAGTTTCAATTGCTCAAGTCCGTCGTGGAAGTGAATAAATCGCAGCGGTACAAAGTGATTGCCAAGCTGGAAGCGTCTCTGGGACCGCTTAGCGGCAAAACGGTAGGCATTTGGGGATTATCCTTCAAGCCGAACACGGACGATATTCGTTATGCGCCTTCGATTGAGATCGTTGAAACGCTGATCCGGGCAGGAGCAAGGCTGAAGCTGTACGATCCCATCGCCATGGATAAGTTCAGAGAGCGCATCGATCATCCGGCGATTCAATGGTGCGAGACTGCCATGGAAGCCGCTGGCGGCGCCGATGCGCTTTGCTTGCTGACGGATTGGGAGGAATTCAAAGCTGCCCCGTTGTCACAGCTCATTTTCATCATGGAACAGCCGATTCTTATCGATGGCCGCAATGTGTACAGCCAAGAGCAGATTCAAGGAACCGGGCTCAAATATTATTCCGTCGGACGGCCGGACTTGGTTGGCGTATCCAAGCCCAAAGCTCTCGTCAGATAACCGGCTTGCATCATTACCAATAAACCGAATGGAGCGTGGTATACATGAAATTGATTCTTCTTTCCGGCGGGTCGGGGAAACGGCTGTGGCCTTTGTCCAACGATGCCAGATCCAAGCAATTCTTGAAGGTGCTTGAGGATGAGCAAGGCAGAGACGAGTCCATGGTTCAACGTGTATGGAGACAACTGAAGCATACAGGTCTTGGCGAGGATGCGTACTTGGCGACGAACCGCTCCCAGGTTGAAATGATTGTAAGCCAACTCGGCGGAGAAGCTCCGCTGATTATCGAGCCAGAGCGGAGAGATACGTTTCCGGCCATCGCCCTCGCAGCCGCCTATATGTATGATGTGGAGAGTCTGCCGCTCAGCACCGTGATCACGGTACTGCCCGTAGATCCGTACGTCGATGAAGCTTTCTTTCAGAAAATTAAACAATTGGAAGAGGTGCTGCACGAAACGGAAGCCAATTTAGCGTTAATGGGGGTCGTGCCGACGGTTCCGTCTGAGAAATACGGCTACATCGTTCCATCGGAGGAACGTCTGGAAGGGACCGAGGCGCACGCCGTCCAATATTTCTTCGAGAAGCCGAACCGTGAACAGGCGGCTGTCCTCATCGATCAGAAAGCGCTGTGGAATTGCGGCGTCTTCGCATTCCGTCTCGGCTATCTCATTGAAGTCATGATGGATAAAGGAATCCCTATTCAATATGAGGAAATGATTCGAAACTATCATAAATTAACGAAAATTAGCTTTGACTACGAAGTCGTCGAGAAGGAAGCCAGCATCGTCGTGGTACCCTACGACGGTTTTTGGAAGGATTTGGGAACTTGGAATACCCTCACGGAGGAAATGGGACGTTCCCAAATCGGAACAGGCATCGTAACGACAGATTGCGAGAATACTCATCTGATCAATGAGCTCGACATCCCTGTCACCGTGATCGGCATCCATGACGCCGTCGTTGCCGTGAGTCCGGATGGCATTCTAGTGACGAACAAGTCGGAGAGCCCCCGCATCAAGGAAGTGATGAAAACCATCGAACACCGGCCGATGTACGAGGAGCGCAGATGGGGACGATATCGCGTCATCGACTACGTCAAATACGCTGAGGACAATGAGGTGCTGACGAAACGAATTCTTGTTCACGCCGGTAAAAATATCAGTTATCAGCTGCATTATAAACGTAGTGAAGTATGGACTATCGTGAGCGGCGTTGCGGATATTATCATTAACGATAAGCTATATCAGGTGAAGCCTGGCGATGTTGTGCGGATTCCGGAAGGAACCAGACATAGTATACGGGCCATCACGGATGTTGAATTTATCGAGGTTCAAAGCGGTTCCGATCTGGTCGAAGAGGATATCGTTCGCATATGTATGGACTGGAAGGACATCTCCCTTCACCAATTTATTTAAGTTTTGTTTTGAAACAAAGAACCGCCTTCTGTTCGAATTGGGGAATGGAAGGCGATTCCTTGTTTGAAGGCATAGCTGTATGTAAGGTTTGTGCCGATATATATTTTATATTTTATTTATTCAAGAAGATGGTGAATTCTATTGTGGCAGAGGCGGGTGTAATGAAGAAGGTGGTTTCCTTATTGTTCGTGCTCTCTTTACTATTTCAACCGCAAGCTACGGCGTCGGCTGCTCCGGTCAACCCGCAAGCGTCGGTTGAAGCTAGGGAAGTGCTGCATCAATTATATGCCATCTCGGGCATAAGCACGATTAGCGGGCAGCACGATTACCTGGAAAGTCCGGATGAAATGACGAACCGTGTGAAGGATTGGACAGGGAAATATCCCGGACTTCATGGCTATGAATTCGGCGGGATTATGAATCAATCCGCCGGTCAACTGGCGGCGTTAAGACAAAAGGTTGTGAACAGCGCCATCGCCTGGCATCAGGCCGGCGGGCTGGTCACGCTATCGTATCATCAAAATATTCCCGGTACATGCCTATGTTGGTCGAATGTGCAGAAGGAGATGAGCCAAGCGGATTTCGACAAGTACGTAACCCCGGGCACTCCCCAATATACGAAACTGCTTGCCGATTTGGATGAAACGGCGGCTTATTTGGCGAAACTGAAGGATGCGGGAGTTCCCGTGCTATGGCGGCCCTATCATGAGATGAATGGGAATTGGTTCTGGTGGGGCCAGAAGGACAACTTCTCGGCGCTCTGGAATATCATGTACGACCGATTCGTGCGTGTGCATAAGCTGGATAATCTGCTCTGGGTGTGGAGTCCCAATGCGCCCAATGCGCATGCCGACCCTTATGAGGCCACATATCCGGGGGCCAATAAAGTGGATGTACTGGCGGTCGATATTTATAATAATGATTACCATCCGGATTATTATCAGCAAATCGTGCGATTGGCAGGCGGCAAACCCGTGGCGATCGGCGAGAACGGTGAGCTGCCAAGTGCGGACGTATTGAAGAATCAGCCCCGATGGGCCTATTTCATGACCTGGGGCAAGATGCTGAGTGAAAATAACCATAAAGAGGAAATCAAGTCGTTCTACTCGAATTCGAATATTCTTAGCAGGGAATTTTTCCGGACCGGGCCTATCAAACAGCCGCAGATACAACCGGTATTGCCGATATCGCCGGCGCCAGTAACGCCGGTTAGAAGAAACGGATTGCGGGGCGAATATTTTGATAACAAGGATTTGACCGGGCTGAAGGAGACGAAGACGGATACCCAAATAAATTTCAATTGGTCTAAGTCAGCCGCTTTGCCATCTTTGCAAGCAGATACGTTCTCCGTGAGATGGACGGGGAAGCTCGTACCCGCTTATACCGAAACCTATCAAATCTCGTCCGTTAGCGACGATGGGATTCGTGTCTGGGTGAACGGCAAGCTGGTTATCGACAGTTGGTTTAATCAGAGCTGGGTGGAACGAACCGGAACGATTGAACTTACCGCAGGTGTACCTGTTGACTTGAAAGTCGAGTATTACGATAATCTGAACGGTGCTGCTGTCAAACTGATGTGGAAGAGCCCTTCCCAAGCCAAAGAAATAATTCCAGCGAATGTCTTATTACTACCATGAGGGTTGAGAGGTGTCTAACATGATGAGATATGTGATTATGCCATCGGCTTTGCTGATCTTGCTGCTCTTGATCTCGGCTTCGAATAACAATGGCGCGTCGGCAAGATCAGAGGTGGTAAAGGTGATGGCACAATCCAATCAGCTTGGCGATGAGATCTGGATGTTAGGCGAACCGAACGATTCCTATTCCGAGTTTGGCCAAGAAAGCGGAGCACAGAGACGCTACACGGAAGTTACCGGCACCAGTCAGCCGGAGGTGTGGGGCTCGGTACCGCAAGGACTTAATAAGTCGTTGAATCCTGAATTGACGATTCAATATACCTTATCGGAAATCCCAAAATACGGGGTGCATTTCCGTGTGAAGATCATGGATGCGCATAAGTCCGTTCCGCAGATGGCGGTATTTTCCAATCGCATGCTTTCCGGGATTATCCAGATTGCAGGAGTCGGAGGGACGACTAGCTCCTATTCCTATAAGAAGTTATATGAACTCTATATTCCCAAAGAGCAGCTTCAGCTGGGGATGAATGAATTAAAGCTGTCGGCGACAGGCTGCCTGTACTGCAGTTCCGACGAGAATAAATTTCTATGGTGGAAATGGGATTATCTTTCGCTGGATGCGCTCGCGGCGCCGGCCGAAGAGCCCATTCATGGGCGATACGTGGAATCCGGCACGAAAGTGAGCAATTTGTCCTTTTATTACGACCAAGGAGCCGTCAAGCATCTTCCCTATGTATTGAAATGGCTGGGCATTGCGTATAGCGGCAATGTCATGAGAGTGGATTGTGCAACGGATGTCAAAGCGGGATGTTCCTCCATAAAGTCTTATTACGAAACGCTGCGAGAATATAACACACAAGCGGTTGCCCTTCATTTGCATACCGGAAATGTGAAGCTGCAAGCGGACGGAACCTTGCCGGCGGATGCACAGAACAAATTGCAGGACTATGTGACGCAGTACGGCTCCATGTTCCAATATTATGAGATCGATAACGAACCAGGCTTATTCAACCGCTCGAAAAGCGTGAACCTGGCTATTGCCGAGTGGCTCAAAGCCAACCTGCCTGAATTGGCGCCGCATGTGAAAACCGTCGCCCCGGGTTGGGCGTACGCGCCTGTATACAGCATGAGGGCATGCAGGAATCAAACCTCGATAAGCAGTCCGAGCTGCGGAGATCCTGACGGATGGGAAGGGGATCCGAACCAGCGGCTGGAGCTGGAAGAGATAACGGATTTGACGAACGGGCATGCTTATGGGACCTCTTATGTTAACAATAAAGATGGCAGCTTTGTAGAGAATCTGCGGACTTTCGGCGGCTCCGAGGACGGTTTGCCGAAGCCGATGTTGAATACGGAGTACGGCACCTCGGACAGCCATGAAGATCCCGAGGCGTATGGCGCGGCTGAGCCGCATTCAGCCGTCTTTGACCGCATTATGAGAGCTCATATCGGATATGCCGATATGTTCATGCAGCATGCGGCGTTCTACCCGCAGTATGCGTTGTTTGATCCAGGCGTCGATTTGAATACGCAAAATCCCGCACAGATGAGAATTTACAGGAATTCTCAAGAGGACGATTCGCGTGTCGGGGTGATGCGGCGCTTGAATCTGGCCTATGCAACGCATGGGAAACCGCTCGTTTACGAAATCACCAATAAGACGGAGTTAATGGATAAGCTGGTATATATCCGCAGCGTAGACACGTCGACCTTGCCTGCGCTTCCGGGATCGGGAGGGAAGTCGGATAAGATCTTGCTCAATTTCGTCAATTTCGAATCGACGGCTCAGACCATCCAGGTCAAAGTAACGATGCCGGATGCCGCAGCGTACATAGGCGAGAGGTTCGGTTCTGGGGAAACCTATGATGCGGCTCGAAGTTATGTCAGCGGCTTACAAGCAGCGCCTGAGCTGGAGTTGAAAGAGACGTTAGGACCGGGGGAAGCCGTCCAATATATTCTGACCCGAGCCGATCAGGTGAAGCCCGCCGCGCCGGCATGGATTGATGCTAAGCCCGTAAGGAATCATGCGATAGCGTTGAGCTGGGAAGAGTCCGAAGAGGGATATCAACACGATATTCTGCGTAAACCGGGCTCGGGTGAGGAAGGTTATAAGGTGATAGCCGAACAGGTGCCGGGTACCGAGTATGTAGATAAGGATACGTCGGCAGGAAATAACTACGTATATCAGGTTCGAATCTCAGGGACGGAGCAAATGTCACAACCGGCAGCTGCAACGGCTATGGATAGCGTTGCATTAGACCGGACGGCGTGGGAGGTTGCCAGCTCTTCCGGTAAGCCGCAGGGGGCGATAGACGGCAATATTTATACTCGCTGGGATACAGGAACAGCGCAAGCTCCCGGACAGTATTATCAAGTAGATATGAAAAGCGCTTCGACAATCAACCGGATCTTGCTCAGGACCGAAGGTTCGCCTAACGATTATCCGAGGTTTTATGATGTATATCTGTCTATGGATGGAGACCATTGGTCTCCATCCGTAGCGTCCGGAACTGGCTCCAGCTATTTGGACATCCGTTTCAGTCCGCAGGCTGCGAGATACATCAAGATCGTTCAGTCGAAGAAAGCGGGAAATTATTGGTCCATTCATGATTTGCAGATATATGGCACATGAATGGCAGGATGGGAACACATGAGAAGAGGTCTTTGAATAACGGGGAGATGCAGAACCTGCTGCATCTCCCCGTTATTTGTGTTATGCAGCAAGCAATGACAACGAGCGCAACTCATGACTGCGCGCCCTAACCGGCACCGCAAACGCTTGCTCCGGACGATCTGAACAAGTAGGGACTATCGACGGCAAACAAAGCCCTCCCGTATAGTGGAGCTACAGTTTCACAGCCCTACGCTGAAAGGAAGGAAGCAGCATGCAAACAAGTATAAAAGCACAAGTCGCTGCGTCAACGGCTGCGAGGTCGTCGACAATGATGGGCAGACTCGTGCGCAACCGATGGCTTTATTTCATGGTCCTCCCCGGCCTCTTGTACTTTCTCATTTTCAAGTACTGGCCGATGTACGGAATCTTCATTGCCTTCAAAGACTATCAGCCGTTTCTCGGCTTCTGGGATAGCCCGTTCGTAGGATTGAAACATTTCGAGCGTCTGTTTAGCGATTCGAACTTTCTCCTGCTGTTTCGCAATACGCTGATCTTGGCCACGTACAATATTTTATTTTTCTTCCCGCTGCCGATCGTGATTGCACTCATGCTCAACGAGTTAAGGCATGAATTCGTGAAGCGGACCGTTCAAACCTTGGTGTACATACCTCACTTCATGTCCTGGGTTGTTGTGGTAGGGGTCGCTTACATCTTCCTGACGACGGAAGGCGGTATCGTGAACGAAATGCTGGTGCGGTACGGCGGAGATAAAATTAATTTTCTGGTAAGCAACGAATGGTTCCGGACGGTCATTACGGCCGAGGTGATCTGGAAAGAAACCGGCTGGGGCACGATTATATTCCTAGCCGCGCTCGCTGGCGTCGACACGCAGCTGTATGAAGCGGCGCGCATGGATGGAGCGAATCGATTCCGCCAGCTGTGGCATATTACTTTACCGGCTATTCGCAGCACGATTGTGATTTTGCTTATTCTGCGGCTGGGCCATTTCCTCGATACCGGGTTCGAGCAGATCTTCCTGATGCTGAATGCCATGAACCGCGAGGTCGGGGAAGTGTTCGACACGTATGTTTATTCCGTAGGAATCAGCCAGGGACAGTACAGTTTCAGTACGGCCATCGGGTTGTTCAAGTCGATCGTCGGTTTGATTCTCGTCGTTGTCTCCAATTATTTGGCCAAGAAATTCGGCGAAGATGGTATTTACTAGATTAGAAAAGGAGCGTTGAACCGCTATGCCGCTCAAGCCAAGCTGGGGCAGCCGAATCTTCGATGGCGTGAACATCGTGCTGTTGATCGCGTTCGGTTTGCTGACCGTAATCCCATTCATTTATATCGTTGCCGGCTCGTTCGCTACACAGAAAGAGCTGCTGACGCGCGGGTTCATCTTATTCCCGACGGAGTTCACGCTGGATGCGTACAAGTATATTTTCTCCACCCAGACGCTGGCCCGAAGCCTATTCGTGACGATTTATATCACGGTCGTCGGAACGCTGATTAACATCTTCTTTACCTGCTTGATGGCCTATCCGTTAGCTCGGAAAGATATGGATTTCCGCAAGCCGATCCTGATGATGGTCGTCTTCACGATGCTGTTCGGCGGCGGAATGATTCCTACATTCCTTGTGGTGAAGCAGTTAGGTATGATCAACTCCTATTGGTCCTTGCTTATACCGGGGGCGATCAGCGCCTTTAACTTGATTATTATGCGCAACTTTTTCCAACAGCTGCCGGACGGCTTGGAGGAATCCGCCAAGATCGACGGCTGCAACGACTTAGGCATCTTTTTCCGCATCGTGCTGCCGCTATCCATGCCCGCGATCGCTACGTTTTCGCTCTTTTATGCGGTAGGGCATTGGAATACGTTCTTCAACGCGGTGCTGTATATCAATGACAATACCAAATGGCCGATTCAAGTGCTTTTGCGCCAGATTGTGATTCTGGCATCGGGCGGAATCGGGGATTCCACCGCGATGGATGCGGATTATGTCGCTCCGCCGGAGCAGTCCGTGAAGATGGCTGTCATTGTGGTTTCTACTCTGCCGATCCTGCTTGTATACCCGTTTTTGCAAAAGCATTTTGCCAAAGGGGTTCTGCTTGGCTCCGTGAAGGGTTGAGATATAATTGTATAGAGAACAAGGGAGGATATACGAAATGAACAGAAGACATCAGAAGACAATGGTGAAAGCCGGAGCTTTGCTAACGACCGTGGCGCTCATGATGACCGCTTGCGGCGGGAAGGATCAAGCCGCTTCCCAAGGCGCCGCCGGCGCCAATCAAGGGCCGCTGCAGCTAACCATGATGCTGCCGACATATAATCCGGAGCAGATGCCTGCGGACAGCTCGGTGCTTAAAGCGATCGAGGAGAAGACGAACACGAAGCTTACGGTGTCGTGGGTGCCTTCCTCCTCTTATTCCGATAAATTAAGCGCGACCGTCGCCTCCGGCGAGCTGCCGAAAACGTTCGTAGCGCTGGAGCCGAAGGCTTCCAATATCGTTAACGCAGCCCGCAGCGGCATGTTCTGGGAGGTTGGACCGTATCTCAAAAGCTATCCGAACCTGAGCAAGATGTCGGACATCGTCCTGAAGAACGTATCGATCGACGGCAAAGTTTATGGCGTGTACCGTGAGCGGGATCTGGCCCGATTCGGCTTGATGATTCGTCAGGATTGGTTGACGACCTTGGGCTTGCAGGCTCCGAAAAACGTAGATGAGCTGTACAACGTTCTGAAGGCTTTTGCAACAGGAGATCCGGATAAGAACGGCAAACAGGATACGATTGGACTTGCCGTAGGGATGCAGGGGAACAATATCGCCGGATTCAAAGATATTCTCGTCTATATGGGCGGTCCGAACGAGTGGGAGGTACAGAACGGCAAGCTTGTACCGGCACATATGACGGCAGCTTATTTAGAGACAATGAAGTTCTACAAGAAATTATATGATGAGAAACTTATTAACCAGGACTTCGCACTCGTTCAGGACGGCCGGGCTGTGATGAATAAAGGGCAAGCGGGCCTATGGATCGATAATATGCTGGATGGCAAAGTGATTGAAGATAACGTGAAGAAGGTCGACCCGAATGCCAAAATTAATCTCATCAACCGTATCTCCGGTCCGAATGGCGAGAAAACTCGCGCGGGCGCCGGTTACCTGGGCATGTACGTCATTCCGAAAACGAGTGTGAAGACGGAAGCGGAGCTCAAGCAAATTCTCGCGTATTTCGATAAAGTATCCGATAAGGATATTCAAAATCTGATGAAGTACGGCATTGAAGGAAAGCAGTACACGGTTGAGAACGGCAGCTACAAACAAACGCAGGATGCGAAGCTCAAATCGGAAATTCTGGACGGCAATCAGTTCATGATTATGCAGGATCAAGTGGTCAACTATGGCAACGAGTTGGAGAAGCTTAGCACGAAGCTGTTCCAGGACAATGCAACAATCGCGCTGGCGAACCCCGCCGCGCCGTTCATCTCCAATACGGAGATTGAGAAGGGCAAGGAGCTTTCGAAAATCATCGCGGATGCGACGGTAAAGTTCATCATGGGCGCGATCGGGGAGAACGAGTGGAAGCAGACCGTTGATAAATGGCTGCAAAGCGGCGGCAGCAAGGTGATTGAGGAAATGAATGCGGAATACGCCAAAGTAGCGAAGTAAGGCGGCAGCAGGATGAGGGAAGGCACGCTGGGCGTCCTTCTCTCGTTCTTCATAACACGAGAAAGGATTTAAAGAAGATGCCTCAATTAGTATTTGACGAAGAGAGGATCCTGTCGGTGATCGACCGGGTCGTAGAACGGACGTATAAGATGGATTTTAGCTGGGATTGGCCTGGCGGAGTTGCCTTCTATGGCGTTTGTGAAGCTTATGGGGCTACAGGCAAGGAGCAGTACCTGAGCGGGCTGCAAGCTTGGGTGGACGAGAATCTCGAAGACAAGCTGCCGAAGCTATCCGTCAATGCGGTATCCATCGGCCATTCGCTGCTCACCCTGTACGAAGTGACGCAGGATCCCAAATATTTGGATACGGCGAAGGAAATGGCGGAATTTTTGACACATGAGGCCGTCCGTTTCGACGAAGGCATTTTCCAGCATACCGTCAATTCGGAAACCTACAATTTCCCCGAGCAGGCTTGGGTGGACACGATGTTTATGGCCGGCTACTTCTTGCTCCGCATCGGAACCTTGCTTAACCGTCCGGATTACGTCGAAGACGGGCTCAGGCAGTATCACGGACATGAGAAGTTCCTGCAGGACCCGGTGTCGAATTTGTATTATCACGGATGGGATAACATCGTGAAAAACAATCTGTCCGCGATCCATTGGGCGCGCGGCAATTCCTGGGCGGCGCTCACGATGGCCAGGGCGCTCGATCTGGTCCCCGTTACGCATCCGTCCTTCATGATCATCGACGGTTCGCTTCGTGACCAACTGAGTGCGCTCGTCCGCCTGCAGGATGAATCGGGGCTGTGGCATACGATCGTCGACGATCCGGGCTCTCCGCTGGAAACGTCGGGATCGGCGGGCATCGCCGCCGCCATATTATCGCGCGGCCGTCTGTACCATAAGTACACGCAGAAATCGATCGACGGCATTGTGGCGCGCATTGCTGCAGACGGCACAGTAACCGGCGTGTCGGCCGGGACGGCGGTCATGGTGGACGCGGAAGGCTACAGGCAAGTGCCGGATAAACGCATTCAGGGCTGGGGACAGGGACTGACGCTGGCCTTCCTTGCCTCGCTGCTGAATTCGCAGAGAAATTCGTTCGGCAACGGCTGCTAATCGCTGGTAGATGGGGCTGACGAGCTCTCCATAAGGAACGCAGATGAAGAATGCATATCTGCCGCCCTTGCGGAGGGCTTTTGCTATTCTTTTTTTTGCTATTCAATACGCCTAATAACGCCTTAACAGCAACCAGTGACAGTGAGTGCAACTAATGACTGTACGCGGCAGAGCGCGGGAAGTAAGGGATTTGCTGAGGGTGAGCAGGTACTGAATGCATCTGAACATGCAGGGACTATCGACGGTAATCGTACTGTCCCTGTATGATAGGAAGCACAGTCTTCGGCCGCATGGCTAAATCCAGAGTTTTCATGTAAACTCTAAGTACTGTGAAGGAACTACATCTTGGAGGCATTATGCGATTTCGGTCTTCGTCTTATTTATTGAAGCTTATGTTATTATCCATCGTGATCGGAACCATCCCTGTGATTGTGCTGGGCACCTTTGCTTATTATAATTCCTCCCGCACCGTGCAGGAGAAAGTGAACGAAAGCAATAAGCAGCTGTTGCAGCAGATGCAAATGCGCGTCGAGCAGACGCTGAAGACGATCGATAATTCGGCAACGCAGCTGCTGCAGTCACCTGTCGTCACCGGCGCTTTCGAGAAAGAGATTTCCAATCGCGATTTCGAAATGGTGCATGAGCTGTATGAAGGCATTTCCCTGATTCAAACCTATGAGCTCGGCATCAAGGAAGTTTATTTGTACAGTCTGAACAAGAAATGGATTGTGACCAGCAAAGGGGTTAATGAATACGCCTCCCCGGACTTCGGTCCGCAATTGGAAGCCTTTTCCCGCAAGCCGGGAGGATCCTTCTGGGCGAGCAGATCGGGCGATGAGCCAAGCTCTTATGAATCCATTTATTTCGTGAAAAAGTATCCCTTTAATTCCACTCAGCCGACCGGGATTATCTGTGTGAGGCTGTCATCCGATGTAATGATGGAGCCGGAGGCCTTCCAGAACGATAAGCTCGGCAGCACGTTCATCATGGATAGAGATTTCCACATTATCGATCATCGCGACCGGGGACAATTGGGGACGAGCATGGCGGATCAGCCCTATCTGAAGCCGCTTCTCGAGGCGCAGCAAGCTGTCGGGCAATATGCGGCGGAGCTGGACGGAGAAGCCGTAACGGTTACCTACCGGAATTCACCTTATAATGGGTGGAGCTACGTCTCCGTAGCCTCAACCGAGCAGGTGAACGCGCAAAATAAATGGATCGGCTGGATCACACTGCTTGTCTGTATCGTTATTCTGCTCGTGACGCTCTTCCTTGCATGGTTCGGGTCCAAGAGAATGTACAGTCCGATTCAGACTTTATATACGGCGCTTGCCGGCATACCTTCCACGGTTGATGAGAAGAAGCCGACCGGGGAGCTTCAGGTGATCGGGGAGCGGGTCGACTATTTGATCAAGAATCAATCTCTCATTATGAATGAACTCAAAGGCCAGCAGGTGCAGCTCAAGGAATTTTTCATGCATAAATTGTTCAGCGGGACGATCCGTCCGGCGGATTTCGAAGAAAAGCTGAGCCTGTATGGTGTAGAGAAGCTGTGGCCGGTCATGTGCGTAGTTGCCATTCAGATCGACACGTTGAAAGATACGAGGTACGAAGAAGCGAATCGGGATTTGCTCATGTTCGCGATTAGCAATATCGTCGGCGAGCTGGTGCTGGAAGATCAGAGGCTGGTGCCGATTGTCCTGTCGGACTGCCAAGTGACCTTGATCGGCTCCACCCATGAGGGAGCGGACTTCAAGGAGCTGATTTTCAACTTATCCGATGAGATTCAGAAAGCTGTTTTTCAATATTTGGAGATCAAGGTGAGCGTTGGCATCAGCAGTTCCTTTAGCTCGCTGGCGAGTACCCGGCAGGCGGTACATGAAGCGATGACCTCCTTACAATACAGAGTCGGATTGGGTCAGGAGTCGATCCTGTTTATTGAAGATGTGCAGCCGCAGAAGAGCAACATGTACATGTTCCCGCAGGAAGCGGAACAAGCCTTGTTGGACGCGATTCGCTCAGGGGACCTTACGCAGGCGGAGCTGGCTCTGAAGCATTTCATCGGAGAGCTGTTCCAGCCGCATACGCAGCACCGGGACTATCAGCTGTCCTTGATGCGGCTGTTGGTCGACCTTCTCAAATTCGGACAAGAATTGTCCATTCCGCTGGAGCGGATTGCCGAGGATGAAGCCTCCTTGATTCAATCCTTATCCAAGCTGCGGGATGTGGAAGAGATGGAGCAGTGGTTCTGTTCGATGTTCGTACAGCCCTACATCCGGGAGTTGGGGAGCCGCCGCGAGTCGCAATTCAAGCATATTTCGGAAGCGGTCATCGATATGATCCGGCGGGAGTTCGATTCCGAGCTGACGCTCGAGAATTGCGCTTCCCGCATCAATTATCATCCTCATTATGTCAGCCGTGTTTTCCGTCAGGAGACGGGTATTAATTTCGGCGATTACTTAACACAGTACCGGATCGAGATGTCGAAGAAATGGCTGAAGGAGACCGATCTGAAAATCGTAGAGATCGCCGAGCGCCTGCAGTATAACAACTCCGCCAACTTTATTCGTTCCTTCCGCAAGACGGTCGGCATGACGCCGGGACAATACCGTGAAGAGGGATAGACAGCACAATGCCGCCTCATCGTCGGTTCATGATGAGGCGGCATTGCGGCGTTATACCGGACTTTATTTCTCCAGCCATATATGTTTGAAATCAATCCAGCCGTTCGAGTTGAAGGAAGCGCCTCTGACCGAAGGGTGCAGGTAGGTGTTCAACCGCCGGTGATGCAGGAAAATGATATGGCCTTCTTCGCGAAGGCGCGTCTCGATATCGCGCATATGGCTTCTGCGGTCTTGTGCGTTCTCGGCACTGAGAGCCCGATCAATCTGCTCCAGAATCCAGCCTTTGAGCGAGGCTGCCAAATAGGTGCTGGACACGCACTCATCATGCTCATACATGTCGATCTCGCATACGTCGTCCTCAGCCAGAATGATACCGGAAATCGTGAAATCGGCACTGGAAATGACGGCCGGGTCGGCCACCTGGGACCAATTCGCCAGAAACAGGTCGACGCCGATACCGAAATGATTCATCCGTTCCGCAATCCATCGCCCGTCCCGTTCATACTTCTCGTGCACGACTAGCCGCAGCTCGGTGCCGTCGTAGCCCGAACCGGCTAATTCCCGGGCGATTTCTTCGGCTGAAGCCGTCTTCCGCTCATATTGATTGCTGTCTTCCGGACGCAACGAGTAGGCAGGCAGCACGCGTTCTCCGCCCAGTTCCGCTTGCATCGCGACAGGATCGAGCAAGAGCCGCACGGCTTTGCGGAAAGCGTCGTTCTGGGTCCATCCCGGCTTATTCCCGTTCCAGGTCAGCATCGTACAGCCGTTGCACAAGCGGACAAGTGACTGCCAATCCTCTTCCGGGTTCTGTTCTTGCTCCGTTGTGTCGCCATCCTGCGTCTGCATGACGGCGGGCAAGCCGATGGTAGACATTTCCCGGCAGTCCTCCGGCATAATGATAATATCGACGCCATCGAGGTAGGGTCTCCCGGCATAATAGGAAGTATGGGCTCCTAGCTTAATGCGATGCGGCGAAAAAGATTCAAGCTGGAACGGTCCCGTTCCCGAAGGCAGCCGCCAATAATCGTCTTCGCGGAGACCTCCCAAATCCAGCGGCAGGATGGAAGCGGCGGCCGCGCACAGGAAACGGTCGAAAATCCGATTCGGCTGCGCGAGCACGAAACGGACGGTACGCGGCCCCGTCGCTTCCACAAGCTGAAGATTTCTCATCATCCAGCGATTCGGCATGGTCAGCGAGCGCAGCCGTTCGAAAGTAAAGACGACGTCCTGGGAGGTCAGCTCACGGCCGGAATGGAACAAAACGCCTTTGCGCAAATAGAATGTCCATTCCATGGCTTGTGCATCGGCGTTCCAGGCATGCGCAGCGCCGGGAACGATCCGATGGACGGTTTCGTCGTAAGTGACGAGACGGTCGAAGATTTGCCGGATGATGTGGGAGTCGAAGGCATAATTCACTTTACCGGGATCCAGTGTCTGGACGCTCCGGTAGACGGGAAAGCGAAGCGTGTCGCATTCAATATGGCCTTCCACGGATTCCTTCTGATAGCCGAACGTGCCCTTCAACCATTCGATGAACTTGATCTTGGCTTCGGTTCCTTCACCGTAGGTGCCGAGCACTTCGAATGAGGTGCGGTAGTCGCCATCCGCGGCTCTGGACGTTGCCAGGCTCAGCAGGAAGCTTTCCTTGCCGATCTTGAAAGCGATGTGCGAGCGATTGCCGCGGCCGCGGCCCGGCAGCCAGTCGATCAGATCGTCTTCTTCCAATTTCTTCAGCACAAGCTTGGCGTTCCTCGGCGTGCAGTACAGAGCATCGGCCAGCTCCTCCAGCGATGCTTCTACAGGTTCGCCATTTGCGTTCTCACCGCCGAAACGGTCGTATAAAGCCAGATAGCGTTCAGCTACCAACATGCCGATCTCCCCTTTGGCTGCAACGAAATGCACAGTATCACAGTAGCTTATAGAAGTATAACATGTAAGAAATTCCCGGACTACAGGAGAAATGCGAACTTGTGTTTATAAAAAATTAATGGTTTGGATATTGACATATGGGGCTTTGAGCACTATTTTTAACAGATAGCGGGCTTATCTGTTCGCATAGATATAGATATATATCAGGAGAGGAAAGTGGAGTGGATTATGAAACAATATAATACGCGAGCCATTATGGCATCGCTGCTCATTTGCGGCTTCATCGGCATGTTTAGTGAGACGGCGCTGAATATTGCGATAAGCAACCTAATGGACGTGTTCCAAATCTCAGCCGCAACCGCACAATGGTTGACGACGGGGTTCTTGCTGACGCTCGGCATTCTCATGCCGATGACAGGTCTGCTGCTGCAATGGTTTACGACAAGACAGTTATTCGTCTTCTCGCTTGGAAGTTCGATTGTAGGTACGTTGATTGCGGCGGTAGCCGTTAATTTCGAAATGCTGATGGTCGCACGCGTTCTGCAAGCTATCGGCATGGGGTTACTGATTCCCCTTATGTTCAATACGATCCTCGTTGTGTATCCCCCGGAGAAACGCGGGGCGGCAATGGGCTTCGTCGGTCTCGTCATTATGTTCGCGCCTGCAACCGGTCCGACGGTGGCAGGTATTCTGATCGAATATTTAACTTGGCATTATATTTTCTGGTTGTCCTTGCCGTTCTTAATTATCGGATTGTTCGTAGGGTTGAAAAATTTGGAGAACGTTACGGAGGTCACGAAGCCGCGCATCGACGTGCTGTCCGTTGTCTTATCGACAATCGGCTTCGGCGGTGTCGTATACGGGTTCAGTAAAGCGGGCGAAGGCGAAGGAGGCTGGGGCAGCCCGATAGTGATCGCTTCGATCGTCATCGGTCTCATCGCTCTCGCATTGTTCGTGGTACGCCAAATTACCATGCGCGAGCCGATGATGAACCTGCGGGTGTTCAAATACCCGATGTTCATCGTAGGTTTGCTAATGGTATTGTCCTGTATGATGATCATCTTATCCAGCATGATCATTCTGCCTATGTATCTTCAGAACGGGATGAAATTATCGGCGTTCTCCGCGGGCCTCATGCTCTTGCCCGGCAGTGCCTTGAATGGGATTCTGTCGCCGAGAATGGGCAAATTGTTCGATAAATACGGGCCGAAATGGCTTGTTATTCCGGGTCTTGCCATCGTAGCCGCGATGTTATGGTTTTTCTCCGGCATTACGCAGGCATCGTCTATCGCCTTCATCGTCGCGCTGCATATCGGTCTCATGGTCGGTATTTCCATGGTGTGGATGCCTTCGCAGACGAACGGCTTGAACCAGCTTCCGCCTGAGCTGTACCCGCACGGCACGGCGGTCATGAACACGCTGCAGCAGGTTGCCGGCGCGATCGGCACGGCTTTCGCGATCAGCATTCTGACAAGCGGCATGGAGAGTTATTTGCATAAATCGTCCGCGCCTACGGAGCTGAAAGAGGTCGCCAACGCCATGACCTTCGGTTCGCAGAACGTGTTCATGTTCGCGATGATCGTGACGTTGATCGGTTTGGCTATGGCCTTCTTCATCCGCCGCGTCGTTGTCAAACATGAGACTATGGGATCCATGCATTAAAGTTCATAAGCAATAAGCAAGCAGCAGCTGCCTTGGCAGTTGCTGTTTTTTTCATTCCGGCTGCTTATTCGCCTCAGCAATCAGCTTGACGGACATGGCGATTCCGTCCCTGAGCTCGTCCGGCTGCTTGGCGGATTCCGGGTCCAGAGAGGGGCCGAAGGGGTTCGTTGCCGTCCAAGCGGTAGCGAGAGCCATGACTACCGTCATGATAAAATTCGGGGAGAAAGCATCTCCAATGAGGCCGCTGCTTTGCGCTTTTGCTAGCTGTACGATTTTGGCATCGTGTGTCGTGCTGCGGACGTCCGGGCTGTCGGCTTTCTGTTCGAGACTGAACCAAGCCATCAGCCGCATGAGATCGGGATTCGCCATCGTGAAGTCGAAGACGCGCGCCGCGTAGCCTGGCAGATCTTCAGGCGTGAACACGAGTTCTTCATAGACGCGCGTGAGATGCATTTGAAGGACGGTCGTGAAAAGCTTCTCCTTGCTCTCGAAATAGATGTAGATCATATTCTTGTTGCATCCGGCTGTTTTGGCGATGCGATCGACGCGTGCCCCTGCAATGCCGTATGCTGCGAACTCCGTCTTGGCGGCCTCCAAAATGCGTTCGCGTGTCGCCTCTGCGTTGCGCACGGCGGTTCCCCCTTTTTCTGCTGCAATTTGGGAATACTATATCATGAACAAACTTGGGTTGACAAACCGGTTAGTTAGCCCTATATTATTACTAACCAGTTAGTTAGTTATGAGGACTGGAACTATACAAAGAAAGAAGGCATGTCATTATGACACAGCACACTTCTGCAAATACATCCGGTGCAACTACTGCTTCCGCTCCCGCTCACGCCACCGCTCCTGCTCATGCCTCCGCTCCCGCTCCCGCCTCCGCCAAAATTGCCATCGTTACGGGTGGAGGCCGCGGTTTGGGCCGCAATACGGTTTTGAACCTCGCTAAGCGGGGTATTGATTCGATCCTGACTTATAAATCCAATAAAGAAGAAGCCTTGAAGGTCGTTGATCTCGTGAAGGAGATGGGGCGTAACGCCATAGCTATTCAGCTTGACACGGGGAATGCGGGATCTTTTGAAACGTTCGTAAAGGATGTCGGTCAAGCTTTGGCAGACTTGGGGGCCGAGCGCTTCGATTATCTCGTCAACAACGCAGGTATTTCGCACCACAACTCGTTCAGCATGACGACGGAAGAAGAGCTAGATAGTTTGTACAAGGTTCATTTCAAAGGCGTGTTCTTCCTTACGCAGAAGCTGCTCCCGATTATGCGGGATGGCGGGAAGATCGTGAATATTTCAACAGGCTTGACGCGGATCATCATGCCAGGTAGCGGCGCTTATGCATCCATGAAGGGAGCGATCGAGATCTTGACCCGCTATATGGCGAAGGAGTTGGGCGCGCGGGGAATCGCCGTCAACACGGTTGCGCCGGGAGCGATCGCGACCGATTTCAGCGGCGGCATGGTGCGCGACAATCCCGAGTTGAACAAGCGGATCGCCGAGATGACCGCACTCGGCCGTGCCGGCGTTCCCGACGACATCGGGCCGATGATTGCTTCGCTGCTTTCCGACGACAACCGCTGGGTTAACGCACAGCGCATCGAGGTCTCGGGCGGGATGGCGATCTGATCCTTTAGAAAATCCTCTTCGCCGGTACAGGCCGGTCGAAGGGGATTTTTTGATAATTTGCGTGCTTGCGGCAAAGAATAATAATGTCATAGTTGCCGACCGGACTGGGTATCTGCAAGCTTGCAGAAGATGGTTGCGGTAAGGCCGCTTAATGCTGTTTCGAGCGATAGATGCGAGTGAGCGCTTTTAAGCAGCGAAAGCGGAAATATAGTGCGTTATTTTGCCCCAAACCGCCTATTCGGGGGCCGATGGGGAAATACGATCCGCTATTTCGTAGATTTCCTTGTAGAAGAGAGGAAAAATGATGAAATAAAGGCCTGTATTTCCGTCCGATTCCTCAAATCCACCTGATTGTTGGAAATAAGGTATCCTATTTCCTCTCAGTGAATGAAGTGTGGAAGGTGGAGGTGAGCGGGCAAATTGATGGAATCGTCTATGATTATGAAATGAATCCCCTATGATGAATTCGAAAAAATATTGTATCTTGTATTAGCAGCCACATTCTCTATAACTCACGAGGCTATCCATAATTGTAAACGCTGCCAATTCAACGCCGCTTGAACTGCCCATCCACATATATCGCTTCTAAGTCGTGCGAATCTAACTTGCTTCCGGTCCATGAAGTGCTGAAAACCCGCCGATTGCTTTACGATAGCTCAACGCCTCACATACATAAATACCTTCTGGCTCATAGCCTTCTTATACATGCAATGTTTCTAAGTTAAGGCTTGCGTTCAACGCTAGACTTGATGCTCAATGATTAACGCTCACATTCACAGCCTCACTCACACGACTCAACGCCTCACATATACGTTAACACTCATAACCAGCTTGTAATGTTCTGTCATAAGGTCGCACGAAACGCTCATCTTGATGCCCCACATCATGCCCATACACCACGGCCAAACACATGCTACACCACGCCAACATTATGCTGACATCATGCCCATACACCACGTCCAAACACATGCTACACCACGCCAACATTATGCTAATACACCATGCCCATACGCCACGACCATACACATGCTACACCACGCCCACATCATGCTCACGTCCATACACATGCCATACCACGCCAACATCACGCCAACATCACGCCGACACCATACCGACACCACGTCCATACACATGCCACACCACGCCAACATCACGCCAACATCACGACCATACACATGCCACACCACGCCCACGCACTAAAAGCAAATACAGCTCCCGCTCGTTACAGCCGTGAAAGGGGTGATAGCCGTCCACAAATATCTTTGATTGTTAGAATGATTGAATTCAATGGAGGTGTCTATTACCTTGCGTAAAAAGCGTAGTCAGTTCGGTTTAGCATTATACTTTACGCTGCTTCTCAATCTGCTCATGGTTCCTATGGAACAGGTGCCATCCGTATCGGCGGAAGACGCGACAAGTGCATCAGTCACGGACAACACTTACACACCCGTTGCGATCTTCGACAAAGACTTCTCTGCGACGCCTCTCGGTTTAACGGGATCGGATCTCGGCTTTGACTACTCTTCCTACACCTCAGGCACAGCTTCGGCCCTCATTGAAGCAGACCCGTACACAGGGACGCGCGCCCTTCATTTGAAATCCAACGGGATTGTCACGGATGGAACCTTGCGGAATGAATTTCAAATTAGCAAAACCTTCGGGGAGCCCTATACGGGAACGATCTCCACGGAAATTACCTTCATGCAGACCGGCACGAGAAAAGACGATCGCATCCTTCAATTATTCCCATCCCTCGGGAGCACATTCATTGTAGGCGCAGGCATAACGGCCAAAAGTGGCTTGGGATACCTCTTGTCGACAGCACCTTCAGGCTCTTTAGGCCAATATGAATTGGGCGAATGGCATACGATTAGGCTGGATATAAATACGGCAGCCCAGAAATACAGCTTGTACTACGACGGTAATATCGTACAGGCTCGAAATAATACGAACAGAAATCTTCCCAGCTTCAATTTGAAGAGGTTGGTCATTGCGGCTCCGGGCACCTCAGGCGATCTCTGGATTCGCGGCATCAAAGTGACGCACCAACCGTTCATGCCGGAGCCGCCAGCGCCGAAACTCGTTTCCTCCGGATCACGCAACTCGCGGGTGATGTGGACATCGGAACATTATTCCTACGCTTCGAAGTATCGTGTCCGCATCAAGCTGAAAGGCGAAGCGAATTGGAGACCGATTGGGAATGCGACTACTTTCTATAGAGATTATACAGGAACGAATCTGATCCCCGGGTCCGATATTAACGCTTATTACGATACCGCCAAATCGGCATCAACACCGCTCGTCAACGGTCAAACGTATACGTTGGGTTTGTCAGTCGTTACTCGCGATGAATCAGGCGTTTACAATAACGGGGTTCCGCGGGATTTTGAAAGCCCAATAACGGAATTCGAAGGTACGCCCTATGCATCGACCCCGGTTCCGACTTCCGATACGAGTGTGATTGAACAGTTGACTTCCTATGCGAATTATTACGGCTATCTATGGAAAGCGATGAGAGGGTTACAAATCGGGGATTATCCCTTCGCGGATAACAGCATCATTAAGTTCGAACAAGTACCGGACAAATATGCCAATATGGAACGAATTGTTACCACCTATAAGGACGTCATGAGATATCCGAACGGTGCAGACGGTGCAATCCAAAATCAAGTCATCGGGTTTCAAGTGAAAGACAAGACGACCGTTTATGTGGCCATTGATAAAAATGCCGCTCTACCGGCATGGCTGTCCGATTGGACGAACACCGGCGATGCGATCAAGCTGGCTGGCGTTTCGGGCGGATATACCTTCCCAATTTATAAGAAAAACTTCGACATTGGCTCATCTGTACTGCTCGGCTACAATGACTACACGAATTATGATCTTGGCAAAAACGCCGGCTATTTTGTCATGGCAGAGCGAATGTCAACCGGATTGCGGCTGAATTGGAACCCCGATGATGAATGGGTGAACACACCGGCCTATACGTTATCCGGGTCCGTTAGCGAGAGCGTTTACTTATCGGTGTATCAAAATAAAAAGCCTGTCGCTCTGCCAACGGGAGGATGGATCGGAGCCGGTACATTCAAGTTCGATATCGACCTGACACCAGGCGCGAACCTGTTTGAGGTCTATGCCAACCGTGCACAATCCGCATTCTCCGATCAGGTCGAGGCCACCGTCAATCAGGACCTTGTAGTGCCGGAAATTCGCATTGCAGCGCCGCCGGCGACAGTCAGAGATGCGGTATACACATTAGAAGGCTCTTTAAGCAAAGCAGCCCAATTATCGATCAAATTAAATGGAGAGAGCGTCGTGGAAGCCGTCTACCTAGGGGCGGACCAGGGGTTCTCCTATCCATTGACGCTGCAGGAGGGGAGTAACGCCATTGAAGTGTCCACCATAGATATGGCGGGCAATACGAACCGAATCAGTTACAAGATGACCTATCTATTCTGGGCAGGCCAAGGCGCTGTGTATGATACGAGTGGAAATGCTATACATAAGTTAACGGGCTCGCAGGACGTTTATGCAGAGAAGACAATCGTTAATTCGACGGCTGCCATGAAGAAGCTGACATTTTGGTTCGTTCTGTATGACGGGAACAATACGATGCTGGACTTCACATCGGCCGTTGCCGAGCTGAAACCGGGGGAAACCAAATCGCTGGGAGCAGGTTTTACACTGCCAGCGCAGGTCAGCGCATATAAAGTGAAAGTTTTCATATGGGACAGTTTGAACAACGTCATTGGCCAAAGTCCGTTAGCGGAAGAACTCGTCGTGCAGGAATAAGGGAGGAGGTTGTGCAATGAAGAAAGCCCTGAATGTGGGGATGATTTTGCTGCTATTGCTGCATGTATGCCTGCTCGCAGCAGCGCCGGTTGCAACGGCTGACGAACCGAGTCGATCGGCGTCATTGGCGGCACCTGCTGATGTCGCAGCCATCGCTTATGATGGCAGCGTAGAGCTGTCTTGGTCGCGAGTACCGGGTGCAGATTCCTATTCGATCAAGAGAAGCACGGTCAGCGGCGGTACATATACAACATTGACCGGCACGTCGAATACCTCATACACGGATACAAGCATTACGAACGGCACCATGTACTACTATGTGGTAACGGCTTTGAATGCTAGCGGAGAGAGCGCCTCCAGCGAGGAAATCATCGCGAACCCTGCGATGGTACTTACCGTTGCCCAGAATGGTACCGGCGATTTCTCCAGCATTAGATCCGCTCTTGAATCGATTCCAAGCAATAACGCGTCCCGGAAAATTATTTATATTAAAGAAGGTTCGTATAACGAGAAAATTACGGTTACAGCGCCTTACGTATCCTTAATCGGTGCAGGCAAGGACAAGACGCGGATTTTCTACAATGATAATGAGTTCACGCCAGCCTCTGCAGGAGGGACGGCAACCTTGTCTGTATTGGATACGGCCACGGTTACGGTCGGCGGAACGAAGGATCGGGCGGACGGCACAAGAACGATAGCCAATAATTTTTATGCAGCTAACTTGACGATTGAGAATTCGTCGGATGTGTCGAAAGGCCGGGCCTTAGCGGCGCGTGTCATTGCGGACCAGGTTGTATTTGAGAACGTGCGTTTCGTGGGGTATCAGGACACGCTCTATACCGGTGTCACCTACTACGATAAAACGAGCAGGCAGTATTACCGGAATTGTGAAATAAGGGGATCTGTCGATTTTATTTACGGTCCGGCAACGGCGGTTGTATTCGACCGTTCCGATATTGTGAGCATCAACGGCCCTTCACGATCCGGAGGCTATATTACCGCAGCAGCAACGCAGAATCCAACCGGCGATGTTCCCGGTATGGTGTTTCTGAATTCCCGCGTATTGAAAGACGGTACGACGCAGGGCAAGCATTATTTGGGCCGCCCATGGCAAGATCAGCCTACCGTACGTTATATCAACACGTGGATGGATGATCATATTCACCAAGACGGTTGGAGCGAGATGACGGATCATCTGACCTATTATTACTCCGAGTACAACAGTACGGGGCCAGGAGCAAGTCCATCTACGCGCAGGCTGGGGAGCGATACGGATTCAAGCCATTTTGCGATGACGGCTGAGCAAGCCGGACAATTTACGATCTCTCGTATATTTGGGGGATGGGATCCGAGCCGGCGGGTGATAGTGCCTAAACTGTTCGACACCGTAGTACCTATCCAGGATCCGGCACTCCCAGACGGAACGCTGGGTTCGTATACGAAGCCCATTCTCATGTACATGGAAGTCAGCGGTCAAGCTCCTGCGGCGAACCGGGTACAGTACCGTGTGGATGACGGACAATGGGTGTTCTACACGACAGAATTCGCTATAAGCTATCCGGGGACACACGTCATTGACTACCGGTATGTGGATGCACTGGGAACTCCAGGTACCAGCAAACAAGTAACCGTCAAGATCGACCCGGCGGAAAAACCGCGAACACCTGCGTTTCCAGGCGCCGAAGGCGGAGGCATGTATGTAACCGGAGGCCGTGGCGGATCCGTCTACGTCGTCAACAATCTCGACGATTATGCGGACGGAGCTGCGCCGATTCCGGGATCGTTCCGCGATGCGATCTCCCAGCCGAACCGGACGATTATTTTCAATGTCTCCGGCACCATCCACTTGGCTAGGCCGATGACGATCGGCCAGCCGAACTTAACGATAGCCGGACAGACGGCACCGGGCGACGGCATCGCACTTAGCGGCTATGCGGTGAAAGTCGGCAGCGGCACAAGTACGGAAGGCGGCAATATCATTGTCAGATATATTCGATTCCGTGGCGGCGAGTCATTGTTGGACGATACGTTCAACATCACGGGTGACAATGTTATTCTCGACCACGTTTCCGGCAGCTGGAGTACGGACGAACTGTTCTCTTCAGAAAACAACAAAAATTTCACCCTCCAATGGAGCTTCATAACGAACAGTTTGAATCACTCGATTCATACGAAAGGACCGCACGGCTACGGCGGCATTTGGGGCGGATCGAACATTACTTTTGCTCACAATCTCATTGCCAATCATATTAACCGGAACGTTCGGTTCGCCAGAGCGACGGATATTGTGAACTACCCTCAGAAGATTGACTACAGGAATAACGTCATTTATAACTGGGGGGGCAATACGGCTTACGGCGGGGAAATGGCATCAGGGATTAATATGGTCAACAACTATTATAAGCCAGGGCCTAACACGTACAGCGCATTCAGCCGAATTATCGCGCCATCGGCCGGGGATGCCGGCGGGGGAGCCTTCTACGTGAACGGAAACTATATCGTAGGCGATCCTGAAGTATCGGCGAATAACTTGGTGAAGAATGCGAACGGTTCCTACAAAGCGATAAACCCCGACTCCACGTTCACACTCAAAACGACGCCGTTCATCCTTCCGGATGCGAACAATCCGGTTGGCGGACCGACAACCACATATCCTGCTGAAGTTGCTTACGAGAAAGTGCTGCTTCATGGCGGGGCTTCGCTCCCGAAGCGGGATTCGCTGGATGCCCGGATCGCAGGCGAAGTGAAGAACGGGACCGGAAGAACGGTGAACAGCATAGCCAACGACGGCGGCTTGCCAGAATTGTTGTCGGCTCCAGCGCCGGCGGACAGCGACGGTGACGGCATGCCGGATGCATGGGAAGCGGCCAACGGCTTGAACGCCGGCGATAACGGCTTGGATGCGGCGGGCAAACCGATCGCCGGCAACCAGAACGGCAGCTTCGGGGATGCGAACGGGAACGGGTATACGAACATTGAGGATTATATCAACTCCTTGGCCGAAGCCGCTGTTCCGCTTAATCCTGTCGTTACGATCGAGACACCATCTATGCATCAAGCTTATTCCCTGCGCGATCCGATCTCTATTCGAGCGAGTGCGGCAGGGGGATCGATTGCCAAGGTGATTTTTTATGATAGAGATCAGCCATTGTTCGAGGATACGAGCGGACCTTTCGAGTTTACGTGGGAGAACGCTCCGGAAGGCCAGCATTACCTATATGCGAAAGCAGTGGATAGCCATGGCGTTATGACGTTGTCAGAGCCTGTCATCGTATATGTGAACGGCCCTGAAAACTTGGCATCCTGGACATCTCAAGATATCGGCTCTGTGAAAATTCCCGGCACCGCCAGCCTGTCCGGCCAGGTGATCAAGGTGAAGGGATCCGGTGAAATCAATCTCAGGGGATCGTCAGACTCCTTCCATTATGTTTATACGCCGGTCAAAGGGAATTTTGAAATGTACGCCAATGTGGCCTTTGATTCGGAGTATGACGAAGATGTCAAAGTCGGGTTTATGCTGCGCGAGAGCTTGGAGCCGTCATCGAAGGCAACCGGGGTTTTCCTGTCAACGGATCCGACCGATGATTTCAGTGTGGATACGAGCGGCAGGAAGATCTCAGTCATTAACCGCAGCCAATCCGCGGGCTCTTATCAGGAGCAGCTTCTCCGCAGCGCGAGCCTGAAGGCTCCGTATTGGATCAAGCTCGAGCGCAAAGAAAATAAAGTTTCGGGATACATTTCGAAGGATGGAATCGATTGGTCACTCGTGGCTTCCAATGAGGTCGCGTACGGGGAAACGGTGTATGCCGGCATGGCGGTAGACGGGGCCAAATCGACAACGAACATTGATTATTTAATGGCCGGCACGTTTACCGATTTGCAATTTTCCGCATCGCCGCAGTTTACCGTTGACAATCAAGCCAGTGACACATCGGAAATTCCGGATTATACAATTACAGGTAGTGTAAAGGATCGTGTGAAACTATCGGTCGTGAATAACGGTGTTTCGGTTACGGAAGCCGTCTATGCGGAAGCGGGACAAAGCTTCTCGAAGAAAGTCACCTTAAACGAAGGGCTGAACACCATCGTCGTAACCGCTTCGAACGAGGAGCTGTTCGGCCGGGTTTCCAGCTCGAAGACGATTGTGGTCACTTACCGGAAAGAGGCTGTCATCTTCACGCCTTCCGTCGATGTGCCGCAGGTTACGCATTCGCCTGACTACTCGTTTATGGGCAGCTTGAACAGGGATGCCGCTGTAACGGTGAAAATTAATGGCAACGTCGTTCACGATCATGTGAAAACCGCCCAAAATGTAACGTTCACAGTACGAGCTGAACTGCGGGAAGGGATGAACGTCATTGAAGTATCCAGTCTGGACGATTATGGGAATGCCGGTGTGCAAACGTATCAGGTGAATTATGTGAAAAATTGGGGAGAGCGTTTGTTTCTGGTGAAGGACGTAACACTTAGCGATCGTGCAGGCAATGCGCTTCCTAACTTGATCGCATCCGCCGATGTCGTCGCAAGCGTAACGGTTCGGAACAATTCGGCCGTCACCCAGCACGGTGATCTCCTGATCGGATTGTTCGATAAGCAAGACCGGATGGTCCGATATGCCTGGGTGTCAAGCTCGTTCGATGCCGGTGAAGAAAAACAAATGCAATCCATCCTAAGAATACCGGATCTTGTCATTGGTTACAAAATCAAAGCCTTTGTTTGGGACAGCAAGTCAAGCCGCATGAAAATTTCCAACGAAGTCATCATTCCTTAAGGAGGAATATGCTTGATAAGCTTGCGAAGATGGACGATCGTATTACTGGCCGTCTGGATGTATGCAGGAACGTTGATATCGTCAGCGTCCGCAGGAGCCGCTCCGGCTGAGATCCATGCCGCCTATGACGAACGCAGCGGTCAAGTGACGATATCCGGCGTATGGGGCGCGGAGCAAGGAGCCCTCGTTGCCGTGCATGTCATCAATCCGCTGAACCAGCTGGATGTTTTGGACCAGACGACAACGGGCGCAGACGGCTCGTATCAATTCAGCTATGTTTTGAAGCGTCGAATCGCCGGCATTTATTATGTCAATGTTAGCGCGCAGCATGCGGATCAAACCGTAGGCACAGTCTTTGAAGTGAAGACGGATCCGACGGATCCTGATCCAGGGCACGGGATTCCCCCGGCTTCAACGGCCAGTTCAGGCGGGGGAACACCTGCTGCTACACCTGATATGACGATAGATCCTGTCACCGGCATCGTCACGGCTTCACTGAGAGAAGCTCAGGTGGAGCAAGCTATTACTGCAGGCGATGGCGATTTGGTCGTTGAATTTCAGCGTGCCGAGGGTGCCAAGCAGTATGTGCTGCATGTACCGGCGAGGATGTTCGGAGCGGGCTCCGGGCATAAGCTCACGATCGTCACCGAGTTCGGATCGGTCACAGTACCAGGCCGCATGCTGAGCAATATCCCTCTCGATTCGGCGGAAGAGATCGGTTTTGCCGTTGCGCTTGCGGATACTAGCCAATTGCCGGGCGATATCCAACGGCAGATCGGCAGTCGGCCGGTTATCGCATTCAATGTGACAGTCGACGGCAAAGACGTCACTCTCGATAATCGCAATGCGGTTGTTCAAGGGGCGATTCCGTATGAACCAACGGCAGAGGAACGGCAGGACCTTGAGCACATCACGGTATGGTATATCGATCCTGCGGGTCATGCGCAAGCCGTTCCGAGCGGCCGATATGACGCAGAGACTGGGATGGTTCGGTTTACTGCTTCGCATTTCAGCTCTTATGCCGTTGTCTACGCCAAGAAGAGCTTTGCCGACCTTGACGCAGCTCCTTGGGCGAAGAAGCCGATCGAAGTGATGGCGTCCAAAGGGATCATTGCCGGCGTGTCGGATACGTCTTTTCAGCCGGCTGCGCATGTTACGCGCGGTGATTTCATGATGCTGTTAACGAAAACGTTCGGTTTTAACGCCGAGGTTACGGCTAATTTCAGCGATATTCTGCCGTCAGATTACTATTACGAAGCGGTGGGAATCGCGAAACAGCTTGGATTGGCTGAGGGCGTGCAGGAGGGCTCGTTCAATCCCCGCGATGAAATAACGAGACAGGACCTGATGGTACTGCTTTCCAGGGCGCTCAGCCAAGCGGGGATCACCGCTGCCAAGGGTACGGCAGAGGATTTGGAAGCGTTCAGCGATAAGTCGGATGTGGCTGCGTACGCAATCAACCACGTGGCATCGCTCATGAAAAGCGGCATCGTCGAAGGCAGCGGAAGTCTGCTGAATCCGGCGGGGAATGCGACCCGAGCGGAAGCGGCGGCATTGCTTTACCGGATTTACAGCAAGCTGCTGGCACCGGGCCCGGCTTCAGGCGATCCTGATATTCGACTTGGAGCGTGAGAATGAATGTTGTTTAAAATCCCCCTATCGGGGGATTTTTTTTGTGCTCGGTTTTGTGCTCGGAATTGCGGGCGGAATGGATCTACAGGCTTTTTTCATAGCAGTCAACGACTTTGCCGATAGTGGACATTTTGGACTCATAATATTGAAAACCTAGCGAAAGCCAAAAGCTTTTGGCGGCTTCATTCTCAGGAATGACGCCAATGCGCACCGCATGCTTCCCTTGCGTGATCAGGAGGCCGGCGAACTCTGCAAATGCGGCTTTGCCCAACCCTTTGGCTTTCATCTCCTGGTGGATCATCAGCAGGCCAAGCCATGGATAGCCGTCCTTCGGATTGTGCACGATATATTGCAAAATCCCGACGCTGCGTCCATCCAGCTGGATGAGCAGGCTGCCTTGTCCGGCGGCATTCAGCTCCTCTTCGAGTTCTTCGTAGGTGCGGGCCGGATTGCCGTTCTCAAGGATGTTATAAGCCGAATTCGAGTTCACGATACGGTAGATATCTTCCAGAATCGCCGGCGATGCCGGGACTAGAACCAAATCGTGTTTGAGCATTTAGTTCGCCTCTTGTTTTCTCAGTTTTTCAATAACTTGCTGACACCACTTGATATAGAGCTTCTCATATTCAACGCCGAATTCAACGACGGATATGCTGGACAGGAGAGGATCGCGCGGATTCAAGGGATCGAGAATTTGGTTAAGCTCGTTTAATTTCTCCGAATAAACAGCTAATTTCTTCTCATGTTCCTTCTGTTTCTCCTCGAACCGGGGAAGCATGTCAGCCGATTCAACAAGCCAGGAGTTGTATGCCTTCAAAAGAAATTCATCCTTCATCGTCTCCGGTTCGGTAGGCTCGATTGTCCAGCGAATCAGCTCTTGCCGCCCGCGCTCTGTAATGGCATACACCTTTCGGGCGGGACGATGATCATTCTGCTCTACGCTATGGAGAAGCGCCAGTCCTTCTTCCTCCATTTTCGCCAATTCCGGATAGACTTGATTGCTTCCCGCTTTCCAGAACGGGCCCATCCTGCTGTTCATCTGCTGCTTGATATCGTATCCGCTAAGCGGCTCCCGTGCCAATAAAGTAAGCATAGCATAACGAATAGAACTCATATGATTTCTCCTTTAAGCATAATCAGGTTCACTTAACTATATATCCGCAGGTTATTTTAAGCAAGAATTACATGGGTTAAATTTAACCTATATTTATATTGACCTATAAATAATCATGTGTTAATTTTATTATATGTTAAATTTAACCTATTGAAGTTTCGAGGGGAGAGAATGAATATGGCAAAAGGTTCACTTATCGTAGGTTGGGGAGAAATCATTCCGGGTCGTGAGAAGGCGGCGCAGGCAACGCTCAACGATGCGATGCAATACTGCACCCGATTGCAGCAGGAGGGTAAGATCGACCGTTTTGAGGTCGTCGTTCTCGAGCCGCATGGCAGTGATCTATGCGGTTTCGTTCTGATCACAGGGGACAAGGAAACCGTCGCGAAGCTGCGGACGGAAGAAGAGTTCGTCTCGGTGATCATCGGCGTGCAGCTGGTGCACCGCAATGTCAGAGTGGTGGGCGCTTATACAGGAGCTGAATTGCGAGGCTTGTTCGGAATGTGGGATGAGCAAGAAGAGAAATTGCTGGCTTAATCTATAATTGGATTCAAATGTATTAAGGGTGTCCCCATAGTCATGAATATGGCTATATGGCTTGGGGCGCCCTTATTTGAATTTCATGAAATAAAAAGGAAAATTTGGTAATATGGATGTGTGAACCGCCAATGGATCCGGTAGAAGGAGGATGTTATGCATAAGAAAAGTCTAAATAAGATCGCACTGCTAACATGCGCTTTGTTTGTTACAGTAATCTCGACCACAAATGCGGATAACCTAGATAAGATTATTAAATCTCCAGTGACGCTATGGTTAAATGACAAAGAGCACAGTCTGTCTAATGAATTTGACTTATACAATATTAACGGTAGTACTTATGTGCCTCTTCGGGATATTGTGGAACAATTAGGTGGGGCTGTTTATTATGATTCAAAATCATCCAATATTTCGATCCATTTACCGAAAGCCTCCGAGAAATATTCTTCAACGAGTTCGATTCATAATTTTGACGACTTCACACTCGAATTGCATTCATCCAAAAGTAGCTATGAAGAGAACGAAAATATGAATATCTGGGCTTCTTTAACCTATCGAGGAGCTGAAAAAATAGATTTCATCCATGGCTCTCCGGCACTTAGTTTCTCAATTACAGATCAAGATGGAGTTAAAGAAGGGGGGTATACGACTGCGTCAGCAATTAAAACTGAGTTCGATACCGGTAATCAGGTTACAAGCGATTTTCCATTGCGTACAATTTTAGAATACAATTATCGAAAAAGCGGGAAGCCAGATTACAATTTGTTTCTAGCAAATCCGGATTCCGATCCATCTTACTTACCGCCAGGAGATTATTCCATCAAAGTAAATGCAAGTTTTTTGAAGGGTGAAGGCATAGTGAATCAAAAAAATGCAAATGCAGAAATAAAAATAACTGTCAAATGAAATAAGATGTGTGAATCCCCCATCGTTTTGTGCGGCCTACGAGATGCATGAACCGTGAGACGGCGATTCATCTGATTCAATTAGAGACAGCCACCCTTCTGGGGTGGTTTTTTGTATTTGAAGTTTTTCCTTGCATACGATTACATACACACAAAATTTATCAATCGAAAGCACAAAATATATCATGTGAAAGCGCGTCCAACCTCTCTACAATTAGGCTTACAAAGAAGCAAGATCACAGGGGTAGGCACTGCATCCTTACAACTGGATCTAGGAATGAGGGAAGCACATGAGCAACATGATGCAAAAGAGAGTGCTGATATTTTCTTTTTTGGCACTGCCGATCGGACTGCTGCTGTTATTTCTGATTTATCCGACGGCGAAGCTGATCCAATACAGTATGACCGACTGGAACGGGATCAGCAGGGATCTGCACTTCGTAGGCATGGAAAACTATTTGAAAGCGTTCATGATGTCGCAGGTTTGGCAGTCGCTTAAGAACAACTGGCTTTATTTTATTATCCATGCCCTGCTGATTCCCATTGAGATCTTGGTGGCCGTTATGCTGAACGCCAAGATGAGAGCCAGCGAATTTTTTCGCTCGATCATTCTGCTGCCGTACATTATCAATGGTGTAGCGGTGGCTTACATTTTCAGTTATTTGTACAACCCGGTGAACGGGCCGATTAATGAGCTGCTGACTGTCCTCGGCTTGGAGAGCTGGATTCACAATTGGCTCAGCGATGCGAAAATAGTTAATTATTCGCTGGTAGCCATCTCATTGTGGCGGTTCGCCGGGTTTCATATCGTTCTGTTCCTGGCAGGCGTGCAGTCCATTCCACATGATTTGTACGAGGCTGCAACGATTGACGGAGCTAACAAAATGCAGCAAATCCGCTATATCATTCTCCCCGGCATACGCCGTGTCATCGAAATTATTTTGTTCTTGAACATTCGTGGCGCTCTTCAGGTGTTCGATATTCCTTTTCTCGTTACTCAAGGCGGTCCGGGTAATGCCAGCAGTACGTTCACGATTTTCACAATCAACACGGCATTTAAGTTCAACAGTTATGGTCTGGCATCCGCAATGGCCATCATCTTGATGATCATGATCATCGTATTCAGCTTCATTCAAAACTTATTGATCCGCGAGAAGGGAGATAAATCGTCATGAGCATGTCCCATACGGAGATTGCTTCCAAGCCTGTCAAAATGGGCAAAGCTGCGATGCGGTCCCTCCTCGGCAAAACGCTGTATTATGCCGTGCTAACCGTCATCACTTTGATTATTTTCGTCCCGCTGCTTGTCGTTGTATTCGCTGCATTCAAAACATCGCCGGAGCTCGCCGCCAGCTCGCCGTTCTCGCTCCCGAAGGCGTGGTCCTTCCACAATTTCGCCGTGGCCTTCGAGAAAGCGAATATGCTTGTCGGCTTCATCAATTCGCTCAGCATTACGGTTTCAAGCGTGGTGATCAATGCGATCCTGGGCGCGATGACGGCTTTCGTACTGAACAGGTTTAATTTCCGCTTCAAAAAGACGATCTTCCTCTTATTTATAATCGCGTCGGTCGTGCCATCGTATACGACGGAAGTGGCCCGTTTCCAGACCATCAAGTCGCTTGGTTTGTATAACACCTTGTTCGCACCGCTCATTATTTATGCAGGAACGGATCTCATGCAAATTTTCATCTACTTGCAGTTTATCGAGAAAATCTCTAAGCAGCTTGACGAGAGCGCCCTCTTGGACGGAGCTTCTTATTTCCGGATATTCCGCTCCATTCTGTTCCCCCTGCTGCTCCCGGCAACGGCTACACTGGCGATTATTAAAGCCGTAGATATTATGAACGACATGTACATCCCATACTTGTATATGCCATCCAAGAAGCTGAGTACCTTATCGACTGCTTTGATGACATTCGTAGGCGAACGGGCTACGTACTGGAACGAATTGTCGGCCGCCATTATTCTCGTTATGCTGCCAACCGTACTGATTTATCTGATTCTGCGCAAGTTTATTTTTGCCGGTTTAATGGACGGAGCGATGAAAGAGTAGCATCTACAACTTATGTGTAGGGAGGAATATCGATGATTAACGAGAAATTGCCGTTTATTTACTATGGCGGCGACTACAATCCGGACCAGTGGCCCGAAGAAGTGTGGCAGGAAGATATGAGATTGTTTAAATTGGCTGGCTTGAACATTGTGACGCTGCCAGTTTTCAGCTGGGCGAAGCTGCAGCCGGCGGAGGATACTTACGAGTTCGGCTGGTTGGACCGCATCATCGACACGGTTGCCCAAGAAGGTATATT
Organism: Bacillus sp. 3255; assembly: GCF_031456485.1. Classification (NCBI taxonomy): domain Bacteria; kingdom Bacillati; phylum Bacillota; class Bacilli; order Caryophanales; family Bacillaceae; genus Bacillus; species Bacillus sp. 3255. The sequence goes on from NZ_JAVDUS010000009.1 coordinate 268,245, forward strand.
CCTTTGTCTGGCTACTTCTACGGCGGCTCAGCCGGCCTGGATGTCGCACCGGTATCCGGAAGTTCTCCCCGTCGATATCGACGGCAGAAAGCGCACGCACGGATCCCGGGTCAATTTCTGCCCGAACAGCCTCGTTTACCGCCAGTTTTCACAGCGATTGGCCGGCAAATTGGCGGAGCGATACGGCAACCATCCGGCGCTGGTCGTATGGCATATCGGGAACGAGTACGGACCTCATTGTTATTGCGATGCGTGCGCAACGGCGTTCCGGGTTTGGCTGCGCAATAAATACGGGTCTTTGGAAGTTGTTAACCGTGTATGGAATTTGAGCTTCTGGTCGCATACGGTTTATGATTGGGAGGAAATCGTACCGCCTACGCATTTGAACGGCAATGACAAATGCTTCCAAGGCATCGCTTTGGATTATAAGCGCTTCATGTCGGATTCGATTATGGCCTGCTACCAAGGGGAGTATGACGTCATTAAACGGATAACGCCGGATGTTCCCATCACGACGAATATTTGGGGGCTGTTCAACGGGTTGGATTTGAAGAAGTGGGCCGAGCATATGGACGTTGTTTCATGGGATAGTTATCCGCAAATGAATGAGCCAATGAGCAACGTAGCGATGCGCCATGACTACATGCGGGGATTGAAGGACGGTAAGCCGTTCATGCTGATGGAGCAGACGCCGAGCCAGCAAAATTGGCAGCCGTACAACAGCCTGAAGCGGCCGGGTGTAATGAGACTTTGGAGCTATCAGGCAATCGCGCACGGGGCGGATACGGTGATGTTCTTCCAACTGCGCCGTTCCGTCGGGGCATGCGAGAAGTATCACGGGGCGTTAATCGAACATGCAGGTCATAAGCATACGAGGGTTTTCAGAGAGTGTGCGCAATTAGGGAGGGAGCTCCACGCGTTGGGGGACACGATTCTCGATTCGGTCACGGATTCCAAAGTTGCGCTGCTGTTTGATATCGACACATGGAATGCCGTCGAAATGACCAGCGGACCGAGCGTCGATCTCGATTATTTGAAACAAGCCCAAAAGTATTACAAAGCTTTGTACGATCTGAACGTCAGCATCGATGTGATCAGTCCGCTCAGCGACTACTCCAAATACAAGCTGATTCTTGCGCCTGTCATGTATATGGTGAAACCTGGCGTTAGCGAGCGGTTGAAAACGTTTGTGAAGCAAGGCGGCACGTTCGTCACTACGTTCTTCAGCGGCATTGTCAATGATAACGATCTCGTCACGCTTGGGGGCTATCCCGGTGAATTGCGGGATTTGCTCGGACTGTGGGTAGAAGAAATCGATGCGCTCCAGCCGGAGATGAGCAACCGAATCGTGGTGCCTGCCGCTTTCGGGGAGCTTCAAGGCGTATACGAATGCGGGTTATTATGCGACTTGCTCCATTTGGAAGGAGCGGAAGCGTTAGGCGTATATGGTCGCGACTTCTATGCGGGCATGCCGGCGGTTACCGTTAACCGATATGGGGAAGGGGAGGCCTACTACGTGGCTGCCGACCCTGAACAATCGTTTCTGGATCAGTTCAGTCAAGCGATATGCGAGCGGCTGCATTTGCTGCCCGTGCACCAAGCGCCTTATGGCGTTGAGCTGGCTGCCAGGCATAAAGACGGGCGTACGTTCACCTTCGTGTTGAATCATAATCCTTATGAGTCCACTGTTGCGCTGCATGCGCAGGCAGGGCCTTATAAGGATCTGCTGACTGAGCGGATCGTTGAGAGCTCGCTGCAGCTTGAGCCGTACGGGGTCGCGATCTTGGAAACGGCGAATTCGCTAGGCGAATGAAGCAAAGAAGATGTCCCGAGGCCTGTGGCTAAGGTGACATCTTTTTTTTGTGTGCTTGCATGGCGGAGCCGGGCGCGGGGTCCCGCGGGCGGAGCTAACGGACACAGAAGCCGCTAATTGCGCGGAAACCACCGCAATACGGAGCTAACGGACACCAGAGCGCTTATTTGCCGGATTTCGGGGCGAAATCGGGCTGGAAAGCGCAAATAGCGGCGCTGGTGTCCGTTAGAAGGTGGAAGCGGCCCGGGATCCGCGAATAAGGTCCGCTGTGTCCGTTAGCCGGCCGGAGCCGTGCCGCGCAAAGGGCTTTGCGCCCAGCCGGCGAGCCGCCGACCAGCGAGCCAGGCGCGCGGCCCCGCGGGCGGAGCTAACGGACACAGAAGCCGCTAATTGCGTGGAAACCACCGCAAAACGGAGCTAACGGACACCAGAGCGCTTATTTGCCGGATTTCGGGGCGAAATCGGGCTGGAAAGCGCAAATAGCGGCGCTGGTGTCCGTTAGAAGG
>NZ_JAVDUS010000010.1:0-266721 GCF_031456485.1 Bacillus sp. 3255
AGCACCGAAGTGCTCCGCTCGACTTGCATGTATTAGGCACGCCGCCAGCGTTCGTCCTGAGCCAGGATCAAACTCTCCATAATAGTTGAACGATTACTCGCTCATTTATTGAAAGCTGAATAGCTCAATTGACTTGCTAGCGAGATTGTTAATCTCATTGTTTGAACGATTGCTCGTTCATGTTTACTCACTCGTTGTTCAGTTTTCAAAGATCAATGTCTTTCGTTCACCACCGCGTTGATGTAACAGCGAGGCGGTAAGAAGTAATATACCACATCTCATCCATCCATTGCAAGTGCTTTTTACTAAGCAATTTCCGGCGGAAGTTCATATTACCACACGTTACTTATCGAATGCAAGTCACTTCATTTTTCCAAGTGATTGCCGTTCAAAGCAACGAGGTATAATGTACCACGCTCAGAAGCCAATTACAACCCCTTGGGAAATGTTCCGCAATTACAACTGTTTCGAATGTTCTTGCAGCGTTCTTTAATGAACGGAATTCGCCCCGTTACGATTAAGCACTTCTTCCACGAGTTCCTGCTCGAAACGCTCCTTCAAGGAATCATTGCTTGGAGCGATCGATAAACTGATCTCCTTAAACTGGCGGATCAAGCTCTGGATCTTGTCCATATCGCCGTCCTCGGCATAGTGTGACGTTTGCTCAATCACGTGATAGGCAATAGCTTGATAAGCATCCGTGAAGCTCTGATCCATATCCGCGGAGCCCCGGTAGTCGGCATAATACCGTTTAAATGTCTCCATTAATGTTGCGTCCGTAGTCATGACAATCCCACTCCTTTCAAGATAAAAAACAGTTTCCCTCAACGAACCGCAGAATATACAACTGTTACATCCTTTAGGAATAAGCCTGTGCAAGCACAACAGGCCCCCTGCTGCAATAGCAAGGAGCCTGCCGTGTGTATTCACCTTTTTCTACCTCTATAAAAATCTCTATATTATTTTACATCAATGGAAGTTACAACTTGGTTTTCGCCTTTAAGCTCAACCACATGGCCTTGTGTAAACCCGCCAAGGTTACCTGTCAAAGTCACGTTAGCTGCAACGTTATAAACGGTTGTTTGGCTGACGCCATTGATATTTTGCGTGATGGAGATCGACGTAATTTTGCCTGCGGAATCAACTGTCGTGCTGTTCAAAGTTCCAACAACATCGAAGGACGTATTCGCTGCCGCGGATTTCGTTACTTCAACGAATACTACAAGGTTGTTGTATTGGCGAACTTTCACTTCATCGCCCGGTTGGATAGCGGAAGCGGCAACTTTCACACCGTCACGCAGGATGAACGCATCTTGGTGAAGCACATAGTTTGTTGTAACGCCTGCTTTCGTTACAGAAAGCACGTTGTTGTAAACTGCTGTGTTCACAGTGCCTGTGATAGAGCTTTGGTCGTCAGGCATTTGCTCGCCGGTACGATCCAAGAGAGCTGCCAATTGAGCGCGAGTTACATTTTGGTTCGGACGGAACGTGTTGTCTTCGAACCCGTCAACAAGACCTTTCTCAATCGCAACAGCTACATAACCTACAGAGCCTGCAGGAATTTGCTTCGCATCTTTGAATGTCAATTGCGTGTTCATTTTCGCTTTTGCTTCGGACTCAAGCTTCAGTGCTTTCACCAAAAGCGTTGTTGCCCATAGGCGGTCAGCTTCTTTGTTCGGTTGAACGGAATCGTCACTCTCCGTGAAGAGGTCGTTTTCAAGCGCTACGGCGACGTATCCTACTGCCCAAGCAGGGATTTTGTCCGCATCTTTGAAGTTTAATTTGGTAGCCATTTCCGTTGCGGATTCCGCTTGTTCACGCAGACCCATCAATCTGACAGCAGCTGTAATCGCTTCAATACGGGATACGGATTTGTCCGGCTTGAACGTACCGTCCTCATACCCTTCGAATACGCGCTTGGATGCCAAGCTAGCTATGTAACGCATTGCCCATTGAGCACCTTTGAGGTCGTCAAAGTTAATGCGGATTTGAATGTTGCCGCTTACGTTACCGTTATTGTTTTTACCATTATTATAAGAGCTGTTATAGCTGTTATTGCCTTTGCCGTGGTTCTCATGGTCGTTTCCTTTAGCAAATGCTGCGGAAGCGCCCCCCATTACCATCGTCAATACAAGTCCTGTTGCTACTGTTTTTTTCAATAGATTCTTTTTCATATCAAGTTCCCTCTCCCTTATTCATATGGTTGGTATAAATAATGTGGAGCCTTCGCGAAGGGTTCCTGGTTATGCTACAACAATTCGCCCCCGGAGATTTGTTTAGGGGGGTCGTGCTGGAAAACTTTTAAGATGATGCAAATGGAAAGTCTATTAAATACCCTATGAAACTGCTAAACTAAACGGTATACAAGACTACCGCCAAAGGAGTTCACATATGCGTTTACGTAATCCCAGAGTCCAGCTTGTCATTGCTTTAGCCGTTGTATTAATTGCTCTATTGGTGTTCTCGTACAGCAAGATCGGTATGAAGCAAGCAGCCCATGTGGAACCCACCGCAGTCACATCGCCTGCCGTCATGCATCAGGCTACTCTGCCGCCCGGCGATTCCCCTCCCGCTCCTGTGACAGAAATGAAGAATGAGAATGCAATGACATATCCGACCGAGCAATTGGACGTCGTTGTTATCGGCAGTGAACTGGAAGGGCTTTACTTGGCCCGGGCGGCGGCGGATGAGGGCTTGAAGGTCAAAGTGCTGGATCCCCACCAAGCTTTCGGCGGCCAAATCCTGCAGAGCCAGATGCTGTTCCTGGATGAAACGCGCGACGAACAGGGTCATCTCTTGGTCCAAGGCCGGGCCAAGGAGCTGTTCGATGGCTTCCGCAACGCCAAGATCCGCAAACTGCCGGAGTTCACTGCTTATATGAATAAACTCAGCAAGGACATTCCGGTCGAGTCCGGCATCGTCATTAATGAGATCGAGCAAATCGACACCCCGGATCCTATGCACAAAGTCGCTTCTATGGTATATACGAACAATGAGAATAAGAAGAAGAAAATCCAAGCCGCCTACTGGGTCGACAACAGTGATTTCGCCGCGCTCATCTCCCGTTTGGATGCGAAGAGATTGCCTGGCCTCGAGAAGTTTTACGGACAAAAGGATATCGAGTACATGAGCGCAGGCATGATGATGAAGTTCAAGCATGTCGATTGGAATAAATTCAATACGACCTTCAATGCCCTGAAACCCGAAGAGAAATCCAAACAATTCGGCGGCGGCAGCGTCAACGACAGCTTCGCCATCGGGCTGAGCGGAATGACCAAAGCCTATCACCCGTCGAATGACCGTGTATTCCTGCGAGGCTTGAATGCCGTGAACCAGCGGGACGGTGAGGTTCTGATCAACGCGCTGCTCGTCTATACGGTCGATCCATCCAAGCCCGAATCCATTCAAGAGGCGGTCAAGCTGGGCAATAAGGAAACGGGCCTCATCCTTGGCCACTTCCGCAAAACGCTCCCTGGCTGGGAGCACGCGGAGCTCGGCGAACTGCCGACTTATCCGTACGTGAGGGAATATAATCATTACGAGATGGATTATGTATTGAAGCCGTCCGATCTTCTGTCGGGAGCGATGTTCTGGGACAATGTCAGCATCGGCGGCTATCCGCTTGATTTGCAGGGCACGAGCGCGAATAAATGGGGCATCGAGATGGGCCGTCCTGATAAATACGGCATGCCGCTGCGCAGCTTTCTGCTCAAAAACTATGAGAACGTCATCGCTGCCGGCAAAAATGTAGGCTCCTCCGCCATAGCTTACGGCAGCACAAGAATTCAACCGAATACGAGTCTGGCTGCTGAATCGATCGGCGTCATCCTGGGACAAATTCACGGCAAGAAAAAGCTGCGTGAAATTAATCCGGAAGAAATGAACGTGCTGCATACATATTTGGCAGACCGCTATCATATTAAGCTCACAGGCGTAACCGGCAGAAATAAAATCAGCGGATGGAACGAGGAAGAAATCCGAAAGCTCGATACCGGAGAAATTACGTATCCGAGTTATGTAAAAACCCGCAAAAAAACCACTGCAAAATAATCGATAACCGCACATTCCCTGAGGGGCGTGTGCGGCTTTTTTGTCTTCATTGAATCTTTACGAAATTAGTGTTGAAAAAGAAGTTATGCACGCATATAATAAGCAATATACTTAATATCACTTAAGTTTACTTAAGTAAAGGAAGTGTAAATGGCTTGTTCCAAGAAGAAAGACTCATATCCATTCTGGATTACTTAAAAACGAATAAGCGTATTACCGTGGATTTAATCTGTGAACTGTACGACGTTTCACGGGATACGGCGAGACGCGACATGGTGAAGCTGGAGGAGCAGGGCCGGATCGTTCGCACCCGCGGAGGCGCCATTCTCCCAACCCTCTCCAAAGAAGTGGGAAATTATGAGCAGCGGCTGCAAGCCGAATCCACCTCCAAGCTGACCATCGGCAAAACAGCCGCACAGCTCATTCAGGACGGCGATTACATCATGATGGATGCTTCTACAACCGTTCTTCATGCAGCGGGTGCCCTTACATCCAAGCATAATGTCGTGGTCACAAGCTCCATCGAAATCGCCGCTATCCTGACCCGCAAGGAAGAAACGACGATTCACATTCTTGGTGGTGTTCTAGACAATAAGCACCATAGCGTTTATGGAGCTAAGGCGATCGAAATGCTGAACGATTACCATGTCGACAAGCTGTTGATCGGAACTTGCGGTATTACCGAAGACGGACTGTCCGCCCCCAACGAAGAAGATAGCTACTTGGTGCGCGCCATGATGCAGCATGCCGACCAAGTGATAGTTTTGGCGGATCACTCCAAGTTCGGCAAACGGTTGTTCCACCGCGTCGTCGGCTTTGAGAATATCGACATTCTCGTAACCGATCAAGCTTTGAGCCCGGAGATCAGAGAAAAACTGCTTGCTTGTGAAGTAGAAATCGTATTGGCAGAAGGAGAGAATTCACATGATTAAACTAATTGTTAGCGATTTGGACGGCACCTTACTCGATCACAGCAAAAAGGTCACCTCACGCGAGCAGGCCGCACTGAAGAAAGCCAAGGAAGCCGGGATGACCCTTTGCCTTGCATCGGGACGGATGAACGTCGAAATGCAGCAAGTATTGGAGGAAATCGGACATCGCGCATTCTCGGTGTCGCAGAACGGGGCTTTCATCCATCTGGAGGACGGAACCTTCCTTCAATCCCAGCTGTTTCAACCCGAATTAGCTCATGAAATCTATCAATTGCTGAAAGAGTTCGACCTCGTCAAGCTCGTCTGTTCGGGTGAAGCGAATTATATCACGCATTTGACACCTGCTTCGGATGATGTGCAATCGCGAACATTCCGGCCTTTTATTATTAAAGATGATATCGAGCATGCCTTGAAGGATGATTTCCCCGTTTGTAAGTTCTCCTTATTCGGAGAGATTGGCGTTCTGCTGCAGGTGAAGGCGTTAATGGAGGAAAAGCTGGGAGATCAAGTCGAGCTGTTCATTTCCGACAAAGATTGTTTGGACATCATGCCGCTGCAAGTATCCAAAGGCAGCTCGCTGCTTGTGCTCATGGCCCAATTAGGCCTGCAAGCTGAGGAGATCGCCTGTATCGGCGACTCTTTCAACGATGTCTCGATGTTCGGCATCACGCCCCACAGCTTCGCCATGAAAGGCGCGCATCCCGATGTGAAGCTGAAGGCTAACTACCACGTCGAGTCTGTAGCCGAAGCGATCCATCATATATTTGCGTATAACGATACATTGACTGCACAACACAAAGGAAGTACACAATAATGAGAAGATTATTATTTATGGGCTGCTTGTCTTATTTATTGACGGGCTGCACGCACGTTATATTCGGCGCTGTTCTGCCTGAGCTGCTGAACCATTATGGACGGAGCTACAGTGACGGCGGCCTGCTCGTCTTCCTCGAATTCGGCGGATTTCTATTAGGCGTGCTCACCTCGCCCGCCCTTAGCCGCCGTATTAGCCGGCGCAGCACCATCATGACGGCTTTCGGGCTGCTCTTTCTGGCGATGATCGCCATCGTCATGCTGCCGCCTTGGCCGGTGGCGGTCTCCTTATCCTTCCTAGCAGGCATAGCTTTCGGACTTGTGGAATCGAGCATCTCCACCTTCGTCTTGATGGCGGCCAAGGATAAGCAGGCTTCGGCCTTCAGCAAGCTGGAAGTATTCTTCGGGCTTGGCGCGTTAATTATGCCGGTTGTCTCCAGTCTTCTGATTGCAAACGGCTTATGGAAATACGGCTTCATGCTTCTCGGCGTAAGCGCTCTGCTTACCGGCGTGATTTGGTCAAAGCTGTCCCTGGGCGAGCACGATGCCCTGCTCGCGCATAAAGCGGACCGCACGAAGCAGGAAGAGAAGCCGCCGGCGCTAACCAAGAGCTCGCTCACCTTCCTTATTCTGTTCATGCTCGTTTTCTTCATCTATGTAGGCATGGAAAATACGATCGTGAATTTCCTGCCTTCCATCTTTATCGATCAGTTGAACACTTCCAGCTCCGTATCCTCCCTTGCGGTGACAGCCTACTGGATCGCCATGGTGGCAGGCCGTCTGTTCGCCGGTGTACTTGCCGAGAAGATGACCTATTTCCGCTATCTGGCGGTCTCCTTCGGCGGCAGCTTGGTCACGGTCATCCTGTGGTTGTTCAGCTCGCAGCTGTGGAGCTCCTTCGCCGTCGTCCTCTTGCTTGGCATCTTCATGTCCGGGATGTTCGCCGTAGCCTTGATCTATGCCAATCAACTGCTGCCCGGGCGCACCGAACAAACGACCAGCACGCTCATCGCAGCGGGCGGCTTGGGCGGTTCGATTCTGCCGTTGGGCGTAGGCTGGGGAATGGATAAATTCGCCGTCGGCTTATCGATTTGGTTTGTTTTGGCCGGCATGTGCATCGTATTCGGCATTGTCGTCTATTCCCGCAAGTGGAAGGTTCAAGGTGCGAAGCGGCACGATACTACGGAAGCTAGGCAGGCTGTATAAGGAATAGGGACCGTCCGTTCATTCTCCTGGCGGTCCTAAGGGGAATCTGTATGAAAAATCACATACATTTACCGCTAACTGGGTAAATTCGTTTATTCTATATGAAAAATCATATGCATTCCCCATTAACTAAGGTAAATTCGATCATCCTATATGAAATTTACAATACATTCTGCTATTTGCCCGATTAGACGCAACGCCGCAACGCCGCCTAGAACGAGGCGCCAGGCTTCAGCCGCTGATCATATCAGCCGGAGCCAATACCTCGCGGTCACCCTATACAAAGAAGAGGAAGGACACCCTCCCGGGCTGTCCTTCCTCTTCTTTGTCTATCTTAGTGCCTTCAACTGTACGACGATCGACTTCTCCTGGAACTGCACATCCTTCACACCGATCAGCAAAGGCAAGTGCTCCTCAATCGGAATCTCGATCGGAGCAAGCTGAACCCATTCCCGCGGAATTCGCACCCCTTTGACCTGTGTCGACTGATGCTCGATGATCAGATTAGGCGGATTCCATGCGAGTGTAAACAATAGCTGAGCGCCGACCGGCACCTTGTCTTGCCAATTGACATTAAGATCCGCCACCAAGTTCGCGCCCTGCAGCGTGACTTTGGCCCCTTCGACCCGGATGCCGTTAGGCAATTCCGAATGCGCGGCCAGCTGCTGCTTCACGAGATTGTTCAAATCCTCCTCGGTGACTTGTACTTCCAGCTTCCGGTTCTTCACGATGTCTGCGACTTTGCTGCCGATCGAGATGTTTTGATAGTTCAGATCCAGATCTTCAGCAGGTTTGATGTGCCGGATAATAAATACCCCTGCGACCGATCCGACGATCAGGACCGCAACGATGAAAATGAATAATTTTTTCAGCACGTTTCACACCTCGCAGAAAGAGTGTTGAGCGGATTCCCCCCAGCGGCTGGACTCCTACTCTTTGTTCTGCTGTTTCTCCTTCAGCCAGCGGGGAGCGCCCTTGCTCTTGCGATCCCGCTCGCGCTGAGCCTTGCTCACGGCCTTGCCCGCGGCGGCCGTGCGTCCCGGCGCTGCCGGCCTAGCCGGCGCAGCGCCCGATCCCTCGCGCGCGTCCGCAGCCGCAGCGCTCGTGCGCACCGCGCCCGCTGGCGCGGCAGCCTCCCGCGAGCCGGCGAAGCCGCCGCTCGCAGGAGCTGCGCCCCGCGGGCGCGCCGCTTCGCGGCGGCTGCGCATGGCAGCCGCGCTGCGGTCGAGGGCCGGGTCGACGAGCCGGCCCTCGTACATCGCCTTCGGCGCGATCGTGATCCCGAGCTGCTTCTCGAATTTCTCGAGAATGAACTGCTCTTTCGGGGTCACGATAGAAATGGCCGTGCCTTGGCGGCCCATCCGGCCTGTCCGGCCGACGCGGTGCAGGTAATACTCCGCGTTCGTCGCCGGATCCAAATGGAACACATGCGTCACGCCTTCAATATCAAGCCCTCGCGCCGCAACATCCGTGGCCAGGAGCAGCTGAAATTTCCCGTCCCGGAAATTCCCCATCACCTTGGCCCGGTCTTGTTTGCTCGCTTCTCCGTACAGTGCTTCAACGGATAATCCGACATATTGCAGCTTCGCCACCACTTCGGCAATATCGTCCGTCACATTGATGAAGACGATCGCCGATTTCGGCTTAATGAGACGTACGAGCCTGCGGAGTGTATCAATTTTCTCGCGTTCCTGGCACACGACATACAGGTGCTCGAGCGTTTCCGACGTGCGCTGGCTCGGATTGATTTTGATGATCACCGGCTCCTTCAGCCACCGGCTGGCCGCATCTTCCGTGCTCTGCGGAATCGTCGCGGAGACGAACACCTTCTGGCACGTCCTCAGCATGCCTTTCAACACCGCTTCGGCATCCTGCATGGAGCTCAGCTCGAACACCTGATCGACTTCATCGACGATGCCCAGCTTCACATGGTGCAGGGTCAGCTTTTTGATCTTCATCAGCTCAAGTAACCGTCCCGGCGTTCCAACGACGATGTGAGGGTGAAGACGCAGCTTCTCGACTTGCCGGGCTACGGCCGCCCCGCCGATCAAGGATTGCGAACGGATCGGGCCGCCGGCGGTCAGCTTCTCGATCTCTTGCATAATTTGCATGCCGAGCTCCCTTGTCGGGACTATGACAACCACTTGCAGCTGCTTCTGATCGGGATCGATGACTTCCAGAGCAGGCAGCAAATAGGCCAAGGTTTTGCCTGTACCCGTTTGGGATTGAATGATGACATCGCTGCCTCGTTTCATAACGGGAATCGCTTCCGCTTGAATCGGCGTCGGTTCGGTTACTCCCATTTCTTTCAGTTTATTTACATATGGCTCTGCGATTTGCAGCTGTTCAAAGCTTGTACCCAATGGACGAAACCCCTTTTCTTCTTGCTGATGAACCTATTATATGCCACGCCGGATGCCGTTACAAATGAGATCCTCTCTCCCTTACGCATAAGCAAAAAATAAGAGCCCCTCTGCGGACTCTTATTTCCCCGTGCCCCACTCTTCCAGCAGCCTTTGCTTGATAACATCCCGAGCCCGGAATAACCGCTGCCGAACGACTCCCTCGGTAACTCCAAGCTCTACCGCCATATCTTTGTAGGACAAGTTATGTATCCATTTCATCGCAATAATTTGCCGGTAAGAGGGACTCAGTTGATTGATATATGAAATGATCGCTTCCCTCATCAGCTTCAGCTCAACCTCCTGATCCAGCGAATTCAAATAATCGGAGGTCGGCGCCGTCTCTTTGATGCTCAACATGAAATCCGTCTCCAATTCATCGCGGTTTCGCTTATGCTTACGGAGATGATTCAGGGTTACATTCCGGGTCAGCCTTTTGATCCAGCTTTCGTATTTATCAATCTCCTGGAGCAGCGGCGCCTTGCGCACAGCACGCAAAAAAGACTCTTGAATAATGTCTTCGACGGCAGCGTGATCCCTAAGAATAAAATGCACCATAGGATAAACAAGGAGATAAAATTCCTGGTAAATCTGCTCCTGTTCACTCTTCTCTAATATATAAAAATCACTGCTGAACAATAATCTGAGAGACTTCGAAACAACCGCCCCCTTGCCGACCAGGTAAAATCTGGACTGTAATCCTACCCCTATTTTAGGGCATAGCCAAGGAGTAAACAACAAAAAAAACGAGAAAATATGGTAAACAAATCCATCCCCAGCTCAGGTTCGTTGGGTTGTTGCGCGAAGCCATGCAAATACGTCATCCAGCGCCTTTTCATCCTCTCTCCGGGGGAACCGGTGGTCAAGTCCGTTAAATAGCGCCATCGTATACGGCTTGCCGGCCTGGTCCAAGGCTCCGGCCAATTTCCTGGCGTGACTGATATTCACCTGCGTGTCGTTCGTGCCGTGAACGATATAGATGGGCAGATCGATCTCATGCGCCCAATGCGCCGGCGAGCGGTCGATGTAGGCCTGTTCCTGCTTCTTCGGGTGTCCGACCACCCGCTTCAGCATTCGCCGCAAATCCACTCGCTGCTCGTATGTGTCCAGCATATCGCTCACGCCGCTCCAGACGACTACCGCGCCGACTCCGCTGCATTCCCTTGCCGCACGCATCGCCATAACCGCCCCGCGGGAAAATCCGATCAAAGAGACCGGCCCGGGCACAACTTCCTCCAATGACTGCACGAGCGGGATCGCATGAAAGAGATCGAATCTGTCTTCACCGGCAAAATCCTCATGACCTTCGCCGCCTTCATTTCCCCGGTAATAAGGGGCGAACACGACAAATCCGCGCTTGGCCATTGAAATGATCCGGCGCTTGCGTACCATGCCGACACGCTTAATGCCGCCGCGGCAGTAAATAACGGCCGGCCATGGCCCGCCGCCTTCCGGAACGGCCAATAAACCTTTCACCTTGAGGCCTTGGCTGACATAGGTAAGTATGTATAACGATACTTGCTTCGCGAAGCAGCGAGCCGGCTCCCGGCTTAGGAGTTGGCCATCCTGCAATTGGGCAATAGACATAGTTTCCCCCCATTTTGACAGCTGTCAGATGATCATATAAACTAAAAGTGTTCTTACTATTTTCCATCCGAAGGGATGAAACTATGAATTCAGAATTTGATAAAGAGTTCAACGCCCTGGTGTTGAAAACAGCCGAGCTGATTACCGGCGACACTTCGCCTGAAATGTTGGAGAAGATCAAAATATGGGCATTTTTCAATCATGTCCACAAATCGCTGCCCGCTCTGACCTCCCACTGGAACCAGACGCATCCGGAAAGCAAAGTCGAGGTGCGCCGCATATTTGAAGAAATACGCGATCTGAACCAAGCGCTGCAAGCGAAGAAGCCCGAGCCTAAGTAGGTCGTTATAGAAAAAAGCGGAATCCCCATCGGAGGACTGGGGTCCGCTTTATTTTTTGTTCAATATCCCTGCAGCCAGACGGTCGAACATCCGCGGAAACAAATGGAACAGCTTAATGCCCACGCCCGCCACGAAAGGAAGGTTCTTCTCCGGAATTTTCTTCTGCACCGCGTGGATCAGCTCCTTCACCACTTTCTCCGGTTTCAGCATGAACCAGGATACGTTCTTCACATAATTCCCGCTCGGGTCCGCTTTATCGAAGAAAGGGGTTGAGATTGGCCCCGGGTTAATGGCGGTGACCGAGATCCCCGTTTTCATCAGCTCCTGGCGCAAGCTGTTCGTGAACCCCAACACGGCATGCTTGGTCGCCGAGTAGCCCGTCGATTTGGCCGAGCCGATCTTGCCCGCCATCGAAGCTATGTTCACAATATGCCCGCTCCCCGCTTTCAGCATATGAGGCAGCACCGCTTGCGTGCAGCGCACCGTTCCCATGTAATTGACGTTCATCATATCTTCGAAATGCTCTAATGGCGCACCGGCAAAAGCTTCGAAAATGCCGTACCCTGCATTGTTGATCAGAATATCGATGCGGCCAAACTTGGCCATCACTTGATCCACCACATCGTGCACTTGCTGCGTATTCGTCACGTCCAGCGCATACACCGCATGCTGCCCCCCGATACCGGCTGCAATGGCTTCGAGTTTATCCGTGCTGCGCGCCGTCAGAACGGGAATGGCCCCCAAAGCGGCGAATTGCTGCGCCATGACTGCGCCTATACCGCTGGAAGCTCCAGTAATCAAGACAATTTGGTTCGCTAAATTCAACGTCATGTCTCCTCGTTTCCTTGGGATTACAAAAAAATGGAGACCGCTCATGCTGGACTCCATTCCGATTACTTATATTCAATTACATATTACGTAATTAACACTTGAATGTCCAGTTCGCCAATACTATCCATAATCAATGGAATGGTCAAAGCTTTCTTCGGCACAAATCCCGCTGCCGTAGCGGATTGAACGAGCTTAGGAGGAGTGATATCGACTCTCACGCCTTGATTGAACAACATCGTACTGGCATTGCCGCTAATCATGTTGCCAAGCTCCGATATAGCGCTTTTGCCCATTTCGTCCATCTCCGTTATAACGAACCCGCCCATCATCGCGGAAACCATCTTCAATGCGACATCCTCCGCCAAACCGAATACGATATCGCCTTCCATTTGACCGGTCATCCCGATTTGGATCCAAATATACTTTTCCACAAATTTGACGTCTTTGACGCCGAGCTGCCCCGTAGTTGGGCGTATGTTAGCAACCAGCTCGATGACAATTCTAGCCGACTCCAAAAAAGGATTAATGTACTCAGCCTTCATAGCTCCGCTCCGATCTCAATTTGTGAATAAGTTCCACAGAAAAACGACCTTTTTCAACATTATACCTAAAATACTAGGACAAGTATACTGTTTTTATTCATAAAATAGTTCCTTCTACTCACATACATGCAAGGATCCTGCGTTCATACTGGAATTGTCGAGCTTTGATCTTATCGTTTTAAAGGCAGGAAATGACAATATGAATCTGGAAGAATATATAAAAACGTGTCGAATCCTGATACACTAATGGAGAATATTCCCTTCAAAGGAGCGCTGAGGACTGCCATGATGAAACAGAAAACGACAACCGGGCATTGGGCGCTATCCCGGCATATACTTGTATATCATATCGTCGCTCTACTGCTTATCGGTGTGGATCTCTTCATTGTACATCAACTTTCCTTTATGACAAACTATCGTTCGATCGGAATAACCGTTGATATTGTCATATTTATCTCCATACTCGGACTAGGCTGGTATGGCATCCGAACGATCAGGCGCAAGGAAGCGGCAATTCAGGAAACTGCGGAGCGGTACCAGTCCCTATACGACAATCATCCCGATTCGATTATCGCTTTCAGCTTGGACGGCGAAGTGCTGTCGACCAACCACGGGCTCGAGAGCATGCTCGGACTGGGACAAGAGAATTCGATGCTGACGTCCTTCATTCCGATGATTTCTCCGCCGGATCTGCTCAAAGCGCTGCATCACTTCCAGGTGGCTTCGGCCGGGATGCCGCAAAATTTCGAGGCTGCTTTCCTTCATCAGAACGGGTTTCCCATTCCGTCCAACGTCACCTTCGTTCCCACGATGGTCGAAGGCCAAGTCGTAGGGGTTTACGCCATTCTCAAAGACCTCACTGAAGTCAAGGAGCAGAAAAAGGTGATCGACAAGCTGTATAAGCAGAATCAGCTCATTCTCAATTCCGTATCGGAAGGCATTTATGGGATCGATATGAGCGGACGCACCATTTTCTGGAACCAGGCTGCCGAGGCCATTACCGGTTGGAAGGTCGACGAAATGCTCGGCCGGCAAATTCATAATTTGATCCGGCCGCAGAAGAGCGACGGCTCGCTGTATGCTCCTGAAGACAGCCCCGCTCTGAACACGATTCTGAACAGGGACGCTCCGGTCCTGCGGGAGGATCTGTTCTGGAGAAAGGACGGCACCCCCTTCCCTGTCGAGTACATGTCCAGCCCGATTCTGGAAGGAAAGGGCCACATTATCGGCACGGTTATTACGTTCAAAGATATTACGGAGCTGAAAAAGACCCAAGAGCTGCTAATCAAGTCAGACAAGCTTTCTGCGGTTGGCCAGCTGGCTGCCGGCGTAGCCCACGAAATCCGCAACCCGTTAACCGCTCTGAAAGGATTCTTGCAGTTATTGAAGAAGAACAACACCAAAGAGCAATATTACATCGAAATCATGCAAAGCGAACTGCAGCGCATCGAGTTTATCGTCAACGAGTTCCTGTTCGTATCCAAGCCGCAGGCAACTAATTTCGCCACAAGAACGGTGGACTCGATCGTCATGAGCACGATTGAACTCCTTCAGCCCCAAGCGCTGCTGGGAAACATCGAGATCGAAGCGGAGATTGCGCCCGGCCTTCCGCTCGTTTCCTGCGATGAGCACCAGATTAAACAGGTTTTCATTAATATCATGAAAAATGCGCTCGAATCCATGGAGCAAGGAGGCGTTATGCGCATCCAAGCCGAACCCGCCCCGACGGGCCGCAGCATCCTGATTCGGTTCATCGATCAAGGATGCGGCATCGCGCCCGAACGACTGCCGAAGCTGGGGGAACCTTTCTATAGTACGAAGGAGAAAGGAACGGGACTTGGCCTCATGGTCTGTTTCCGCATTATCGAAGCCCATGGCGGATTAATGGAGATTCGGAGCAAGCTTGATGAAGGAACGACGGTCGAAATCACGCTTCCTTCCACACAAATCAAAGACAACAAGGGAGTGTCCGCATAATGTACGGTTTTATTATTGATCTCGATGGCACGCTATACCGGGGGCATGAACCGATTCCTCATGCAGCGGCTTTCATTCAATGGCTGCAGGAGCAGCGCCTGCCGTACTTGCTGGTGACGAACAACTCGTCCCGGACACCGGAACAAGTGGCCGAACATCTGCTTCCGTTCGGCATCGAAGTGCCGGCGGCGGCGATCTACACCTCATCGCAGGCCGCCGCCAAGTACTTGTCCGAGCAGCGCGGAGGCAGCCGCGTGCATATGATCGGCGAAGCCGGGCTGCGGATCGCCCTGGAGGCGTCCGGCTTCGCCTTGAACGGGACGACGACGCCGGATTACGTCGTCCAAGGAATTGACCGCAGCTTCTCCTACGAGAAGCTGACGGAAGCGGTCCGCCACCTGAAGAATGGCGCGACCTATGTGTTAACGAACCCCGACCGGCTGCTGCCGTCGGACGGGGGCCTCATGCCAGGGGCCGGCTCCCTGGCCGCTTCGATCACCGCCGCCTCCGGCGTGGAGCCGGTGGTGATCGGGAAGCCCTCGCCGATCATCATGGCTTACGCCATCGAGCGGCTCGGCCTTCCGGCCGCCGATGTCTGGGTCATCGGCGACAACGTGCACACCGACATCCGCGGAGGAGCGGTGTCGGGCTGCCGCACGGCGCTCGTGCTGACGGGCGTCGCCACGCCGGACAACGTGCACGAGCAGCTCGCGTCGGCGGGCGCGACACCGGATCTCGTGTGCGACGATTTGCAGCATTTCCTCGCGCAGCTTACGGCTCTTCCCGGGAAATGATCGCCGTATAATAGAAGAGGATGTACCCGCCAAGCTAATGGCGGGTACATCCTCTTCTTCAATCCCAGTCCACTTCGGGCGGAGCGTTTCTTTCCTGCAGCCGTCCCTCGCGGGCGTCCTTCTGCAGCTGCTCCAGCCATTTCATCTCGCTGAACGCCCGCTTATACGTGCCGATCATCATTTGCAGAATGACGCGCGGTACGATGCTCCGGTGCTCTTCATACAAGCTTCTCATTTTGTTCATGAGCATTCTCTGGGCCATAATTTTATTCTCGAGAATATCGGCGATCTTCGCTTGATCCCCGTGCACGGTGAACGGCAGGGCGACATAAAGCGGATGATAGTGCTTGAAATCCTCATGCAGCTGCTCGATCAGCAGCTCTTGAAATTTGACTTTACCGGCTTCCGTTATCCGGAATACGGTTTTCTCCGGC
The DNA here is from genome assembly GCF_031456485.1 of Bacillus sp. 3255. NCBI lineage: Bacteria > Bacillati > Bacillota > Bacilli > Caryophanales > Bacillaceae > Bacillus > Bacillus sp. 3255. Next base: position 15,910 of record NZ_JAVDUS010000010.1, read on the forward strand.
CGGTTCGTATCCCGCACAACTTCCAGCGCTTCAACGTGGCCGTCCTTCCGCAGTTGGTCCATTGCATAATACAAAGACCCGTCCTGCAGCTTCATGTAATTGTTCATGCCTCTTTCTTTCATCGTTTGCCGAATGTCATAGGTATGCCGGTTAGCTTCCATCAGCAGTCCGAGTATGACAAGCTTCATCGACATCGCAGTTACCTCCTAATGTCCCGCAGGCGCATTCCCCTTAACGGGCGCACTCCCTACTTCCAGCTTTGCGTTCCCCATCAGCAGAATGAAAGCGAGGCCGATCGCAGCCAGTACGATCGTCGTTTGGAAGACAACCGCAATCGAATCGGCGAGCGCCGTCAGGAGCTTGTGCAGTACTTCCGGAGGAATGCCCGCTCTAACCTCCGGCTGCAGCAGGATGCGGGCATCGTGGAATTTCTCCGCCATCGCCGGATCTTGCAGGGAAGCCGTAATATTATCTCTTAGCGAGTTGACCTGAATGCTGCCGAATACGGCAACGCCAATCGCAGAGCCTACGGAACGGAAGAAGCCGACCAGCGAGGTGACGGTGCCTCTGCGGCGGAAATCAATTTTGTGCAGCGCGGACATGGACATGATCGGGAAATTAGCACCGATCCCTAGCCCCATCAGAATCATAAATGTTATGATGGTCCCGCGTTTCGATTCGAAGGAGATGCCGCCGAGCAGCGATGTCGCAATCAGCAGCAGCGCAACGGAGACGAGCATCACATTGCGGTAGGAGAACCTCCCGATGAAACGTCCGCCGAGTGCGGAGCTGACGACGACGCCGAGCATCATCGGTGTTAACGTTGAGCCCGCATTCGTGGCCGAGCCTTCGAAGACCCCTTGAATAAACAACGGAATATACGTACCGGCCGAGATAAGCACAGCCCCGTAAGCGAAGCTGACGCCCATGCTCGCCGTGAACAGGCGGTTAGTGAACAGATCCAGCGGCACGATCGGCTCAGCCGCGTATTTCTCAACCATCAGGAAGACGCCCAGCAGAACGGCGAATCCGGCGAACAAGCCGATGATTTGCCAGGAACCCCAAGCATACTCTTTGCCGCCGAGCTCAAGCGCAAACATAAGCGATACGATCGCGGCCGTCAGCAGAATGGTTCCGCTCCAGTCAATCTTGGCTTTGCTGTGCTCAACCGACTCATGGTAAGCGAAAATAATAAGCAATAGCGATACGACGCCAAGCGGAAGGTTGATGAAGAAAATCCATTCCCACGTAACGTGATCCGTGAAATAAGCTCCGATAATCGGGCCGAGGACGGACGATAGTCCGAATACGGCTCCGAACAACCCCTGCATTTTCCCCCGTTTCTCCGGCGGGAAAATGTCAAAAATAATGGCGAACGTAATCGGCATCAGAGCGCCGCCGCCGATCCCCTGGATCGCCCGGTAGACGATGAGCTGCGTCATCGATGCGGCCGTTCCGCATAGAGCGGAGCCAATCATGAATACGATAATACCGATAATGAAGAAAAGCTTGCGGCCGTACATATCCGACAGCTTCCCGAAAATCGGCATAGCGGCCACGTTGGCAATCAAATACGCCGAGAAGACCCAAACGAATTGGCTGAAGCCGCCTAATTTGGACACGATGGTCGGCATCGCCGTCGAGACGATCGTCTGATCCAGCGAAGCCAGCAGCAGTCCCAGCATCAATCCGACAACCGTCCAGGTTGGGTTGGATTTGCGCGTTAACGACATGAAAGTGAATCTCCTTTAACATTCAATTTAATATATATAAAATATTATAATCAAATTTGAGTATATGGCAATGAAAATCAGCCTTTCCTTGTCCAGCCCCCCCAAAGCTCCTGTCGAGCCCCACTTCCGGCTGCAAGGATTGCCGACCTACGTTTCGTATCATATAATAGGGTTACAAAAGCTTTTTATTGTTCTTTACAATTTCGATAAATTTTATTTGTAAATAAATTGTCAAGCAGGAGGTATGCCCATGAATATGAACCAGTTGGAAACATTGCTCACGATCTCCAAGACGATGAGCTTTCGTAAAGCTGGCGAAATTCTCAACTTGACCCAACCTGCCGTTTCCGCGCAAATCAAGAGCCTAGAAGACGAATTCGGCACAATCCTCATCGATCGCAACCAACCCGTCACTTTAACGGATAGCGGAAAGCTGTTTCTAGAGCACGCCGAGAAAATGCTGCGGATCGCCAGCGACCTCAAGCAGCGATTGTCCGACTTGCACCAAACCCCGCAGGGCCACATTCACATTGGGACGACAACGTCGATTGCGATGCAGATTTTGCCTCGGGTACTCTCTTATTTCCAAGACCAATTTCCCTTGATCAAAACAACGATTCACTCCATGACATCATCCCAGATCATGAACTCGGTAGAGAACAGCCAGATCGATATCGGGATTACGTATTTATTCGAGAAAAATCAGGCGCTTGAAACATCCGTCCTCTACTACGACACATTCGAGCTCATCGTATCGACCCATCATCCGCTTGCCAGGTTCGCTCATCTATCGATTGAGAAGCTGCGCAATATTCCTTTCATTATGCTTTCGCCGGAAACAGCCGGACGGCGGTTCGTCGATCAAATTTTCAAAACCTACGATGTCTCTCCGCATATTGTCATGGAACTCTCCAGCAGTGAAGAAGTGAAACGAATGGTCGAGTTAAACCTTGGCGTTGCCATCATTTCCAAGATGTCTGTCGCTGACGAACTGCGTCATGGCACTTTGAAAATGGTGAAGGTCAACGAATTGGATATAACCCATCCCGTCGGTGTAGTATATAAGTCAGGACGCTACTTAAATTCTGCCATGCAGCAATTCCTGCTAGACTTGAAAGGAATGCCGGAAACACAATTTCTCGGTTCTGAATAACATACATTGCTTAGGAGGTATTCTCGTATGAAATTTGACCTACATACCCATCATGACCGATGCGGACACGCCCAGGATTCAATACGCGATTATATCGAAGCCGCGATTGCAGCCGGTTTGCAAGTGATCGGAATTTCAGACCACTCCCCTTATTTCGGAAGTCCGGAAGATCACGCCCAACCCCTGATCGCCATGGCGAAGAGCGAATTTCCCCGCTATGTGGCGGAAGTATTACAGCTCAAGAAAGAATATGAGGGCAAAATCGATGTGCTCTTAGGCGTAGAATCCGATTATTTCCCGGAGCACGTAGACATTTACCGTCAGGAATATGCCAAATATCCGTTCGACTACATAATCGGTTCCGTGCATCTATCCGGCGGAGTCAGCATTTTTAACCGCAACAGATGGAAGAAGCTGAACGCACAGCAGCACATCGAGCACAAAGAAGAATATTACCGCCTTATCGCGGAATCTGCGCGTTCCGGCATGTTTCAGATTCTCGGACATATCGATGCGATGAAAGGGTTCTATCCCGCATTCTCGGATATTCCGACCCCGGCGGTTAATGAAACGCTTAAAGTCATCGGTGAGTCCGGTGTTGCCATTGAAATTAATACATCCGGCAAGACCAAAGATGTCGGCGGCTGGTACCCATCCCATGCCATTCTGGAGCAGGCTCTGCATTATGGGGTTGAAGTGACGTTCGGCTCGGATGCCCATATCCCTAGCCGGGTTGGCGACGATTGGCACGAGGTCAGCAAGACGCTGAAAGAGATCGGCTTCCAACATTGGGTTTACTTCAAAAACAAACAAAAACAAATCGTACCTCTATAAAGAAAAATCTCCCCTGCCGTATGGCGGGGGAGATTTTTGCTGTTAAGAGACGAGAAACGCCAGCTTCGGCTGCAAATTCATTTGCAAAGCGCTCCAGGTCTGCTCCGGATTCATCGGCTTGAAGAAGTAATAGCCTTGAATGTGGCGGCAGCCGTTGGCGACCAGGAAGCCGGCCTGCTCCTCCGTTTCGACGCCTTCGGCGATGATTTGAAGCTGGAACGATTTGGCCACCGAGATGATCGCCTTAATCATGGCCCGGTCTTTATCATCGGTTTGGATGCCGCGGACAAAAGACTGGTCGAGCTTGATTTTGGTAACGGGGAATCTTTTTAAATAACTGAGCGATGAATAATGGGTTCCGAAGTCATCGACGGATAACGAAATTCCCATCTGCCTCAACCGGCCAAGCGCATCCAGCTGCTCATCCAGCATCGCCACATTTTCCGTAATTTCCATTTCCAAATACTGGGGCTCAATGCCTGTTTCCTCAAGGATCTGGCTTACCTTCTGAATATATCGCTCATCGTTCAGCTGTTTCACCGATAGATTGACGGAAAGCGTCAGCTTCTCGTCCATCAGACTGTGCCACGCTTTCATCTGCCGGCAAGCCCCTCGCAGCACCCATTCGCCAATGGTTACGATGAAGCCCATCTCTTCCGCAATCGGGATGAATTCCGACGGGGATATATATCCCTTGGTCGTGTGATTCCAACGCAGCAGCGCCTCAACTCCAACGATTTTGCCTAACCGGCAATCTACTTGAGGCTGGTACACAATCTCCAGCTCGCCTCGCTCGATCGACTGCCTGAGGTGATTCCCCATCTCGAGCTTCGATACGGATTTCATCGCCATCTGCTGGTTGAAGAAGCTGTAGGAGCTGCCGCTCTCTTTCTTCGCCATATACATGGCGATATCGGCGTTTTTGAGCAGCGAATCCCACGTCCGTCCACCATGCGGATACTGCACGATGCCGATGCTGGCGCTGATGAAGAAGGAACGGCCCGACAGATGGCACGGCGGTTTCAAAATATCGATCAGCTTCTCGCAGAAGCGCTCAATCTCCTCTACATTCGCATAGTCCTCCAGAAGGATGGCGAACTCATCGCCGCCGAACCTGGCGAATGTATGATAAGTGAGCTCGGACTGCAAGATCCGGTTCACCACCTCGCGCAGCATGAGATCGCCCATATGATGGCCGTGCGAATCATTCACCATTTTGAAATTGTCCAAATCAAAGAACAGTACGGCTAAAGAGGATTGGCTTATTTCCTTATATACAATCTGTTCTTTCAAAACCATTTGAAAATGCGCCCGGTTATGAATGCCGGTCAACACATCATGGTACGCCATGTAAGAGAGCATATGCTCGGATTCCTGCAGCCGCTTGGTCGACTGCTGGAGCTCCTGCTGACCGGCCAGCAGCTCCTCATTCATCGCCGTCAGATCTTCATTGGCAAGCTGGAGCTCCTGCGTTCGCTCGTTCACGGCCCGGCTGAGCATATCCCTCTGCCTGATCATGTACAGGAAGAAGATCAAGCCGAGCATCAGTATCGTAATAAAGGAGCTGCGTGTCATGAGAATTTGCTTCTCGATGCTCTGAACGGCGCTAATCTGGGGCAAGGCGGCCAATTCCCATTTGTTATCCCCGAACTCGACGGCAGCCGTCAACGGATTCGATTGAAAGACGGCATCGTCTCCGAAAAAAGCAGGCAGGCCCGCGCTGCGGATCGCCAGCTGCTCATGCCGCGCCTCTTCTTCTTTCAGCTCCGCTTCGGACAGCAGGTGGTCGAGATCGACCCCGACGGAAACAAAGCCCCAGAACACGCCGTCATGATAAATCGGCTTGCGGGCGACTAAACCGTTCATCCCTTGCAGCAGCTTAAACGGACCGTCCATCGTCATTTTTTTCGTTTGCAAGGAACGTAATACTTGCTGCTGCACATTCTCGCGCGGGTCCTTCAACAAATCCCAATTGACGATAGACTCGTTGCCTTTGAGCGGAAAAATGAACTTCATGACGCCGCCGGGTGCAATGATGATGTTGAGCGTAGAGGCTTGCGCGCCTAGATAAAGGGAGGCTATGTAATCCACAACTTCTTGATCCGTTTTATTAACCAGATAGCTGGAGCTCACGAAAGCCTCCAGACTGACCATCAGATTGAAGTTACGGTCAATGACCGATTCCAATGCCAGCGCCCTGGCGGATAATTGAGATTGCTCGCTCATATAAAGTTCATTCATCAATGAGTTCTTATACTTCCCCAACATAAACTCGGAGGATGAAACTAGTATGACGAAAACTAGAGCTAATATCGTATACTGCATCGTTTTCATGTACTCTACCCCCGTCATTTGTAAGCTTCAGTGCCATAATTCGACACCGACTGTTATATCACCTACTAAAAACGAGATCAATCTTTTTATAGGGGATCGAACGCCCGGACACGCTCATTCCGTTCTTGCACAACTCCCCATTTGGTGAAACAATAGAGTTAAATCTTTGCCTTGCGAGGGTGATGTTTACATGAAAACTCATCTGGGATCACTCGGAAACCTGCGGCCGACGGTTAACTTCGCCAATTACTTCCAGTCCCCTGCCGGCACCTGCTGGGGCCCGCGCACCATCCCCGACTGTCAGCTCATCTTGGTGGTGTCCGGCGCTGCGACCTTTGAGTTCGCCGGAAAATGCCTGCATCTGCTCCCGGGGAGCTGTCTGTTCTACGGAGCCGATACGCCGCATCGTCTGGCCATTTCCTCAGAGGGTCCTTCTACGCTGGGCAGCATTCATTTCAGCTGGGACTCCGCATCGAGCGAAGCGGTCCATCCCGAGCCGCGAATCGTCATGCACGGCAGAGGGAGCTTGGCTCAGCCGGCCAGAACCTACTCGGTGCATGTAGAAGGCCATGGCGACGTAGATCTGTGGAATTTCTACGAAGTGACGCAGCTTGAAGGCTTGTTCGCGCGGATTGCCAAGGAATACCTTCATCAGGAGCCCGGCTATGGCGCGATCGCCCGCGGATATCTCATTCAAATTCTGACCACGCTGCTGCGCTACCAGATCGATAAACGGTTCCGGGCCGCAGGCGAGCATAGCAAAATCGCCGCTGCCATCGAAGCGATTCATAAGGAAACATCCCGCAACTGGACAACGCCGGAGCTGGCCGCCATCTGCGGCTACCACCCGACGTACTTCGCAGAATTGTTTCGCGAGGCAACTGGCTATGCCCCGAAGCATTACTTGATCCTCGAACGGGTCAAGCAGGCGCAGCTTCTGCTGCTCCACGAGCAGTCGATCGAAGCAGTCGCCATGCAATTGGGCTATTCGAGCATTCATTATTTTTGCAGAAATTTTAAAGCGGTTACAGGCTTAACCCCAACGGAATTCAAACAACGCAATGTCGGACTGTAGAAAAGATTTCCACGAATTGCCCCTTGTTATATAATAAATCAGGAACAATTGAACGAATGGAGACTTGCTATGAATATATTAGAAATTCCAATCGAGCTCATTGACGAGGACAAGGACCAGCCCAGATACCAGTTCGATGAAGAAGCTTTGCAGGAGCTGATGAAAAGTATCGGGGAGATCGGTTTGCTTTCTCCGATTAAAGTCAGATCGACGGGAGACGGGAGATACAAAATCATTTACGGAAACCGCCGCTACAAAGCTAGTCAAATGCTGGGGAAACCTACCATGGCCTGCATCGTCTCGACGGTTACGGATGAGATGGAAATTTATTTGGAGCAAATTGCGGAGAATTTGACGCGGGAGGGCTTCTCCCCCATTGAGGAAGGAGAGGCATTCCACAAGCTGATGCATGATGCGAAGTTCAGCTCCTCGCTGAAATATCTCTCCAGCAAGCTGGGCAAGCCCGAAGCTTATATCAAGAATAAATGCGAACTGCTGAAATTCGGCAACGCGGTCAAAAAGCTGATTGTGAGCGGCACCGAAATTCGCAAGGACAAGCTGACCGAGGATCAGCTGCTGCCGCTGAAGGATCTCGCGATCGAGCACCGCGATCCGCTTGCCCTGATTATGGCGCGGGATGAAATGCCTGTCAGCGACGTGAAGAAGATCGCCAAGATGTTCAAGGATAAAGAGATCTCCGAGAGCACCAAAGGCAAGCTCTTGTACAAATCAGGGCCCGAGCTGGTAGAGACATGGTCGGTCTTTCAAAATAACCGTGCCGAACGCGCCAAGCCCGCTGCGGCTGCCAAAGCTTCTGCCAAAGCTTCTGCCAAAGCTGCGCCGAAGGCGGATAAGCTTGGCGAAGCTCCTGCAGCGGATAGCGGCTCCCAAGCTGCTACAGCTGAAACGGCTGCGACTACTGCTGCGGCTGCGGCTCCTACTGCACCGATTCAACGCAAATTGCTCCAGCTGCTTGCAGCGGTTGGGGCTTCGGACGCAAGCGACCTGCGGAGCGCTGCTCTGCAGGTCGACGCCGCCGAGCGGGACCAATTCCTGCAAGATGTCGACACCCTGGTGGCTCAACTGGAAAAGCAGCTTGGCGAATGGAAGAAAGTGCAGGAGCTCGCCCTAACGAAGTAATTTCTTCGCATAGCACTGCCTCGGGAGCCCGCCGTACATCGGACGCGAGAACTGCAGCGTGAAGCCTGCCGATTCCAGATTGGCCCGGCTGACGGCATTGTCCGGATGCACGGTCGCATACAAGTATAGCATCCCTCTCTCCCGGGCGCGCTGCTCCCGGTAGGCGTGGAAGCGCCGCTGCAGGCCTGATCCGCGCACCGATTCGTGCACGATCGTCCCCTCCAGCGAAGCGACTTTCGGAAGCTCGGCCTCCGGTACGCCGAACTCCCTGCCCAAATTGCCGGCGCCGTGCCCCGGGAAGGCGAGCACCGTATAGGCGACTAGCGCTTCCCCTTGGAAGACGCCGTACATTTCGCCTTTCTCTTCGACATATTCGTATAAGGCTTCCAGACGGTCCATGGAATAGAGCGCATCCGATGGCAACCGCGAACATACTTCAAGCATTAAGGCTTGCACCTGCGGGACGTCTTGCTGTCCAAGCCGAATGATTTGCATGATAGCTGCACCTCCTTCTTCTATCCCAAAGTATGGCACAGGAAGCTTACTTCTGTCCAAAAAGTCATAGGGCGGCCAGGATTTCTTATCCTGGCCGCCCTTATTCATTCACTTCTCATCCGGAATGCCGGCGATGATTCGTTCGATTTCTGCAGCTACGGCAGCGAGCGGCACATGAAGATCTGTGCTCTCCGCAATCGCCAGTTCCAGCCTAGCCGTCGCTTCCCGCAGCCCGTCGGCCGACAGGCTGCCTGCTACACCGAGCAGTGTATGAACGGCCCTCTTGGCGGATACTGTATCGCCTTCGCGCAGATGCGCGATCAACTGCTCGGCGAAACCGCTGTAGTTTTTCTTAAACAGATGCAGCATGACTGTCAGAATGGATGCTTTGCCTTCTACGCGAGCCAGTGCCGCCCGCCAATCGATCGCTTCTATGTCCATATAGAAATTCGCTGAACTTGGCGGTGAAGCATCCGCATGAGCCTGTTCGCGACGAGGCTCAATCCATTTGCTTACCACTTGGTACAGGCGTTTCACATCCAGCGGTTTGCTGATGACATCGTTCATTCCTTGTCGCAGATATTGCTCATGGTCCTCTTTCACGACGTTGGCTGTCAATGCTACAATCGGCAGCTGCTGAAAAAGCGGAAATTGCCGGATACGCTGCATCGCCTCCATACCATCCATAACCGGCATATGGATATCCATGAGCACCAAGTCATAGGCATTCGCTTGAAGCTCGTCGATCGCTTCCTGGCCGTTCTCTGCCATCGAGACGCTGTAGCCCTGCTCCTCCAGGAGCTCTCCGGCGACCTGACGGTTGATTTCATTATCCTCCACCAGCAAAATGCGGCCTGTCTTCTTCGTCTCAAGTCCCTTCGCAGCGTCGCCGTTTCCAGCGTGTTTGGCCGCAGGGTGGGGATGGAACAAGGCATCCAGCGTCTGAAAGAGCTCCAACCGGCAGATCGGTTTCACCAGCACGGCATCGGGTCTCTGATCGGCCGGCAGCTTGAGCATTTCCTCTTTGCCCAAGGGAGAGGTGCAGCCTACGACAACCGTATGCTCCCTGGAGATCGTGTCCATTAGCGAATTCCACGTCTCGATACCGTACATGTCTTCGGCTTCCATATCGAGCAGAATTGCATCGTACTTCTCCTCTCCCTTCAGGCGGTCGAACATCGCTTTCCATGAAGATACGTCCGTAACAATCAGCGCGAACGACTCCAATGATTCTCGCAAGGCGCCGCTCATTAGCGGATGGTCCTGTACCAGAAGTACCCGGTACGGGGCATGCTGCTTGGAAACGTCCCAGGCGTCGGGGTCCGCCGCTTCAATGACCTGGAAGGGCAGGGAAAAGCGGAATGTGCTCCCCTTGCCGACCGTACTCGCCGCTTCCAACACGCCGCCCATCAGACTGATCAGATGCTGGCTGATCGTAAGGCCCAGTCCGGTGCCGCCGTATTCCCGGCTGGTCGATCCGTCAGCCTGTGAGAAGGGCTCGAATATGGCGGCAAGCCGGTCGTCCGATATCCCGATTCCGCTATCCTCAATCGTGAAATGGAGCATAATGTGCTCACTCGATGACGATGAAGGCTCCACCTCGATTTTCAGCATCACATAGCCTGTCGTCGTGAATTTGATTGCATTGCTGCACAGATTGAGCAGCACCTGCTTGAGCCGAAGCGGATCGCCGAGTATGTGGGTAGGGAGCTCGGCAGCCGTATTGAAAATCAGCTCGATCGGCTTATTATCCGGCAGGACGCTGAGAATGCTGGCCAAATCCTTCAGAAGCTCGTCGATATGAAAGCCCGTAAGCTCCACTTCCAGCTTGCCCGCTTCCACCTTGGACAGATCGAGCACATCGTTAATAATGCCGAGCAGCGTGTGTGAGGAGGATTTGATCTTGCTCAAATAATCTTTCTGATGGTCGGACAGCGGCGTTTTCGCGAGAATCCGCGTCAGTCCGATAATCCCGTTGAGCGGAGTTCTGATTTCATGGCTCATCTTGGCGATGAACTGGCTCTTGGCCTGGCTCGCTTGGTCCGATTGTTGCACGCGTTTCTCCGCTTCTATGCGCTCCGTAATATCGGTCGTCGAGCCGATAATCTCTGCCACTTGTTCCCCATCGAATACGGGCTGCAGCGTCGTGAACAAGGTCCTGCCCTGCAGATGAGCCTCATAGGAGACTTGATGGCCCTGCCAGGCTTCTTCGAACTTCAGCTTCAAATGCTCCGAGAATTCCGCCGTAAAATGCTTTAATGGCAGCACATCCCGATAGACGAGCCGGCGCGGTTCCAGCCCGAGATCGTGCAGCAGTTGGCCGTCTATCATCGTGAACACGGGTTCATTCTGAATCCTGATCACCTTGAACGTAATGCCTGGCTGCCGCCTCAATATGCTCGCAAGCTCTTGTTTGATATGATGCAGTTGTCCTCTTAACTCCTCCGACTTCATAAAATACTGGAACAGCGCTCCGACAAGCGCCCCGCCGCCCAGATGCAGCAGCAAGGCCGGCAAGACCATTTCCACAAAAGGCAGCCGATACACAATCACCATATCAATGAACAGGAAGACGACCGGGCAAGCAATGAGCAGCCCCCACTTGCTCCAATACCGGTGAACGTAATGATGGACGAGAGCGCTGCCCGCAAAAATCAGCAGCCCAAGTACACTTACGCGGAACAGGACAAACGGATCGATCATCGTTCTTCCCAGAATCATCACCAGCGTAGCGATCAAGCCGGAAAAACTTCCGCCAATGAACGTCGCCATGAGAATCGCAATCGCTTTCAAATCCAGAATATGTCTGGCCCCCGCTTGAACCCCAATCAGAGCAAGCAGGACGCCATACATCCCGTGAGCCAGTCCTACGTAGAAGCGAAACTTCCATTTCCCAATTGCTCTGCATGCAGGGTTATAAAAAGTTTGGATCGAAATGAAAGTAAAGACAGCAAGCAGCGCAAAATTGTTGAGCAAATCCTTGATCACTATATTCCCCCAATCGCAACCGGTATGAAGATGAAGGTGAAGATGAAGATGAGGGCTAAGCCCCTTCCGCCATGCGGAGACGGCTTAGCCTCCTGCACTTTTTAAGATTTGTCCTGCAGCGCAATCCACATGGACTTGTTCCGGAATTCCTCCTCAGCCCCCAGCTCCCGGCCGAACCAAGCAGGTACTTCAAAGCGCTCGGCTGCTGCGACATCCGGAAACTCAACCTCAACGACCGCCAAATCCACCTGCTTATACTCATCGATCTCGAAAAACAATCCACCGCACTCCACCGTCGTGCGAATCTTCTCCAGCGGGATCAGCCCCGTGCGCTCCAGAAGCTGCTTGTACACCGGCTCCGAGATGCCGTACTCGATCTCTTCCCGGACCATACCGTGTCCTGATTTGAACGTATGCGTATAGGTCGTTTGGCCGGAGCTGTCCACCAGCTTGCGCACCCGAATTTCCTGGTCCTCCGAGAAAGCCAGATACGTTTGGTAAATATACTGCTTGGACACCAGCTTAATCGTTCCCTCATCCAGCTCGCCTGCCGGAAACGCAGGCAATAGAAATTTCTTTTCGATCTCTTTTCCCATAGTTCGCTCATTCTCCTCTACCTATTTATACAAGGCCCGAAAGCGGGCCGGCGATACCTCATTCCATGCACGGAACATTTTACCAAAATGAAATTCATCCGCAAAGCCGCAAGCGGCCGCGATCGCTTTCATCGGTTCCTCCGTCAGGAGCAGCAGCGTCTTCGCTTTCTCGTTGCGAATCCGGTTCAAGTATTCCTTCGGCGGGATGCCCATCTGCTGCATAAACAGCTTGCGCAGTTGAGAGACCGAGATATGGAAGCTGCGCGCCAGCTCCTCCATCTTCAGCGGACGATTGTAGCATGTTTCTATCCAGAACTTGGCCTGCTGGTAGGCTTTCATATACGGGTCCGCCGAATCGTTCGTATCCCTCATATAATGCAGCAGCCGCGAAAGCACATATTGAAATTCCGCTTGCCTTTCGTGCGGGTCCGTGCTCTGGATCGACCACATCATTTTGATCTGCTCCTGTATCCAAACAGCCTGTTCCGGGGAATATAGCTTGATGAACGGCAGGTGAAGCGTGTCCACATAGACGGGCTTTTGCCACGTTTGGTGCTCATAGGGCACATCGAAGGCATCGAACAGCAGCATGCGTATATAAAGCGGCTGATCCACGGAGGACGACATCGTCAAGGAAAAGCCCGGCTTCAAATACAACAGCGTTCCCGGCTTCACCCGAATCGGCTCCTCATCAGGAGCATGCGAGAATTCGCCCTCCCCGCTCATAATCCAATAAAGCGAATGTACATCCATCGTATTCCGGATATCCCGCCAGCCGGGTACCGGAAGCTTCTCGTACGTCAGACGGAGACGATACATTCTGTGCGCGCTCTCTTCCATCCATGTTTCACCACCGTCAAAGCGATTTTGACAAATCATAAACTCCTTTGTCCATAGCGACTACCCATTCTTCCATGATACGCTTTACGAAACAGACATGAAAGGGGATTTTTTCTTTGAGACGTACTTTTGTGCAGCACATCGCCCGCCAGACCCGTTCGCTCGACGGAGTATGGGATTTCGTCACCGATCCCGGCAACGCAGGCATCAGCGAGGAATGGTTCATCAACTTCCCAAGCGATTCCCGCAAGCTCGTCGTTCCATCCTGCTGGAATAACGAACTGGGCTTATTTGAATATATCGGCGCAGCCTGGTACCGCACCTTCTTCGATATCACCGAAGAAAGCAATATCCGTCTGATCTTCGAAGGCATTCTGCATCATGCCGACGTGTATGTGGATGGCAAACATCTTGCCTACCACTTCGGCGGCTATACGCAATTCTCCGCTCTGATCCCGCATCTGGCGCCAGGACGGCATGAGTTGATCGTCCGGGTAGACAGCACATTGGACTGGCAGACACTGCCTACCGATGTGGCGGATTGGTACTCGTATGGAGGAATCATGCGATCCGTTGAACTGCAGGAGCTGCCTGACGTATACATCGACTCCCTGAAAATCGACTACCAGCTTCAGGGCAGCGATGCCGATATTTCCTTGCAGCTGCAGTTGAACTCCTTGAGCGGCGAAGATCGCGAGCTCACCATTACCGCTTCCACGGAAGGTCTCGATTTCCCTGCTTCTACCGCCCATGTTCCTGCGGGACAATCCGTGAAGCTCACGCTTCGCGGCAGCCTCGCCAACGTCCGCAAATGGGATGTCGGTCGTCCTGAGTTGTATACATTTAGCGTACAGGCCGGTGAGGACGATCTGATCGACCGGACAGGCTTCCGTACCGTGGAAGTGCGCGGCGGACAAATTCTGCTTAACGGCAAGGAGCTTTATTTGCAAGGCGTTAACCGTCATGAGGAGCATCCGGAGTGGGGTTTCGCCTTTCCGCCTAAGCTCATGTTGAAGGATCTATCGATTCTGCAGGACCTCGGCTGCAACATCGTTCGCGGCTCGCACTATCCGCAAAGCCAATTCTGGGTCGATCTGCTGGACGAGCACGGCATGCTGTTATGGAGCGAGATCCCGATGTGGGGCTGCTTCATGAGCTTGGAAACACTCGCAAGCCCTCTGTTTGCGGAACGCGGCATTCAGATGCTGGACGAGATGATTACGCGCGATTATCATCATCCCTCGATCATTTTCTGGGGCGCTCACAATGAGATCGATACCCGGTCCACGGAAGCGCTTGAGCTGACGAAGAAATTCGTCGGCAAAATCCGCAGCATGGATGCCAGCCGCCTCGTCACTTACGCCACCATGCATCCGGAAGAAGACATCGTCCTGTCTTACTTCGATGTCATCGGCATCAACAAATATTATGGCTGGTATCAGGGCCATGTCAGCGGCTTCCGGGATATGCTGCAAAATTATTACGCCAACGCCGAAGCGCAAGGCGCCGCAGGCAAGCCGCTCATCATGAGCGAATTCGGTGCGGCCGGCATTTTCGGCGATGCCGGCTGGGAGCCGCGCCTGTTCAGTGAAGACTACCAGGCTGACGTCCTGCAGCAAGCGCTGGCGATCTTCCGCGAGGATCCGCGCATCGTCGGTACGCTGATCTGGCACTTCGCGGACATTCGCGTCGATGTGCGCAGCGACCGCCCGTACTTCCGCGACCGCGCCCGCAGCTTCAACAACAAAGGACTGCTGAACGAGTACCGCAAGCCTAAGCTGGCTTACCGTTTGGTGAAGGAGATTTATCGCTCTGAGCGATAGGAGAAAGGACCCGTTTTCTGGCGGGTCCTTTTGTGTGTTTGCAGGGAGCTCGGGTGTGGCGTATGGGCTAGTGCTGGGGGCTGGGCGGATGTGCAGGGGCGTGGCGATGAGTGAGCGTGTATGTGCGGTGTGCCGGGGCATGGCGATGAGTGAGCGTGTATGAGCGAGTGTGTCGAGGCGTGGCGATGAGTGAGCGTGTATGAGTGGAGTTTCGGGGCTGGGCGGATGAGCGAGCTTGTATGAGCGGTGTGCCGGGGTGTGGCAATGAGTGAGCGTGTATGAGCGGCGTGCCGGGGTGTGGCGATGAGTGAGCGTTTATGAGTGGAGTGCCGGGGCTGGGCGGATGAGCGAGCTTGTATGAGCGATGTGCCGGGGCATGGGCGGATCAGCGAACGTGTATGAGCGAGTGTGTCGAGGCGTGGCGATGAGTGAGCGGAGTGTCGGGGCTGGGCGGATGCGTGTATGAGCGGGTGTGCCGGGGCGTGGCGATGAGTGAGCGAGTATGAGCGGAGTGTCGAGGCGTGGCAATGAGTGAGCGTGTATGAGCGAGTGTGCCGGGGCGTGGCGGATGTGCGAGTGTGTATGAGCGGGTGTGCCGGGGCGCGGGCGATGAGTGAGCGTGTGTGAGCGGTGTGCCGGGGCGTGGCGATGTGCGAGTGTGTATGAGCGGATGTGCCGAGGCGTGGCGATGAGCGATCGTATGTGAGCGGAGTGTCGGGGCTGGGCGGATGAGCGAGCTTGTATGAGCGGTGTGCCGGGGCGTGGCGATGAGTGAGCGTTTATGAGTGGAGTGCCGGGGCTGGGCGGATGAGCGAGCTTGTATGAGCGATGTGCCGGGGCATGGGCGGATCAGCGAGCGTGTATGAGCGTGTGTGTCGAGGCGTGGCGATGAGTGAGCGTGTATGAGTGAGTGTATCGGGGCGTGGGGCAGCTTAAGCGGCATCGAGCGCGGGCTAGCGGAAATACAGGCCGCTATTTAGCGAAAACGCCGGGTTTTGGGGCATTAGGCGGAAATACGATGCCTTATTGGCACGCAGATGGCTCGGATCACCGTATTTACGGCGAAATAGAGTATCCTATTTCCCCTCTCGCCGTCAAAATGGCGGTTACCCGCGAAATAGCGCACCGTATTTCCGCTACAGCAGATGCTAACGAAGTCGCC
Source organism: Bacillus sp. 3255 (assembly GCF_031456485.1). Classification (NCBI taxonomy): domain Bacteria; kingdom Bacillati; phylum Bacillota; class Bacilli; order Caryophanales; family Bacillaceae; genus Bacillus; species Bacillus sp. 3255. The sequence goes on from NZ_JAVDUS010000010.1 coordinate 32,083, forward strand.
TTAAGCATCCCGAGGCACAAGGACGGCCATAGCTCGCTGACACTAGCGACACCGCGGCGCACCGACCGCTAAAAAAATTCATCCAGAAGCTGATAGTAGCGAATCTTATCTTCATCCAGCTCCGCGAGACCGTAAGCATCAAGGAACGCTTGCACATGCTCCTGCCCAAAATTATACCTGATGCTGCGAACAGCGAGCGCCAGGTCCTGATAACGATCGGCCAGACCGGCCCTGCCCCAATCGATGAACCCGCTCACCTTCCCGCCGTGGAGAATGATATTGGGCAAGCAATAATCGCCATGCGTGAAAACAATATCCTCTGCGGCCGGCCTGGTCGCCTGAAGTTCCTTCAACAACTCCCGGGCCGAGAACCCCTTCCGCGCCTCGTCGAAATCGTCCTCATCCACTTGCTGGCGTTCTACCCGCCCTGCAGCTTCCTTTATTTTCACGTCAAGCCGTTGATCGAAGGGGCAGCCTGCAATTTCAACCCGATGAACCGCCTTTAACCCGTAAGCGAGCTGCTGCATGAGCTGGGGAAGGGCGGATTCATAGCACTTGTCGGATGCATTGATTCCGGCGATCTCGGTGATCAGCATGTACTCGTCAGCATCGTCTCTCCCGTAAAACAACACCTCGGGGACAGGTAATGTCCCCTGCAGCCATACCAATCGTTCCTTCTCGCCAACAAGGCTTTCGACAGCTGTGAGCGATTGGATTTTCAAATACATATCCGGCCCTTCACCCGTTAACCGGTACGTTCGGGACTGGGATTGACCGAGTGTGATTCTTTGCCATGAATATCCGCCAATTTTTGCAGCCAGCTCGTCCGGAAGCTTATGTTGCATGAGGATCCCTCGCTTCTCCATGATTATACTTCAGCTTTTCACACTCGCAGCGCGTACCCGTTCAAGCAGCTTTTCGTAGTCGAAACTTTGCTGAGTCGTCGTATCGATCTCAATCAGCGTACCGCCAAGCTGCATAGGTGCCAGCCGGCCGGCAAGCAGCCGCTCTCTGTTCCCGGGTTGCTCCAACCATTCCAGGTCCCGGTGTCCTTCATGCCGGTCACTCCTGCCCATCCGCTGGAGATAGCGACTTAAGATCACCTCGCCATCCGCCTGGCACATAATTTGCAAGGGCTGGAAATCGGAAGCCTTCCGCAGCTTCAGAAACTCGGCGCTCCGCAGCTCGGGCCTCCCGAAAAATCCCTCGGTAACCAACGATTGACCCGCTGACAAAAGCGTCCCTGCCACCTCATACAGGAGTGCAAACGCAGCAGGCGCCATGTTCTCAGGACAGCCATGATGCTGACACTCCATTGCGTCGTACAGCGTTTCGTACAATCCGTCCCGTGAAAACAACGGCAACCTTACATCTTGTGCAAGCCGCTTGGCTAAGGTTGTTTTGCCTGTGCCCGGAAGGCCATTGATGATAACGAATAGGGGCTTCGACATAAGCTGCTACCTCCATAATCGCGGTTCAACCGTTTAGTTTAATTACTTTCAGTATATCATCCCCGCACAAAAAAAGGGGACCTAGCCAACGGGGCCAGGTCCAAAGTTTATATTAAAAAAGGGGGTCTTGTTTATTATAATACCCTACGTATATTAGCGGACTGTAACAGAAATATTCCAATTGTGTTACAAAAAGCAAACGAACGATGACAGAGGCCCACCTCGGGAGAATCGCTTTTTTTCTGCCCATTTGTACATACTACAGAAGAAAAATGTGAGGAATAGGAGCTGCCAATGTGTACGAAAAAACGAACATGAACACGGATATCCATGAAGTCATCGTGGAGCAAATCAAACAGCAATCTGTTCGGCTCGAATCAGCCGACGACCTCGATACGTTAATTGAAGCGATCGGTGATAAGAAATACGTTTTGCTCGGTGAGGCGTCGCATGGGACCTCGGAGTTTTACAAGCTGCGGACGGAGCTTTCGCGCAAGCTCATCCAAGACAAAGGCTTCACCTTCATAGCCGTTGAAGGCGACTGGCCTTCCTGCTATGAGGTCAACCGCTATGTGAAGCACTATAAGAACGCCAAGCCCAGTGCCCGAGAGACGCTCGAGAGCTTCAATCGCTGGCCGACATGGATGTGGGCCAACGAAGAAGTCATTGAGCTAGCCGATTGGCTTAAGCAGCATAACGCAGATAAACCGGTCAATGAACGGGTCGGCTTCTATGGACTGGACGTCTACAGCTTGTGGGAGTCCCTGGCCGAAATCGAGCGCTACCTGCAGGAGAGCGGCACGCCCGAGCAGCTTGACTTAGCGCGGAGAGCTTTCGCTTGTTTTGACGCTTATGACGAAGAGGGGCAAAACTACGGCGTTTCCGCAGCTTTCTACGGCGAAAGCTGCCAAGACGAGGTCGTGAAGCTGCTTCAAGAGCTTCACGCCAAAAGGGTGCGGTACGACGAAGACAGCGAAGCGGCCCTCAGCGCGGAACTGAACGCGCTGGTGGCCGTGAACGCTGAGGACTATTACCGCACCATGGTTCGCCACGACGCGGAATCGTGGAACGTCCGCGACCGCCACATGACCGAGGCGCTCCGGCGCCTCGCCGAGCACCACGGCCCAGACGCCAAAGTCATCGTCTGGGAGCATAACACGCACATCGGCGACGCCCGTGCGACGGACATGCTGGCCGACGGCATGGTCAACGTCGGCCAGCTCGTGCGCGAAGCGCACGGGGAAGCCGATGTGTTCGCCATCGGCTTCGGCACTTACCGCGGCACCGTCCTTGCCGCGAAAGCCTGGGGCGCGCCGGTGGCGACGATGCAGGTGCCCGCTGCCCAGCCGGGCAGCTGGGAGGAGCTCATGCATCGTGCCGGCGCGTATGACCAGATCCTCCTGCTGCGCAGGGAGGATCCCGTTCTCGGGCACGAGGTGCTGGGGCACCGTGCCATCGGGGTCGTGTACCGCCCGGCCTACGAACGCGGGAACTACGTTCCCTCGGTGATGGCGCAGCGGTACGACGCTTTCGTGCACGTGGATGAAAGCCACGCGCTTCATCCCCTAACCATAGAAAAAGTGCTTGTGTGAACTTCACACAAGCACTTTTTCTTATAATTTAAACGTTTGGGTTCCCTGTTTCAGCTTCTCTGCCATTGTATGCAGCGAGCCGGCGTAGGCGTGGATCCGGTCCAAAGAAGACGCCAGATGCTCCACGGAAGCAGCGGCATGCTGACTGGCGGCAGAGGAGTGATGGGCCAGCTCGCCCATGCTCTCCAACCGGCCAAGCATGTCCGCCGAAGCCTCGCTGATGCTTAGGCTCGCTTGATTGACAGCATGGATTTGCGCGGCAACTAACTGAGAGTCCTGAGAGGCCGCGGCTAAAATATCGACGGATTGCTGCATGGTCGCCAGACCTTGCTCAATCTCTAGAGCCTCTTGGGAAATCAGGTCAACCGCTTGTTTCCCCTCATCCTGGACTTCCTCCAGCTTCTCGCGAATCCGCTTGGCAGAATCTTCCGACTGCTCGGCCAGCTTGCGAATTTCCGCGGCCACGACGGAGAACCCGCGTCCCTGCTCTCCGGCTCTGGACGCTTCGATCGAAGCGTTAAGCGCCAGCAGATTCGTCTGGTAAGCAATACCCGAAATGACCCGCGACATTTCCTCAATATGTTGAAGGCTTTCGTATAAACCTTTCACCGATTTTTCTGTCGTGTGGGCGTTATCTCGGATTGATTGCATCTGTGAGGCGGTTTGCGCGATCGCTTCCTTCCCCCGATTCAACTCGTCCGCGGTTTGGTCCGCTTTCCGGGCAACCTCCGTCGAGGAGACACACACTTCTCTCAGAAGCACCTTCACCTCTTGCAGCGCGGCGATGACATCCGTAGCCGTTTGCGACTGCTGCTCCATATCCTTGGCCACCTGCTGCACGGATACCGAGATTTGGTCCGCCGACCCAACGGATTTCTGCGTGTTGGCAGACAGCTGGGTAGAAGCTTCGAGCACTTCCGTCGTACTGTCATTGACATCTTTTACAATTCCGCGCCAAGATTTAATCAATTGTCCGATCGATTGCGTAACAGGTCCCAGCAGCCCTACTTTCTGCGAAGCCAGCTCCACTGCCAAATTGCCTTGAGCCACGGAGCTCATCTGCGAAATGATCAGCTTCATCGGAGCGACGAACCGCCGATAGTTGAGAAACCCGATCACCGCGCCCAGAAGCGCGCCGGCCGCCGCGATCAGCAAGACGCTATTGATAAAAGCCTGGCTGCCTGTATCGACTCCGTTCATCTTCAAAGTCAATACCGTCAGAACAGCCGACCCAATCGCAGCCGGAATGATCGTTCTTAGCAAATAACTCGTTGCGGAAATAACTTTTACATGGTTGTCTTGCATACGCTGCAGCTCCTCCATTAGTCATATATTCCCTTTTTAAGATTCGACAAAAACCCCCTTAAATCCTTTTTAGACCCATAAAAAAAGACCTTCTCGTCTTTGGGATTCTAGGTCATAATTCCTAGAGTCTTTAGAAATTCTGTATTTTTTCCAATGTATGCTAGAATGGAAATCTAAATTGCATTTATCCGGGAGTAAGCACTATGATTCGTACCCTTGCCATCACCAATGACTTCTCGTTGCTAGACAATATCCCGCTTGAACAGCTGGACGATCCCTCCATTCGGTGGTATTGGGTCGATTTCCATAACCCTAGCGAGGAAGAAGCCTTACAATTAAAAGACCATTTCTGCTTCCATCCGCTGGCTATCGAGGATTGCTTCTATTTGCTTCAACGACCGAAGATGGACCACTACGAGAATATCCATTTCTTCGTCATGCATGCCATGAATGCCAAAACGCTGGATGCGGAAGAAGTCGATATGTTTCTCGGCAGCAATTTCATCGTCACTTTTCATTTACATGACTCACGCGAAATAGAAGATGCCTGGGCCCGGTTGACCGAGCAGGTCCAATTGCGTGGCAAAGGCCATATTTATGCCGCCTATTTGGTGCTGGACAATCTGGTCGATCAATATTTCCCAAGCGTCTATCAGCTGGAGGATCAGCTCGATGAAATTGAGAATAACGTGCATTCCGAATCGATAGAAGTGCTTATGAACGATATTTTCGAAATACGCTCCAAGTTGTTGAAAATACGCCGAACCATCGTGCCGATGCGCGATCTGCTGTACCGGGTCATTAATACCGACCGGATTGAGCATATTCGCGAGCATCTTGTGTTTTTTACGGACATCCACGACCATCTGCTTAAGCTCTCCGAGATGATCGAATCCAACCGCGATATGACGGCGGATATGCGGGACAGCTACATTTCTTTGAATGCTAACCGGATGAATACGATCATGAAAACGTTGACGGTCATCACCACCATTTTCATGCCGCTCACCTTCATTGCCGGTCTGTACGGCATGAATTTTGCCTATATGCCTGAGTTGGAGTGGCATTGGGGCTATTTTGCCATCCTCATCATCATGTTCGGCATCGGGCTTGGTATGTTCGCCTGGTTCTGGAAGAAAGGCTGGTTTAAGTAGCTGATCTATGCGCTGTTAGGCTGAGATAAATAACACCTTTCATCTGATCACCTGTACATTTTACAGGTGATATTTTAGCTTGTTCGGATGCGCGTGTGGCAGCAGTATTCGGGTTAGAGTTACGGTTACGGTTACGGTTGCTGTGGTGGCGGTGGCTGCCGCGGGCACGGCGACATTCTTGTTCAGCAGCGGGTTCCAAGCTGCGTGCTAAGTCCCCAGTCCGACCTCAATCCAGACTGCCAGGGCTTGCTCGGCAATTCTAACGGACACAGGGGCCGTTATTTTCCCCAAAAGAGCCCTGTTTCAATTCTAACGGACACAGCGGACCCTATTTGCACTTTTTGCGGCCAAATCAGCCCCCAAATGTGCAAATAAGGGCTCTGGTGTCCGTTACAATTTTACAGGAGCCTATTTCCCCGAATAAGGGCTCCTGTGTCCGTTAGCGAGGCGAAAGCCCGTGCCCGGCAACGCCTTTCGCACTTGCCCGGCCGATTAATGGGCCGAAGCTAGCAGCTCGCCACTCTACCTTGCCGACTTACAGCGTCACTCCTACGAAAAAACCGCCACAAGCCCTCGCTCATGCCGGTCCAATCGTCTATCCAGTCCCGTCTACCCAGCTCGCTTATCCATTCCGTATATCCAGTCTGTTGACCCAGCCCGTCTTTCCAGCCCGCCTATCCAACCCGTCTATCCAGCCCGTCTATCCGTTCCGTCTGTCCGTTCCGCCTATCCAGCCCATCTATCGTTCCGCCTACACAGTCCGTCTACACAGCCCGTCTATCTCTTCCCTATCCGGCCACCGGTCCCTCCCGTCACGACTAGATACGATCCAGGAAAGGAATCGCCATAGCCGCAATCCGTTTAAAGCCTTCCTCGTTCGGATGCAGCCGGTCGCTGCTCAGAAAGCCGAGCGTGAAGCGGTTAAATCCGCTTTCCGCATACAGATTCAGCACCGGGAGCGCGTACTCGGCGCCGATGGCGGCAATCGCTTCCACATAATCCGCCAGCCGGTGGCCTTCCGCATTCACGGAATCGATGTCGAAGCCGTCTTTATCCCGCTGAAGAGGTGTCCACAGGTTGAGGCGGCAGGCCGGATTTTTGGTGAGTATGTCCTCCACCAGCGACGCATACGCCCCGTAGAACGTATGGATATCCCGCACTCCTTTCCGGCCGATCGGCTTATCCAACCGGAAATCGTTCGTCCCCGCGAAGACGGTGACACAATCATACACAGGCTCCATCTGCCGCCCGATGTGCACGGTCGCTCCGTAGTCGCGGTCCCCGCCGGCCGTAAGCGGACACCCGCTCCGGCCTTCGTTCAGCACGGTGGCGAAGCCAAGCGCCGCGCTTACCATCGGCTGATAACCGCCTGCCGCAGATATGCTGTCACCGAGCGTGCACCAGCTTTTCCCCTGCCATTTGCGCTGACCCGTCATCTCCATGATTCACCATCCTTATAAATACAATTTTTCCATTAAGATGAAATTATTTCGGTAAACACAAACGAATTAAATCATCCACATGCGCAGTCGCCAAACATTCTACGGTATCGGCCGCACCATAATAAATCTTCACTTCCCCATCATCCTCCAGGACCATGCCGCCCGGGAAAATGACATCGTTACGGAAGCCGCCATCCGTTTCATAGCTGGCCTCCGGGGCGATCAGGGGCTCTTGGCTCATCCCGATAATGCGGTACGGGTTATCCAAGTCCAGCAGCATGATGCCCGCAGAATACCGCTTCCTCCAATACGGCTCCCAGCCGTTCTTCCCACGGGACGGATCGATGTCCACCGCATGGAATGTGGTAAGCCAGCCTTTGGACGTTTTGACCGGAGGCGCGCCGGGACCAATTTTATCATTGGCGAACGGCACATGTTCAAGGCCCATGAGCAGCTCGGTATTGCCCCAATATTTCAAATCCGGGGAATCGGAAATCCAAATATCGAAGCTGTCCCTCCCTCCCTTGCCATAGACAGGGAACGGACGCTCCAGCCTGATATATTTGCCTCCGATGCGTTCCGGGAACAATACCATGTTGCGGTTGTCCGGCGCCGACATGCTCAACACTTCGAAGTTGACGAAGTCATCCGTCACCGCTACGCCGCCACGAACGCCATGCTTCGTATCTACAGCGAAGCATAAATAACAACGCCCGTCGATCACCGTCAGGCGCGGATCGTACGTACGTATGATTTCCTCGTTCTCGATACCGAAGCATGGCCGGTCCTGAACGTTCCAATGGATGCCGTCATCGCTGTAGGCCAAGCCCAAATTCGTCGTATTGGACGGCAGCAAAGTTTCCTTTTGAACGTCCCCATAGTCGTTGCGGAACATCATCACATATTTGCCTTGGAACTTGGTAATACCGGCATTGAAGACGAGAGCCGGCTCATAAGGGACATCCGAGGCTGTTAGAATCGGGTTGTTCGGATGACGCGTAATGACAGAACTTGATTTGAGAACTTGGCTAATACTCATGTTAGATTCCCTCCGTTAGTCGTATGAGTTAAAAAAAGAAGAGAACATGCGCTGCTCACAGGCACGTTCTCTTCGAGCCACGCTTATTTTTTCGCTGTTGCGTACCAATCATTAACTTCTTTATAGCTGGCGTCTCCGCCGGCCGCCTTGAATTTCGCTTGGAAAGCTTCAATTCCGCTAATCGGTTCTGCGCCGAAAATCAGCTTCGTGGTATAGTCGCCCACCATGGTGTTCAATTGTTGGAAGTTCTTGGAGAACTCCGGCAAATATGGTGCAAAGCCTAATGGATCTTTGATTCTTGTGTTAGCCGGTTCAATCGTGTTCATGAAGTTCCAGGCATCGAACAAACGCGGATCTTTACGAACGCGAGCCTGCCAGTACGTCGGGTAATTTTTATCATCGGTACCCATCAAGAAGTTGTTGGCTTGGTTGCGCTCGTCCGTGAAGATCGGTTGAATCGGCAAGTAAGCGCCGTCTTTCAATGTGTAATGTTTATTTTCTTCACCGATTGCCATCGTTCTGAATGTTTCGCTTTCCAGCTTGGCGTTCATCCATTTGATCGCATCTTCCGGATGCTTGGAAGCTTTGGGAATGAACGTAATCCGGTCGAAACCTGTTGCGGCGTTCAGGCCTACTTTACCGTCTTTTCCTTTCAGGGCCGGGATGAAGGCGGCTTTGGCATTCGGATTGTTTTTCACCAGCGCATCGTTCACAGCAGGGACGTCGGCCCAGTGCAGCATCATCATACCGGCTTTGCCGCTGGAGAACTTCTCTTTCGCCGTAGCATCTTTGTTAGCTGCAAACTCTTTATCCAGCAAGCCTTGCTTGAAGAGATCATTGGCGAAGGTGACATAATCTTTGTAAGCAGGATCCAGCACGCGTGGCGTGAGCTTGCCGTTCACATCGTTCCAGAAGGTTGGCATGCCGAACGCGCCGACGATGTTGTTGATGAACATGGCATCGCCCTTGATGGTAAGCGGAATGTTTTTGTCACCGTTGCCGCCCGGATCTTTCTCTTTAAACGCTTTCAATACAGCGACCAGCTCATCCAACGTTGTAGGAGCTTTCATGCCCACTTTATCGAGCCAATCTTGTCGGACATACAAGCTTTCGCTGGCGAAAGAAATCGTTTTGGTCGGGATCGCATACAGTTTGCCGTCCACTTTGGCTGCTTCCAGAACAGCAGGATCTACGGCTGCTTTAATGTTCGGGCCGTATTTATCGATCAGTGGTCCTAAGTCCGTCAAGGCGCCTTTTTTGGCATAATCCGCATACAGCGCTTTGAAATCGGTTCCTCCCCCCGTCGTCACCGCATCGTACGGCTCGCCGGAAGCGATGAGAATGTTCAGCTTGTCAGCCGCTTTATCTTGAGGCAGCATGTCGTACTGCACTTTATAGCCTGTCTTTTGCTCCAGATATTTCGCAACCGGATATGTGTTATAGTCGTCCTTCTGCCAAATTTGCAAGGATTTCAGTTCGGGCTTCGGTCCGTTCGCCGTTGCTGCCGGTGCTGCACTGGACGGAGCTGCGCTGCCTGCCGGCGTTTCGCTTTTGGCAGAACAAGCGACGAGAGATGTTACCGATAAGCTTGCTGCGAGCGTTAAAAGCATTACTTTATTGTGTCTTTTTAACATGTGCAAACCTCCCTATTAATTGTATATAATATATCATTAAACCCTTGGATAGCTATCTATCCAAGGGCGTTAATGCACAATCACCCTTTGACGGAACCGATCAATACGCCTTTGACAAAATGCTTCTGCAAATATGGATACACCAGCAGCATCGGAATGATCGAAGCAATGACGGTCGCTGCGCGAATACCTTCCGGCGATACATTCATCATGTCGTCCACGCTTTTGTTCACGGCATTGGAGCTGTCCGCATCCATCACAATATCACGCAGGTACAGCTGCAACGGCTTAAGTCCGGCATCATTGATGTACAGCATCGGATGGAAATAGTCGTTCCAGAAGTACACCGCATAGAACAAAGCGATTGTTGCGATAACCGGCACGCTTAGCGGAATAATGATTTTGAACAGAATCGCAAAGTTGCGGGCGCCATCCATTTTGGCGGATTCCTCCAGCGCCTCCGGCAGAGATTCATAATAGCTTTTGATAACGAGCATATTAAAAACGCTAATTAACGCCGGCAGCATGAGGGACCATAGGTTATTAATGAGATGCAGCTGTTTCATGAGCAGGTAGTTCGGAATAATACCGCCATTGAACATCATCGTGAAAATGAACAGCAGCATGATGAACGAAATGCCGGGCAGATGCCTTTTGGATAACGGATACGCCGTAAGCGCCGTAATAAGAATCGCCAGAAACGTTCCGACAACGGTAATCAGCAGTGAAATGCCGATGGAGTGAAGAAACTGGCTGGAGGAAACGACATATTTCATCGTGTCCAATTGAAAGCCTACGGGAATGATGCCTACTTTCCCCGAGATGACGGCTGATTCATCGGATATCGCTTTGGATAAAATATTGGCGAGCGGCAGCAAAGTAGCCAAGCCGCAAACGATGAGAAAAAGATAAATCATGAAATCTAAGGACCAATCGCCAATTGTTTTCTTGTGCATAGTTTCGCCTCCTACCAGATGCTGCGCTTGATCAGCTTTTTACTCAATTCATTGCCGGCTACGATCAGGATAAACCCGACAACGGAGTTGAATAGTCCGACAGCCGTACTGAAGCTGTAGTCTTGCTGGCCGAGACCTTGGCGGTAGACGAAGGTGCCGATGACGTCCCCCGTTTCATAAACAACCGAGTTATACATCGTCAAAATCTGCTCCGTACCCGCTTCCAGCAAATACCCTAAGCGAAGAATCAAGATCAGAATGATCGTCGGGACGATCCCCGGCAGCGTAATGTACAGCATTTGCCGGATGCGCCCCGCACCGTCGATCGAAGCGGCTTCATATTGCTCCTGCTCGATCCCCGCAATGGCGGCGATGAAGATAATCGCATTCCAGCCTGATTCCTTCCATCCTGCCGTAAACACGACGACACTGCGGAAAAATTGGTTGTCCAGGAAGAAGGAAATCGGCTCCCCGCCAAACCATTGAATCACATTGTTGACCAGCCCGCCCGCAGGAGACAGGATGTTGATGAACAGCCCCGAGATAATGACCCAGGACAAGAAATGCGGGAGGAAAATGATCGTCTGAATCGTTTTCTTGAAGAACATCTTGCGCACTTCGTTCAAGAATAACGCGATGATGATCGGAATCGGAAACAGCAGCACGATCTTGTACAAACTGATTAGCAGCGTATTGATGAATACTTGATAAAATTCTTCCGAATGGATGAGCTTCTCGAATTGATCGAGACCGACCCATTTGCTTCCCATGAACCCGTCGAAGATGTTGAAATCCTGGAAAGCGATGATAATGCCGTACATCGGCGCATATTTGAATAACAGCAGAAAGATTAATCCGGGCACTAGCAGCAAGTACAAATCATAATTGCTAAGGATCAGCTTCCATCGGCCCCCGCCTTTAGCCACCGGTTTGGCGTGAGCTGTTTGCAGCTCTAGCTCTGCTCGTGTTGTACTCATGAATGGCTCACCTCCGTGTTCTTATAGGACAATTATATCGAGGGGCCAAAATGAAATGTAGATGGTAATATTTCTGTTTCTGGTGCAATCTTATGGTGTTCATAAAAAAACACCGCCTCGTCTGCAGATTTTCTGCAAAAGGCGGTGTTGCATTTAAGAGGCGTGGTATCCGATCCGGACCGTGACCGTCGTTCCTTCGCCCAGCGTGGATTGAATCTGCAAGCCGTAGAGATCTCCGGCGAACAGCTTGATGCGTTCATTGACATTGTACAGGCCGTAGGAGCTTCCCGAGCCATCGGATTTCATTGTTGGGCGTGGCTCTGTCAGGAGGCTCTGGACAAGCTCCTCGTCCATGCCGATTCCGTCGTCCGTCACGGAGAGGATCAGTACGTTCTCTTCTTTGCGGGCTCGGATGAAGATCGTACCGGTCTTGCCTTTGGACTTGCGGATGCCGTGCAGCAGCGCATTCTCGACGATCGGCTGAAGCGTCAGCTTCGGCATTTCCACTTCTTCCAGCCCTTCCTCGATGTCGAAGACGACTTCAAATGTTTTGGGAAACCGGTTCAGCTGAATTTCCAAGTATACTTTGGCCAGATTCAACTCGTCGGTTACGCTGACCAAATCTCTGCCTTTGTTCAGACTAAGCCTGAAATATTTGGCCAAGCCGTTAATCATATTGGAAATTTCGGGCGCATTATGTCCGATAGCTATCCAATTGATCGTATCCAGCGTATTGTACAAGAAATGCGGATTGATTTGCGCTTGCAAAGCCCGAAGCTGCGCCTCGCGTTCCTGTACTTTGGATTGATAGGTTTCTTCCATCAAATCGTGAACCCGGTGAATCAGATGGTCGACGCTATTCTCCAGCAGCTTGAAGTCGCCGCCGGCGTTAAACGTACGATCGTCCAGACTTTCAACGCCTCCCCGCTTAATCGTGCGGATGACGGTCTGAATGCGCCGGTTCATATTGCGCACGATCATCGCGAGCAGAATAAACACGAGCAGCAGGAACAGAATCGTCACGGTCGAGATCGTCGCAATGCCGGAGAACTGGTTTAGCGCTACGGCCCGGGAGCTGATCTCCAATTGCGGCACTTCGGCCACAAGCTTCCAGCCTGTCGAAGCCACCTTCGTATAAATCGCAAAGCGCTGATCCTTCTCGCCCTCCAGCCTCATGACGCCTTCATCGCTGTAAGCGATCGTCTCCAGCTGCTCTTCGGTCATGATTTTTTTGCCGAGCAGCGACTTGTCCCCGTGCGAAATGATCGAACCATCGCTCCCAAGCAAATAAATCGTGCCTTCTTTGGTTAACTTAATTTTATTCAAAATATCGGTAATCGTCTTCTCGGCCACATCGATGAGCAGCACGCCCGAGATTTGATCGTAATCGTGCAGATCCCTTAGCATTCTCGCTGCCGAGAAAATATAAACCGGCCCCCGGTCGATATACGATTCCAAATAAGCGCCCGACCATACGATGGCGCCTCCCGAGTTCATCACTTTCTCATACCACCGCCAACTCTCCAAGCTTTCCTGCGTGAAGAAGTTAACCTTCTCGCCCGTAAACATGCGATCTCCATTCACGAACAAGCGAACCCGGAATACGTTCGTATTCGCTTCCGAACTATCCACTAGATACCGCAGCTCCTTCAGAGATTCCAGCTGCTGCTCGAGCGTCGCCTGACGGTTCAAATATTCTCCCAGCTTCGGATTCATGAACAGCGTATTGGACGTGTCGCGAACCGAATCGAATTGAAAATCCAAATTGATGCTCGCCTGCTTAAGCGTTTGCAGCATCGTATTCGTTACTTCCTCTTCCAGAATGTGCGAAGATCTCTGTGTGTGCGCAATCAGCAGTACAGCTGCAGGAATAAGAATGAACAACACGTATCCCAGCAGCCAATACTTGGCAGCCATCATCCCGTTCGCAAGTAACAACACGTAATTCCAACAATTAGTAAGCAGCCGTTTCATCGATGGTGGCCCCTTCTTCTATATCATCTGATCGCGGTATGCGCTTGGCGTAAGTCCGACATATTTCTTGAACAGCTTGCTGAAATAGCTCGGGTCGGAGTATCCGACCTGGAAGCACACTTCATAGAACTTGTTGCGGGGATCGCTGAGCAAGGCCTTCGCTTTCTCGATTCTTACCTTCGTCATAAATTCATTGATCGTTTCACCGGTTTCCTGCTTGAACAGGAGGCACATGTAGGTCGAGGATAGAAAGACCTCTTTGGCAATGTCGTTGATTTGCAAATTCTCCGCATAGCGCTGCTCGATGAGGGTGCGGATCCGTTCGATAACGTTCTTAGGCTTCCCTCTCCGTTTCTCTTCAATGCTTTCGCACACCTGCATTAGATGCTCTTCGACAATCGCTCTCAAGTCCGCAATCCGCTCCTGGTTGAAAATGCGCTCCCATAAGTCCCTTTCCTTATGATCCATTTCCGGTCCCAGCATGTTCAGCTCCTGCATCAGCCTGTTCGTCTGCACGATGAGCAGCAGGCTTACGTTGCGCCCATACGCGAACCCCATCTTGCGATTCTGGGAAAGCGGGATGAACACGCCGTCCAGTTCGGCATGCAGCGCCTCTTTATCCGCCGACTTGATCAGGGAATAAATACGCTCGGCCTGAGCGGTTTCGAACCGATAGACATTATCGTTATCGTGCTGCAAATGGTCAATGGAGATGACATGATTCTTGCCCAAATACCACCGCTGATCGGCAGCCTCTTGAGCTTGATTGTACGATTGCGGCAGAGAGGCCAATTCGGCTATACGCTCGCCGACACCGATCGTTACACTGATTTTCAGCCATTTCAGCAGACTGTCCCGGATGTCCTCGGCAACCGCCAGCAGCATCTCTTCTTGGGTATCTTCCTCATCCATCCGCAGAATGCCGACATACTCGCCGCCCCGGTTCTCAAAGACATATCCCTGCATATGCTTGCCGATGATTTCCTGAACAATGTTCAAAATAGAGTACGACAGCAGCTGCTGGTCTCGTTCGCTCCGGGTCGCCACGACTTGCGCGCTGTCGTCGATTTTCACGACAATCGTCCAATACACCGCTTCGAGCGGCAGATCGAGTCCAAGGAAGTCGAGCCGGTCCTGAATTCTGCCCGGATGCATAATGCCGTCGCGAATTAAAGACATCAGAAATTTCTCCCGCAGAAGCGGCATGCTCTGGGTCAGTTTCACCTGCATATCGACGATATACGTTCGCTCCTGCTCCGCTTCCTTCAGCTCGTTCACGACACGTTCCACAACGGCAGCCAGTTCCAGACGGTCGACGGGTTTGAAAATATAATCCACGGCATTGACCTTCAGCGCCGATTTCAAATAATCCGCATCATCATGACCGCTCACAAACACGATCTTCATCGCCGGAAAGCGCGCCTTCACTTCGTGAGACAGCCGAATACCGTCCACTTGCGGCATCCGCACGTCCGTCAGCACGATATCCGGCTTGAGACGTTCGATCAATTCCAGCCCTACGTCGCCGTCATCCGCTTCTCCCACAACTTCAATGCCATATTTATCCCAATCAAAATAAGTCATCAACCCATGACGGACAGTCGGTTCATCGTCTACAATTACGAGTCGAAACATGCTGCGAAGCCCCCTTATGCTTATACGTCTAGTATAACACCCGATTGTGAAAAAAGAAGACCGTCTCCCCGCAAGCAGCAGGCCAGGACGATCTTCTTGAGTCGATTATTTGCTTTCCTCGTCGTATTGGATTTGACCGGAAGCGATGGCGACAGCCTCCGCTTTCCCCGGATGCTCGCCAAGCCATGCTCCCTGCTCAACCAGCTTGCGCTGCAGCTCGGGAATGTTCACTTCGCGGAAGCCTCCGCCTGTGACGCTTGCCATCGCCGCAGCCGTACCGGCCGCCTGGCCCATGGCGAAGCAGTTCGGCATAACGCGCAGCGAGCCTTGGACCGGACGGTCCGATGAGACCGAGCGTCCGGCGACGATGAGATTGGACTTGCCCTGCGGCAGCATGCAGCGGTATGGAACGCCGTGCGATTTGCCTTTGGGCAAATGCTTGATGACCATCGTGCTGCTCGCATTCGCCAGATGAATGTCGATGAAATAAGCATTGCGCGCGATATCGTCCTCGAACGTTCGCATGGAGATGAAATCGTCCACGACCAGCGTGTAATCTCCGGCAATGCGGCGCGTTTCTCTGATACCGATCTGGTCCCCGGAGTGCACGAGGTGAATGTTCTCGAAACCCGGCACATACTTGCGCAGGAACCGGATCTGGGTGTCGATCAGCTTGCGCCCCTCGATAGCGGCATATGTCAGATCCTCCGCTTTCGTGCCGTCAATGCCGAATATGTGACCGAAGTTGAACCCGGCGATCGAATCGGTTATCCACGCGATCCCGGATACCCGTTTGCGCCCTTCGGGCAGGTCCCCGTTCTGCTGTGCTTCCACAATCGTTTTGTCCAGCTGTTTGGACTGCCCGGTATCTTGGCAAAATTGATCGAAGCGCGCCTTGTCGGCACCCGTCACGAGATAGCACATCGTCCCTGGCTGCAGCTCGCCGTTGTCCCCGCCCGTTTGGAACGGTACGCCGGCCAGCGCCGCCAAGTCCGCATCTCCCGAGGCGTCGATATACAGCTTCGCTTGCACGACCGAGCGCCCGGATTTGTTACTGATGACAAGTCCGCTGATGCGATCCCCGTCAAGCAGCACTTGATCGGCAACCGTGTGGAACAAAATTTTGGCCCCGCTGTCCAGCACCTGCTGATCGTAAACCCGCTTGAGCGTCTCTACATCGATGGGCACCCAGTCCAGCTGCTCTTGGAAGCGCCGATGGAATGCCTCCCCGGCTTCCCGTTTCATCTCATTCAGCAGATCGAGGCCGATTCCGCGAATGATCGGCTTCTCACCGTCCGAGTATGGGCAAAATGCCGGCACCAATGCGGCTGTCCCCATGCCGCCCAAATATCCCCGCTGCTCGATGAGCAGTGTGTCCGCCCCGTTGCGGGCTGCCGCCATCGCTGCGGCAACGCCGGATGCGCCCCCGCCGACAACGACGACGTCTGGGGTATATGAAATCGGAAGCTCGGATGTAATTGTGATCGTTTGCTTACCTGCTTGGCCTGCTTGGTTAACCATTTGCACAACCTCCATATGATCGAATACCTTCATTATAGTCCGGCGCTCGCATGAAACTAGTTTAACTTTAGTTTAATCTATAAACCGTTCATGGTACGATACGGAATATAATCAAATAGAGGTGAGCCAGCATGCCTATACGCAAAGACGTCACGCAAAAAACGATCGCCAAAGAGCTGGGCCTAACCGTACAAACCGTTTCCAAAGCGCTCAAGGGCAAGCCCGGCATGTCGGAAACGACACGACAGCTGATTTTGGAGACGATGGAGCTCCGCGGTTATTTTACCAAGGATCAAATACGCAGCTTACGGGCCGAACACATCGCCCCTTATCCCATAGAGAAAATGCGCTTTCTGCTCGTTCAAACGGAAGCCTCCGTCAGCTATAACGAGCGCTTGACCCTCGGGCTGCGCGACCGCTTCGCTTCCTTCGGCCACCATATCGAGACGTGCCTGCTGCCTACTTCCATTCGGGAGGGGGCGATGTCCGGCTGGCTGGAAGAGCACGGCCTTGCTTACACGGATGGCATCTTCATCGCACCGAGCCTTACGCCCAAGTCCTGGGAGGACGAGCTTCTGAAGCTGCCGGTTCCCAAAATTTTGCTGAGCTACCCGCCGCTCGGCACGAAGGTCGACAGCGTCATCTGGGACATCTACGAAGCCACGTACCAGGCGGTCGCCTACCTGCGATCGATCGGCCATGTCCATATCATGTACGTGGGGGATACGTATCACCAACGGGGGTTTATTCTCCGCTGGCAGGCGTTCCAGCATGCGATGAACGAATTCGATGCAGCCATCGATCCCGCCAGGCACTCGATCGATGAGCGCACGGCGAATCCGCACTGGCTGGACGATCTGCGCGCCAAGCTGCTGGCTTATACGCCCACGGCCATTATCTGCGGCGTCGACGGCGAAGTCCCGGCCGTGTACCGGCTGTGCGCCGAGCTCGGCCTGCGGGTGCCGGAGGACATCTCGCTCATCGGCATGCTCAACGACCAGCCGGCATCCCTGCCGGCGTTCACCCGGCCGCTGCTCGCCGTTCGCGAGACGGGCTACCGCGCCGCCGACCGGATGCTCTGGCGCATCGCCAATCCGACGCTGCCGTGCGAGCACATTCGCATCCAGGGCGAGCTGTGGATTGGCGGCACGACGGCGCCCCCGAATGCGCCGAGCCTTTAGCCGCAATTGGCGGCCCGCAGCCGGCTAACGGACACAGATGCGCTTATTCGGCGAATTTTCGCCGTTTTGGGGAACTAACGGACACCAGTGCCGTTATTCGCGTGTTTCCGAGCCGATTTCACGGTGAAATCGGCAAATAGGCGCTCCTGTGTCCGTTGGAGCAGGAACACGCCGGGCTGCATACCAATAACGGCCGCGGTGTCCGTTAGAAGCCGGCGAACCTTCCATCCGCCCGGCTGAACTACCCGCGCGACCCAACCAGTTGTGCCTTTGTTCGTGCAGGCCCTCAGCCGGCTAACGAACACAGATGCGCCTATTCGGCGAATTTTCGCCGTTCTGAGGATCTAACGGACACCAGTGCCGTTATTCGCGTGTTTTCGGGCCGATTTCACCGTGAAATCGGCATATAGGCGCTCCTGTGTCCGTTAGCGCAGAAACACGCCGGGCTGCATTCCAATAGCGGCCGCGGTGTCCGTTAGAAGCCGGCGAACGTTCCACCCGCCGGCTGGCCCCCCACGCGACCCAACAGTTGTGCCTTATTTATGCAGGCCCGCAGCCGGCTAACGGTCACCAGCGCAATGTGAGGATCAAGGATTAGATTCTAGAGTCCCGACATAACCTATTAAAAATGACGAAACATTTACATTTAATGGGAGGGATGTCAAATGCGTATTGAGGATGCCATCCAGGAAAAGTTCAAATGCGCCAAATGCACCGGAACGGGCTGCCGGATCAAAGAAGTCGCCATGACAGGCACCGGTCTCAGCAAAATGTTCGATATCCAGCACAATCATTTCTTATTCGTTTCCTGTGACAATTGCGGTTTTGTCGAAGTGTACAACCCCCGCATTCTCGAAGGCAAATCGCGCGGGCAGCTAGGGACGATCCTGGACATCCTGTTCGGTTAAAAGATCCCGCCGTTTTGGAGCAGGTTTTGCGTGTCTTGCAGCTGTTGGATCGTTAGCTTGATTTCCTGTTCGGTTGCATTCGCTGGAATGAAAATCTGAACGGCATCTCCCAAGCTAACTTCACCCGCTTGACCTGCCGGCAGTGTGAGAACGCCATCTTTCGGTTGGCTTGGCTCGGAGCCGGACGATCCGCCGCCGCCATCCTCATGATGATCATCTTCAACCGCTTGAGCGGCCCGGTTCACATGGATTGTATACGTCTTCGTAGTTCCGTTAACTGCAGTCACGATAACCGCAACTGTATTATCTCCGACTTGCAGCTGGATAGGGTCGCTTGCCTGCCCGCAGCACCGCTTGTGAAGCGCTCCTCCCATCCCTTATAGTTAATTCAGGACAAAGGCTGTACATCAGCCTAAGGAGGAGACATGCGTGCTGCGCGCCAAGCCGGATACTGCGGATACTGCGGAAACTGCCGATACGTCTGCGGTTTACTACGCTATTGACGATTATACGAATCATTTCTTAAAAGAATATCCTGTGCACTGCGAATACCGGATTACACCGCTCATTCAGCCTCAGCTGCATGCTCATAACGGCTACGAAATTTATTTCGTCCTGCAGGGCTCCGGCTCCTATGTCGTCGGCGACCGGTTACTCCCGCTTCATGCAGGTAGTTTGACCGTCATTCATCCGAATGTGCTGCATCGCCCTTATCATGGGCACAGCCCCGAATTCCACCGTTACGTGCTGTCGCTGGACGAATCGTACCTGGAGAAGCTGCACGGCATGTGCCAAGCGTCCGATCTGTCCATTGCGCGCATGCTGGCTGCGGGGCATCCCGATGCAAGCCATTACTTCCTGACGCCGCAGCAGCTTGTCACGATGCAGGGCATTTTTGCGCAGCTGGAGCTTCACTTGCAAGAGCGCACCCCGCTTTACGAGCTGGAAGTGCTCAAAATCATCAGCGAATTTTTCCTAGAGCTGTTCCGTCTGCAGGCGGAAGCCGCCACGCAGGATACGAAGCGCGATGATCCGCAGCTGATCGGCGACGTGCTCGCCTATCTCATTGCACATTATCAAGAGAGCATCCTGATCGAGGATCTCGTGCTGCGCTTCCCCGTCTCTCGTTCGCAGCTCTTCACGGCATTCAAGGAAACGACCGGAACGACGATCGGCCAGTTCCTGACGGAGTATCGTCTCAACCAAGCCAAACGGCTGTTGATGGAAACGGACCGTACGGTGACGGACATCGCATCGGCCACAGGCTTTGGCGATATCTCGCATTTCTTTCATCTCTTCAAAAAAGCAACCGGCATCACCCCCAAGCAGTACCGGATTGAGGCTTACCGGCGGAGAGGGCTGTCCAACTAAAACAACCCTCTTCACATGCGGACACATGCAAAAAGGGTTGTTCTGCCCTGCCTTTTACTCAACTGCCGCTGCACGATTCGCCCCTTGCAACCCGGAAGCAAAGTGTACGCTGTTCCCGAGGTAGAAGTCGCTCGTCTTGCCTGGCAATTGCGATACTTGAATCGCCATCGTGCCTTCCTCGGTCCGGGCCGATGCCGTCACCTGTTGGCCGTCCCGGGTCAGCTCCACATCGAGCGGCTCATCGCTTCCGAGCGACAAAGCAAAAATCCATAACGCCTGCTGCAGCGTGTGGAAATCATAATCCCGCTCCTCCCCGCCCGTCGCGATCACATAATCCAAGTGCAGCTCCTTCTCCGTGCGCTCCGCTGCTAAGGTGAGCTCTCCGTAATCGGTGCCGCCCAGCACAGCTTCCACATGAAGCTTCACATCACCGATCTGTGCTTCACAGCGGCCATCTTCGAGCACGGCGGGCAGAGCTAACTGCGCCACATCGCCGCCAAGCAGCACCCGTATACGCAAATCCTTCGCTTTGAACCTGCCGTTGATGATATCCAGCTCCTGGTGCCAGGCACCGTTATCCGTAGCCAAATTAAAGCTGAACAGCACATGCTGGCGGGACTGAACCCCCGTGTAGATGGCGGAGCAGAAATCTCGGCCGTCCTTCAGAAACTGCAGCTGTACGAACACTTTCTTGCCTCCGGCATCCACGAAGCCTAACAGATTCCGGCGCTGGTTCCACATGATCCCTTTGCTGTAGCTGCCGAGGGTTAACCTTTCATTTTGATACGTTGTGGCATAATTCTGATAGCCTGTTTCCGCAGCCATCAAAGTAGGCACTATATAATAACGTTCCTCATTGGCCTGAAACAAAGCATGGTACTTCTCAGGACAACGAATGTGCTCGCCCTCTCGGCTAAGTCCGTTACGTATAAAACGGGTTTCCCGTTCCGTGAGCAAAGTGCTATACGTTCTGCTATAAGGTCCGCCCCACTGCCCCGTAGCCGGGTGATAATGTTGGGCGATCATGTGCCATGCGATGTCCAGCAATTGCTCGGCAAGCGAGACAGCCTCTGCGGTCTTGGACTCTTGATAAATGCTGTGCAGCTCTTCAATCGCAATCGGCGTGTAGCAGGGGCTGTTATATTCCGTAAATGTGCCGATGCCCGTTGTGAACGTGTGAAACCTTTTTAGCCGCTGCTCGCCATAGCTCCGGATTTCCTCATCGCCCAGCACTTCGCCGCCGACCAGCGTGACCATAGCCCCCATAATCGCAATATTCGTATAGTGCGGCCCGACATTCCGAAGCATGATCGCATGGCAAGCGTGATACACGGCTTCACGAATTCGATCAATAAGCCGCTGCGGAAGGAGCTCTTGGTAATTTTTTAGAATCAGCACCAGACGCTTCCCGTGAAAATCCGCCATATTCCAATCGGGACGATCCATCTCATCCAGCGATTCTTCATAGAAATACGGCCAAATGCCGTAGGAGGCCCGCGCCGAATCCCGATCCTGCTGCGCCGTCACGACTTCAAGTATATCGATTGCCCTATCGACATTTGCCTCTCCGCCATACTGCAATAAATCATAGGCATAGCAGGTAGACGGAAACAGCGCATAAACGAATGGATGCTTATCCGGCTTCAGCGCCGTATGGTAGGTAGCCGTGAGCGGCGTTCGAACGAGCTTTACCTGCGAGTCATACTTCTCCTCGGCCACTTGAATGGCCGCAAGCAGTTCTGCGTTAGGCATGGTTCACCCGCTCCTTCTGCATGACTTTGGCCAGCAGCATCAGCACAAGTCCTTGGCCGTAAAGTGTCGGATATGTTGGAATATTGTCTTGATAAGCCTGCACCGTCGGCATCACCGGCGTTCCGCCGGATACGCTCAGAACAACGCCATCCTCCGTAATCTGAGGCAGTATAGCGCCTACAGCGCGCTGCACGGCTGCCGCAGTTTCATCGGATTGGGTAATAAGCCCGGCCTCGGCGCCTTTTAACAGTCCGAATGCGATGCCCGCGCTCCCCGAAACCTCGCGATAGAAATGCGGCTGATCCATCACCGTACTCCACAACCCGTCGCTTTGCTGATAGGCAAGCAGCCCTGCAATGAGGCGGCCGTATCGTTCCTTAAGCTCTTCCGGAATCGCTGCAAGCTCTGCTATCTCCTCCACAATCATCGGCACACCGGCCGCCACCCAAGCATTCGCCCGTGTCCAGCGTGCGCCGGACATATGATTCCCGCTAGCGCAGTTCCACCCATGGAACAGCACCTGCGTCTGCGGGTCCTGCAAGAGGCGCAGATGAATCAGCACTTGGTCCAGCGCTTCTTCCGCATACGTCTTATTGCCGGCCAGCTTGGCCGTGCGGGCCAGGAACAACACGGCCATATAGATCGTGTCCGCCCATACTTGCTCGGAGAACTCCACGTTTTCCGTCACCGTATGCTCGAAGGCGCCCTCTCGGGTACGCGGCGTTTCATGAATCAGCCATTCCGCGATGCGCACCGCTTCATCCTTGTACCACGCATCTCCCGTGATTCTGTGCAGAGCCGGGAATATCGCGTAAGGCGCGATCGAGTTGATCACCTTGGTCCCCTTGGCCTTCTCTTCATTTCGTTTGACCCACTCCTGCAAATAAGCCAATGCCTTCGCATCGCCTGTTGACTGATAGTAGTCCAATATGGCGATAACGCCGACGCCAGGCACCCAATCCCACTGATGAATATCCATGCCCCACTCGCCGGTGTGGTCTTTGATCATCTCTTGCCATACTTTGTCTGCATAGGATTGCAGCATTCCAGCCCACAGCCTTTCATGTAGTATCAGTCGCTCTTCTATTAAAGTAGCATTTCGACAATACATAAGCTTGGGGAACCGTCTTCAAAACATGGGGAATCGTCCAGCGGCAGTGAGGATACCGCAATCTGAATGGTCATCCGTCCGTTTTCACAATTCCTTCCTCAGCAGATCCGGACGCAGTTACATTGCTCACAGTTTCTCGCGCCGCACTCTTTTCTTACAGACAAAAAAAAGGAACCCAGCCAACGGGGCCGGGTTCAAAAAGTTTATATTAAAAAGGGGGTCTTGGTTATTATATTACCTCCCAAACATTATGGAACCATAACAGGAATATTTCATTTATGTTACAAAATAGAAAACGCTTTATCGACATCCACTTTTGTAGTCTTCACAGAAAAATAATGCAACAGGGGTTGCACCAGCCCCTACCGCTAGCATATAATAGTAATAACTAAATTAGAATTATTATAATTAAGATCAAGACAAGGAGGCGCCTTATGAGCACCGATTTCCAATACGACTATCATCATCTTCATCATGTCAAACAACAAACCAAAACAAGAAAAACATTATGGGTGACCCTTCTGCTGACCACCTTCTTCACCATCGTCGAAATCGTCGGCGGGGTGCTGTCGAACTCACTGGCATTGCTATCGGATTCCGCCCATATGATCTCGGACGTCATCGCATTAGGCTTAAGCATGATCGCCCTGCACCTGGCAACCCGCGAGCCGAATGCGCGGTTCACGTTCGGATTCCTGCGTTTCGAGATTATCGCCTCATTCCTGAACGGCTTGGCGCTCTGCGTCATCGCAATCGGCATTTTCATCGAGGGCATTCAGCGCATCATTCATCCTCAGCCGATCCAACTCGGACTCATGCTAGGCATCGCCTCGATCGGTCTTATTGTGAATCTCGTGCTCACACTCGTGCTTCACAACAGCGTCAAAGAAGAAGATAATCTCAATGTCAAAAGCGCACTCTGGCATTTCTTCGGCGATTTGCTCAGCTCGGTCGGCGTCATCGTGTCTTCCATCATTATTTATTACTCCGGGTTGCTCTGGTTCGACCCACTGATCTCGATGGTCATCGGCGGCATCATTTTTACAGGCGGCAGTAAAATCATTCGCGAATCCTACCTGATTCTCATGGAATCGGTGCCCGAACGCTTCAACCTCGATGACATTCGCCAGCAAATCGCCCAAGTCGAGGGCGTAGAAGATGTGCACGAAATGCATCTGTGGGCCGTATCAACGGACCACTACTCCTTAACCGCTCACGTGTTCATCTCGCCGAACATTCAGCCCTTCTGCGTCATCCTCGCCATCAACGAGACGCTCAAAAGCAAATATGGCATCGAGCACGCAACGATTCAAATCGAACACGCCGAAATTAACCCCCACGGGGAATACGGCAAAAAGTTTCTGCAGCATCACCGGTCAGCAAGCTCCGGCACGCTGCCCAGCCTCTAAAAAAGACCATGGATCCCTCCGCCGAGCGGTCCATGGTCTTTCTATATCATTGTCCGGTCGACTTCCGCACGATCATTTCCAAATCTATAAGAAGCTCATGTCCAGCAACATGGGGCAAGTAAGCATCCAGCAGCTGTGAGTTCGTCTCGTCCAACTCTTCCCCAATATCTCGCATAAGAAAGGCTGCGACCAAGCTCGTTTGCAAATCAACCGGCATCTCGAAGCTCGTTATAGACGGGAAGCTGGCCTTGGAATACAGCTCATTGTCCATGCCGATCAGCTGTACGTCCTCCGGCACGCGGATTCCCCGTTCGTGGCACACCGCCAATATTTCTAACGCCATCGCATCATTAAACGTATAAATACCGATAGGCCGTCTATCACCGCTCAAGCGCAGCGCTTCATCCAGAATACCGGCAACGCCAAGCTCACCTGCATCCAAAAGGGCATGCACCACCTCATCCTCCCGCTCGCCGAGGCCGCCCAGGAATCCCTGGATACGCTGCTCGTTAGCGCCCATCCCCATGCGTCTGCCGGCATAAATGACAGAGCGGCAGCCTTTATCGAGGAAGTGCCGCACCGCTTCGGAGGAAGCTTTCGCAAAATCCAAATTGACCGCCAGCTTGACGATATCGCTCGGCCACCCCCAGCCGTTGAAGATGACGAGCGGCGTGCCCTCGCCGACCAACTGCTGCGTCGAATGCATGCTCATCGCCAAACCATGGCTGACCAAGCCGTCGACTCTTCGCTGCAGCAAGTGCTCCAGATGCCGCTGCTCGATCTCCGGGTCCATGCCCGCGGCTGAGAAGACCGATAAGTGATAGCCGTACTGATGCACCTTCTGCTCCAGCTGCTCCGCAAACCGGCCATAATAGCCGCCGAAATGCGGAATGATCAACCCCAGCTCATAGGATCTGCGGCGGCTCAAATTGGTTGCCATCACATTGCGCCGGTAACCCAGACGAGCTACCGCTTCTTCTACTTTGCGGATCGTCTCGGGTGCCATCGGCACTTTCCGGCGGTTAATTACATTCGAAACCGTGGCAATCGAGACGCCGGCCTCCGAAGCCACATCGATGATCGTGGGCTGTTTATTTTTGTTCACTAGACTTCCCTCATCCTTCTGACGCTTTCACTCATTTTATCGGAGAAGTCAAGCGCTCGTCAATGAAGGTTCACTTTCTATCCCACAGATCAAGTCCGTTTTCATTCCTCGTGATGCCCGATCAAGGAAATGATCTGCTTCTTCAATTTGAGGAAGGCGTCGGAATCTTTCACGTCCTCCACGTCCCGCAGCCCGCGGGGAATGACGATCTCCTTGCGAATCGTACCGGGATGCGCCTGCATCACATAGACGCGCTGAGAGAGGAAGATCGCCTCCTCGATATCGTGCGTGATGAAGACGACGGTCGTCTTCTCCTTCTCCCAGATGCGCAGCAGCAGCTCCTGCATCGCGTTCTTGGTCTGCGGATCGAGTGCCCCGAAAGGCTCATCCATCAGGAGCACCTCCGGGTTATTCGCCAGCGCACGCGCAATGGCCACCCGCTGCTTCATGCCTCCGGAGAGCTCCTTAGGCAGCGAGCGGGCGAACTTCTGCAGACCGACCATCTCCATGAAGTGATCGGCGATCGCCCTCTTCTCGAATAGGGGCACACCTTTCAACGTCAAGCCGAACTCAATGTTCTCCCTTACTGACAGCCATGGGAACAGCGTATACGACTGAAATACCATCCCGCGGTCGGCGCCGGGTCCGTCAATATCGTGGCCTGAGACGGTGAGCGTTCCGCTCGTCATCGTTTCCAAGCCTGCAAGTATGCGCAGGAGGGAGGATTTGCCGCAGCCGGAAGGGCCGACGAAGCTGACAAACTCATGAGCGTTTATATGAAAGGATACGCTGTCGAGCGCAACGAACTGCGATTTCTTCGTGCTGTAGACTTTGGAGACGTCGACAGCTTTAATCTTGGTCTCCGCCGTAACTTGGTCCATAGAAGCTTCCACTCGTAATGCATGCATCATGTTAACGGCCTCCTTCCAACCATGGGAAAAATCTGCGGTGGCAATATGCGAATGAGCGATCCGTCAGCAGACCAAGCAGGCCGATGACAAGAATGCCGACAAAAATTTGATCCGTATTGAGAAACCGCTGCGCCTTCATAATGGAGAAGCCCAACCCGCTGCTGGCCGCTACCAGCTCCGCCACAACCAGATAAGTCCAAGCCCAGCCGATAATTAACCGCAGCGTATTCATTAGATCCGGCAGCAGTGCAGGGATCAGCACCTTCTCAATGGCTTGCCAGCGGTTCGCTCCTAACGTGTACGATGTTTGCAGCAAATCATTGGATACCGAACGCGTATTATCCGCCACCATCAGCATGAGCTGGAAAAAGCACCCGATGAAGATGACGATCACTTTCGCCCATTCCCCGATCCCCGCCCATACCATGATCAGCGGAATAAAAGCGGTAGCCGGCATGTACCGGATGAACTCCGTCGGCGGAACAAGCAGCGCTTCGGCGTACCGGAACGTCCCCGCAAGAATCCCGAGCGGAATACCGAGCAAGCAAGCGAGCAGGAAGCCGGCTCCCACCCGGAAGATGCTGATGCCGACATGATGCCAGAACACCGAGCTCTGCAGCTGAATGGCTAACTGGCGAAGGACGGCATCGGGTGTCGGCAGAAATGCGCGGTTAACGAAGCTGCCATAACTGAGCACGCTCCAGAACACGATCGCCAAGGCAACCGTCAATACGATGCCCGATACGTAGGTGCTGCGCTTAATGTCACCCCGTATGGCGAATAACGCGGGTTTGCGTCTTTTTTTCATAGTCGTCTCCATAGAGCACCTCACTCGCCTTTTATTTCTTGCGCTCCTTCTGCACTTCCTCAACGAAATGTCCGTCCAGGAAGCTCTCCGCCTTCGGAATGGTCGACAGCATCTCCAAGCCTTTCAAGAACTCGGCTGTTTTCTGCGAAGTGTAATGAAGGGAGCTGTAAGTCTCACCTTTCTGGAAAGCCTTGATATTATCTTCCAGTTGGAAAATCTTCACGCTGTTTACACCGGCCTTATATTCATCCAACGGCGTCTCCGCCGCTTTGGCCATAATCTGCAAAGACTCTTCCGGATTCGCTTGCCAGTAGTCCAGAGCATCGAACCAGGCGTGCAAAATTTTCTTCACATCGTCCGGGCGGTTCTTCGTAATCTCTTCTTTGAAGACGAGCAGATCGGGAATAAGACCCGGCGTATCCTTGGAGGAGAAGAGCAGCTTGCCCTTGCCTTCCGCAATCGCTTTGCTCAAGAACGGCTCCCATAGCACAGCTCCGTCCAAGTTGCCTGAAATAAATGCCGGACCTGCATCGTTTACTGTCATGTTCGTGTAAGCGACGTCCTTCTCCGCAAGACCTTCTTTCTCAAGGGCGGTCAGCATCAGGAGATGATCGACGGTCCCCAGCTCTGTCGCCACTTTCTTCCCTTTGAGTTCCTTCAGAGAGTTAATGCCGGGCTTCACGACGATGCCGTCCCCGCCGTTGGAGTTATCGTTCACCAATACGGCTTTGAGCGGAATGCCCTTGCTCGCCGGAGCCAGCGTATCGCTTAACGTTTGGCTGTTCGCATCGACTTTCCCGGAAGCAAGCGCGGATAAGGAATCGCTATACACAGGGAACCATACCAAATCTACATTCACACCGTTCTTCTCGAAGAAGCCTTTCTCTTTGACCAAGTACCAGACAAACCAGCCAGGCCATGGACTGAGCGCCAATTTAATCGGTTGGTTACCGCCGCCGCCCGCCGCCCCACTGGCCGCCTCTTTGCTCGTGCAGCCGCTCACTACCGTTAACGCCAATAACAACGCCATCATCAGAACTATCATTTTTTGTCTCATTCGGATTCTCCCTCTCCCTTTACATTGATAAAAAGAAAAACCCGGAACGATATCATGTTCTGATATCCTCCCGGGCTTTTGTCCCTCCGTGTGCACGGCGACCTTCTCCGCCGTGTGTCTTCTCTTGGACCGGACCGGCAGCCTTCATCTACCGCGGAACCCTAGAAAACAATTTGCTATGTGGTTGTTAGCGCCTCTTACTTTTGTCTTTATCATACTGACATCTAAGTTATATGTCAATATATATTACATCAATATTTTATATAAGCATTTTTCAACTAAAATATGTAATGTAACATAACATAAAACGCTACAAAAAATGAGTCTCAATAATACATTCATCCACTTCCACTTCCATCATGTCAGCTATCCATATAAAAATTATCTGGAGTTAGCCGCCTCCCGACATCTTAATAAATCTAACGGACACAGCAGCCGCTAACCTCACGAAAAACGCCTCGTTTCGTTGCTAACGGACACCCGTGACCTTATTTGCCGCTTTCCGGACCAAACCTGCTCCCGAACAGGCAAATAAGCGCACGGGTGTCCGTTACGTTCGCATCCAGACCATTAAACATCAAATAAGGACGTCTGTGTCCGTTAGCCGGGTCAGGTGGACCTCACGAAAGTAACCTGCACTGATCTGCACTGCGCTGCACTGCACCGCACGCACGTTTGCGTCTGTCCAAGGGAGAAAACCAGCCGTCGGAACCCGCAAAAAAGCCCGACACCCTGCGCACAGGGTATCGGGCTATATTCATAGTTCGGCTTACACGCCTAACCATTTCTTGAACAGATGTTTCGTCGAATCTGCATTCATCGCCGCAATGGACGTCGTGAGCGGAATGCCTTTCGGACAGGAGCGTACGCAGTTCTGCGAGTTACCGCAGCCTTCGATACCGCCGTCCGTCATCAGCGCATCCAAACGCTCGTCTTTGTTCATTTCACCCGTCGGATGAGCATTGAACAAACGAACTTGGGAGATGGCAGCAGGTCCGATGAAGGAGTTCTTGTCATTGACGTTCGGGCAAGACTCCAGACAAACGCCGCATGTCATACATTTGGAAAGCTCGTAAGCCCATTGACGCTTGGACTCCGCCATCCGCGGTCCAGGACCGAGATCGTACGTACCGTCGATCGGAACCCACGCTTTCACTTTCTTCAATGCGTTGAACATACGTCCGCGGTCGATGACAAGGTCACGCATAACCGGGAACGTACTCATCGGAGCTACGCGAACCGGCTGCTCGAGCTTATCGATCAACGCCGAGCAAGCTTGGCGCGGTTTGCCGTTAATGACCATGGAGCAGGCGCCGCACACTTCCTCCAGACAGTTGGATTCCCAGCAGACCGGCGTCGTTTTCTCGCCGCGGGCATTCTTAGGATTCCGTTGAACTTCCATCAAACCGCTGATCACGTTCATGTTCGGGCGGTATGGAATTTCAAATTCCTCGGTATAAGGTTTGGAATCCGGACTCTCTTGACGAGTCACGATAAACTTCACGGTTTTTTGTGCGCTTTGTGTCTCAGCCATGATTAATGTCCTCCTTTTTTCTTATCCGTGGAGTAGTCGCGTTTCCGCGGTTTAATCAAAGATACATCAATATCTTCATAGCTGATTTTCGGACCGTCCGGCGTCCAATCGGCAATCGTCGTTTTCATGAAATTGTCGTCGTCACGATCCGGGAATTCCGGCTTGTAGTGCGCGCCGCGGCTTTCGTTACGCATCAAGGCGCCGACAGTCATCGCTTCGGCAAGCTCGAACATGTTCCACAGCTGGCGAGTGAACGCCACACCTTGGTTGTTCCAACGAGCCGTATCCGTAATGTTGATGTTGTTGTATCTTTCTTTCATGTCTTTAATCTTGTTGATTGTTTCTTGCAGACGATCGTTGTAACGAACAACGGTCATGTTCGCGTTCATCATATCGCCAAGCTCTTTGTGCAGCGCATAGGCGTTCTCCGTACCGCTGTTCATTTTGAGCAAGCTTTCGTAACGGTCTTGATGGCGTTTCTTCTCGCGATCGAAGATGATCGAGGACGTATCGTCCGCGTGCTTCTCCAGGCCGCGAATGTACTCAACCGCTTTGGGACCGGACACCATACCGTCATAGATCGCAGATACGAGCGAGTTCGCACCCAGACGGTTTGCACCATGATGCTGGTACTCACACTCGCCGGCAGCGAACAAGCCCGGGACGTTCGTCATCATGTTGTAGTCAACCCACATACCGCCCATGGAGTAATGAACGGCTGGGAAAATCTTCATCGGAATTTTGCGCGGGTCGTCGCCCATGAATTTCTCGTAAATTTCCATGATACCGCCGAGCTTGATATCAAGCTCCTTCGGATCTTTATGGGAAAGATCGAGGTAAACCATGTTCTCGCCGTTGATGCCCAGCTTCTGATCGATACATACGGAGAAAATTTCGCGCGTTGCGATATCACGAGGCACGAGGTTTCCGTACGCCGGATATTTCTCTTCGAGGAAGTACCAAGGCTTCCCGTCTTTATATGTCCAGATCCGACCGCCTTCACCGCGCGCGGATTCGGACATCAAGCGAAGCTTGTCGTCGCCCGGGATTGCCGTCGGGTGAATTTGAATCATCTCGCCGTTCGCATATTTAACGCCTTGTTGGTAAACGGCACTTGCAGCCGTACCCGTGTTGATGACCGAGTTCGTCGTTTTACCGAAGATAATGCCAGGACCGCCTGTCGCCAAAATAACCGCATCAGCCGGGAACGTTTGAATTTCCATGCTGCGCAGATCTTGCGCGGCGATACCGCGGCATACGCCGGCTTCATCGATAACAGAGCCCAGGAATTCCCAATGCTCGAACTTCGTCACGAGACCCGCTGTTTCCCAGCGGCGTACTTGCTCGTCAAGTGCGTACAAGAGCTGCTGCCCTGTCGTTGCGCCTGCGAAGGCTGTACGGTGATATTTAGTACCGCCGAAACGGCGGAAGTCCAGCAGACCCTCTGGCGTACGGTTGAACATAACGCCCATCCGGTCCATCAAGTGAATGATGCCTGGAGCGGCATCGCATAATGCTTTGACTGGCGGTTGATTCGCAAGGAAGTCTCCGCCGTAAACAGTATCGTCAAAGTGCTCCCAAGTGGAGTCACCTTCACCTTTGGTATTCACCGCACCGTTAATGCCGCCTTGCGCGCATACGGAGTGGGAACGTTTCACAGGAACCAAGGAGAACAATTGAACGTGAACTCCGGCTTCCGCTGCTTTAATTGTCGCCATGAGTCCCGCAAGGCCTCCGCCGACGACGATGATTTTCGAATTAGCCACTTCTGTTCACCCTCCCTTAGTGCCCCGCTTGTGCTTCTACCGGAACCTGAAATTGCGTATCTGTAAATGCTGCCAACGACATAATAAACATGATGGACATAACGACGAACAGCACCATCCAAATGATGGAGGAATAACGCTGTGCGCGCGGTCCAACCGTGATACCCCAGGAAACGAAGAACGACCACAAACCGTTGCAGAAATGGAAGGTCGCAGAAACGATACCGATCACATAGATCGTGAACATCACAGGATTCGTTGCGATACCATGCATCGTCACACCGAGATTCTCGTGCGCCACATTGCCGAAAGCAACTTGCAGACGAGTCTCGAAGAAATGCCAAGCAACGAACAGGAACGTGATGACGCCCGTAACCCGTTGAAGCATGAACATAACGTTGCGGAAATATCCGTAGTTGGACACGTTATTGCGTGCTTGATAGGCTACATAAAGTCCATAAACGGCATGATAAAGAAGCGGTAACCAGATCCCCACGATTTCCATGAGCAAGACCAGCGGCAGACCGTTCAGCCAGTTGATTTGATCCACGAACGCTTCGGGACCCTTGGTTGCTTCATAGTTAGTGAGCAAATGCTCAATAAGGAAGAAGCCCACCGGAATGACACCTAGCAATGAGTGGATCTTTCGAAAGTAATACGAATTACCCATAATGTAACCAATTCCCCCCTCAACAAATTTCATAAAACATTCCGACATGTTCTGACAAAAGACAAGCCACATATCATTGTACTCTCGCCGCAAACGAGCGTCAACCCATATTCATCCACGCCTATTTTTCGCCAAACCGGGCGGCGAATATACACAGTCGTCCAATAATTGTGAATAAAAAGTGACATGTACATCGTACCTCTTTCACGCTTATAATGGAAGTGCCGTTTTTTTATATACACTTATAACTAACTTGCATATAAACCTTGTCGTTGGAGATGAAATAAACCGATGGAACTTCTCGATGTATTCGCCGTTGTTGTCGAACAAGTAAGCCTGAACAAAGCTTCGCAGCTGCTCAATATTTCACAGCCCGCCCTCTCCCGCAAAATCATGAAGCTCGAAGAGGAGCTTGGCGTGGAGCTGTTCACCCGCAAAGGCAAACGGCTCGAACTGACGAAGGCGGGGCAGATCTGCTACGACCACGCCTTGGAACTGCGCCATCTGGAGCGCAAATTCAAGCAGAATATTCAAATGTACAAAGCGGCCGGCACCCACACCTCCATCACGATTGGCGCCAGCTTGACCACATTGCAGGCAACGCTCCCCGACCTCGTCACGAATTACCTGCAAGTGTACCCCTTGACGGAGATTAAGCTGCTGACGGGCAAAACCCATGAGATCGTTACGATGGTCAAAGAAAACAAGGTCGACATCGGGATCGTCGCCTCCCGGATCAATGCGACCAGCCTGCACTGCGAGCCGCTCTTCGACGATCATCTCTGTCTCGTGCTGCCGTTCGGGCACCCTTTCATCGACCGGGCGGAGATTACGATGAACGATCTGAACGACTTGCCGATGATCCTGTTCTCCAAAGGCACCTGGTACCGCATCTTGATGGATGAACTGTTCCACCGCTATACCATATTCCCTAACGTTCAGATGGAAATCGATTCCTTCGAAGCCATCATCCGGCTCGTCTCCACCTGCAAGACGGCGACCTTGCTGCCCAAATCGTACTTGCGGGAGGATTTGCTGGAGAATAATGAGCTCATCCTCCGCTATTTGGTCGAGCTGGAGCAGACGAAGCGGACGACTTCGCTCATTTATTCGGATCAGGCTACGGATAATCCGGAGTCCGCCAAGTTCATCCGGCAGGCGGTGAATTACTTCGCCGAACACAAGTAAACCTCCAATCTGCCAGAGGCAGCATTCAGAGGTTGGCCGGATCGTGCTTTTAAGTTAGAAAACAAATTTATATCCTACGCCCCAGACCGTACGAATCCTTTGGGGTTCTTTGGGATTTTTCTCGATTTTTTTGCGGAGGTTGGCAATATGCACGTCAATCGCCCGGTCCGTTACATAGGAATCAAAGCCGCGTACCGTTTGCAGCAAATCCTCGCGGCTATATACGCGGCCCGGGTGATTAATGAAGCATTTCATAATTTCAAACTCGGAGTACGTTGTCTCGACGACCTGCCCGCCTACGCACATCGATCGGGTTTGGAGATCCAGCGAAATGGTGTTTTTGTCGAGAAGCAGCGCATCCGCTGCTACCGGCTTGCTCACCGGAACGGCCGTCCCTCCGGCATTCTTCGTTTCATTCCTCCGGTACACCTGCGCGCGGCGAATCAAGGCATGAACCCGTGCACTCATTTCGTGCATGCTGAACGGCTTCGACAAGTAGTCGTCCGCGCCCGCCCCGAGAGCGGAGACACGTTCCACGACTTTATTTTTCATCGATACGATCATAATGGGCACGCTGGAGGACCTGCGAACCTGGCTGCACAGCTCCAGACCATCCATGTCCGGAAGCATGAGATCCAGCAAGATCACATCAGGGGCGAATGACTGAACCGCTTCGATCCCCTTCCCCCCGGTTTCCGTCCTCATCACCTCAAAGCCTTCTTCGCCCAAATACATCGTGATCATATCGCCGATCATGGCATCATCTTCAATGACCAAAACTTTATACATTCATAGTCCACCTTCGCCTCGAATTTCTCTCGCTGAGACCTACGCTAACTGTCCTTGCAGGCAGAAAATAGAACTGACATCAAGACGCTCCGTGCTCAAGCGGTTCTGCCTCGCCCGGCTTCACTTCAAGCCCCAGCTTCCTGGCCACATATGCCGTCGTGCTCGCTTGAAACAGAATGGTGATCAGCACGGCCATGAAGGTTACGCTCGCTATAAGGTCGCTGTGCGCAACTCCCATGCCAGCCACCATCCCGCACAATGCCGCTGGAATGACTCCCGTCTCGCGCACCCAGAACATGAACAGGATTTCGTTGCGCTTCCACTTCGCTTTGCGGTCCGGCCACGTGCAGAGGAGAACCGTTAGCGGCCGAGCGATGAAGATGAAAACGACTATGACCCCCAGACTCGTCCAGAAATGCTCGAGAATAACCGGGAAATTCACTTGGCTGCCAAGAAGAATGAAAATAAGCATCCGCATAATCACAGTAATATTTTCAGAGAAATGCTCCATTTCGTGCCGTTTATCTTCCATCTCCAGCTTAAATGTCCCCGCATTCCCCCAAATCAATCCCGCTGTGAAAGTCGCCATGAACCCGCTGACCCCTAACAGTTCCCCGGCAATATAGGCGAAAAGCGAGGTCACGATCATGGCGATGGTCGCATAATCGCGGAGCATGCCCAGCTTCAGATGCGCAGTCAAATACGTCATGACGAATCCGATTGCCCCCCCAAGCAGCAGCCCTCCCACCGCCGTGGTAATGAAATCCAGGATGCCGGAGGCGAGCGAAACTTCCCCCGTTCCCATAATGACGGCAAGCAGCGAGAAAGTGAGAATGGACGCCGTCGCATCATTGAAGGCCGACTCGCTTTCAACCGTCTCTCTGACCTTGGTGCGGATCTTGACTTGTTTGAATACCGGAATGAGCGTTGCCGGATCCGTCGACGCAATAATGGCGCCGAGCAGCAGCGCATACAGCCAAGGCAGGTTCAGCAGCACATGGGCCGCCGCTGCAACCGCCCCGCATGTGATGATCACTCCGGGCACGCTCAGCATGCCTATCGTCAACCATACCCGTTTCAGACCCCCGAGCTTGATGTTGCGCCCGCCGTCGAAAAGAATTAATGCAGAGCCTATGGTCAGAATAAACTGATTGGTGAATGAAGTGCTGGGCTCATAAATCCAATGAAAGGCTTGACCGGCAATCATCCCGGCGATAAGAAACATGGCTACATCCGGCAGTTTCAGCCAAGACGCCGCCTTCCCGAACAGCATCCCAAGGCCGAAGATGAGCACAAGCAGCACAATAACATGCTCGATGAGATGGGAGGTCGCATTGTCCATTATCGGATGACTTCGCTTTCGAACTCTTCAATTTGGTCGTTCGTGCCGATGATCACCATAATATCGTTCTCGTTCACGACATCCGTTGCCGTAGGTGCGATAATGACGCCGGTCTGTTTGTTGATCGCCACGACGCTGCAGCCGAACTTCGCCCGCGGGTCCAACTGTTTGATCGATAAGCCGCACAACCGCTTGGGCACTGACAGCTCGGCTACCGTATAATCCTTGGAAATCTCGATATAATCGAGCAGGTTAGGCGAATTGAGCTGGTGAGCGACGCGAATGCCCATATCCCGCTCCGGATAAATCACCCGGTCGACCCCCAGCTTATTCAGCACTTTGCCGTGAAGCTCGGACAACGCTTTGGCCACCACTTTCTTAATTCCTAGATCTTTGAGCACAATGGCTGTCAAAATACTGGACTGAATGTCGTCTCCGATCGCAACGACGGCGCAGTCGAAATTGCGCACGCCCAGCGACTTCAGCACATCCTCGTCGGTGGCGTCGGCAACGACGGTATGTGTAAGCACATGGCTCATCTCGTCTACCGCTTCCTCATCCTTGTCAATCCCAAGCACCTCATTGCCAAGCTTCATCAGCTCCTTAGAAATGCTGGCTCCGAAGCGCCCCAGTCCAACAACCACATATTGCGTCTTTTTCATTATGTTTCGTTTCCCCTATCCAATCGTGATTTTACCCTCAGGGTATCTATATAATTCTTTCTCTTGTTTCGGCTGCAGCGCATAAGCCAAGGTAATCGGTCCGAGGCGTCCGGCGAACATCGTCAAGGAAATGAGAATTTTACCGAACGTCGTTAACTCCGGCGTCAGCCCCATCGTTAATCCGACCGTGCCGAAAGCGGAGGTTACCTCGAACAAAATCTTGAGCAGCTGCGAATCCTCTGTGGTGGACAGCAGCATGGTAATGATAATAACCAGAAACAAGGCCATCATGGTTAGGGTAATAGCCTTAAGAATGCGGTCTTTCGCCAGTCGATAACGGAAAATGACGATATCTTCCTTACCTCGAATCATCGTAACGATAGCGGAGATGAGAATCGTGAACGTCGTCGTTTTGATACCGCCGCCCGTCGAGCCCGGCGATGCACCGATAAACATCAGGATCACAATGAAGAACTGTGTCGCCTGCCGCAGCGCGCCGATATCCACCGTATTGGGGCCCGCCGTCCTTGGCGCCACCGACTGGAAGAAGGAGGCCAGTATTTTACCGCCCAAATCCAACGAGCCCAGGGTTCTGTTATTCGTATATTCGAATATAAAAATGATAAGAGCTCCTGCAACGATCAGTAAGCCGGTCATACTTAGTACAACCTTAGAATGAAGGGAGAGCTTCTTCGTCTTGTTATAATCCATTACATCCGCCATCACGACAAAACCGATACCGCCAAGAACGATAAGCGCCATCGCCACAAAGTTCACCACGAAATCGTCCGCATATCCCGTCAAAGAGACGAAAGGAGCGTCGACGGTCCCGAATAGATCGAAGCCGGCATTGTTAAACATCGAAATCGCATGCCAGATCCCGAAATACAGCGCCTTGGAAAACCCCAGATCAAAGGTCCAGCGTATGGCGAAAATCACGGCCGCAATCGCCTCGATCGATAACGAGTATATGAGGACTCTCCGGATCAAACGCACGATGCCTTCCATACTGCCTTGGTTCAGAGCTTCTTGCAGAATCAATCTTTCTTTGAGGGTAATTTTCTTGCGAAACACGAATGCTAGCAAGGTAGCCATCGTCATGAAGCCCAAGCCGCCGATCTGAATCAGGCTGATGATCACGATCTGACCGAATATCGTATAGACGCTGCCCGTATCCACAACGACAAGCCCTGTCACGCAGGTTGCTGAGGTCGCCGTAAAGAGCGCATCGATGAAAGGGATCGGGCGACCTGTCGCGGAAGCGACCGGAAGCGTGAGAAGACCGGCTCCGACCAGGATGATCGCGGCAAAGCCAAGCACCAATACTTGCGGCGGGGTCATCTGCCAAATACTCAATTTTTTGAACATAGAGTTTCTCCTCATCCATTTGTGCAATCACGTGCATGTGCGTAACCTTTTACACGTAGAGTTCCCCATTATCGTGAAGACATTCGGCTATTCATGCAAATATAGGTATTATATAACTGTTTGAATTGCTTTTCCACCTAAAATTCGCATTCTTCATAAACTCGTGATAACGTGGAAATAGGGTTTGATACTTACTCAATTCAGAAGGGATTGTGACGATGCCAAGGTTCCGATTAAACCGATTTCTCCTCCTACTTGCCTGTATAGGCGTTGCTCTTTACTTTGGCGTTTCCGCACTTTATGGCATGCAGCAAGAGGATGAGCCGCAGGCGGACAACCCGGCGCTAACCAAACAGCAAGCGGCAGAGGCCGCCTCGACATTCATCAGCGGGCGTTATGCCATTAAGGCTCCCGAGACGTATGTCGTCTACCAGTCCAAGAAAGAGCGCAGCGGTTATTTGCAGAAGGAGCATTTGTCCCAAAGCTACGAGGACACCTATGGGAAGCATTATCCGCTGGACTATTACCAGGTTCAAGTGGGCGACGCCAGGCAAAGCCGTTTATTCGAAGTGGAAATCAACTACACGGACGGTTCCGTAATCAGTTGGCGGGAGACGTACCGCGACGATGCCTCTGCACTCATCAGTCAAACGAAGGCCGACATTCTGGCCAAGCAGGAAATGCGGGCGCAAGGGCTTAATCCCGACGAGATGAAGCCGATCGCCAAAGAAGACGATGGCACGGATTCCTCTTCAGGACTCGTTCTGTACTACGAGAAGCAATCTCAGCCAATGGGCGAAGCGAAGCTGCAGGTGCGCACCCAATTCGACGACGCCAATCTGGTCGGCTACACGGTACTATTCAGCTTACCCGCCTCACATCTGGCTTGGCTCAACCAGCAGGATCATTCGGCTTCTGTCATGACGTGGATTTCGATGGGCTTTTCTCTGATCATGACCGTTGCGGCCATCGTGTTCGCCATCCTCTATCGCAAACAGATGAGATTCACCAACGGGCTGCTGCTTACAGCCATATTCCTGGCCATATATATCACCAATAATTTCAATATGTATCCGGCCTTCCGCTCGATGAGCATAGGCGCCGTCAATGGGGAATTCGCCACGATGGCTGCGATTATATTCATGAATGTGCTGGCTCTCGGCCTCGGCATCTCGCTCTACCTGTCGCTTGTGGCAGGCAACGGATTGTGGAACCGGATCGGACAGCCCAAGTGGCCGTCCTGGAGGGAAGGCAAATTCGGCACAGAAGCGTTTCACGGTATGGGCCGCGGGTATTTGTTAGCCCTCTTCATCCTGGGCGTTCAGCAAGTGCTGTTCTACACCGGCGACGTCAAATTCGACGTCTGGGCCGTCAATGACCCGACCGACTCCGTGCTCAACATGGCGGAACCCCGCTTCTTCCCGCTCATGGCGTGGGTCGCGGCAATATCCGAGGAGGCCACCTACAGGCTGCTTGGTATCATGCTGTTCAAAAAGCTGTTCCGCAATAACTTCATTGCGATTCTCATTCCGAGTGTGATCTGGGCCGCCAGCCACACCCAGTATCCGATCTATCCGGTCTACACGCGGCTCGTCGAAGTTACCATCATCGGCCTTATTCTTGGTTATGTATTCCTGAAATACGGCTTCATCACAGCCGTATTCGCACATGCTTGCATGGACAGCATCCTCATGGGCATGTCACTCTTCTCGTTAGGACATATCAGCGATATCATCAGCGGCATCTTCTATCTGCTGCTCCCTGCGCTCGTCGGCTGCTTCCTGGCCTGGCTGCATGGAAAAAGGCGGGGCCCCCTTATTCCTGGGGGGCCGCCGCCTCGCCTTGAAGCGCTTTGAGAATCTCGCTTGCCAATTTCTCACCGATACCTAGAGGCTTGAAGTCTTCGACTTCAGCCTCTTTAATTTTGCGCACGGAGCCGAAATGCTTCAGCAGCGCCTTCCTGCGCTTCTCGCCGATGCCCGGGATCGCATCGAGCTGGGAGACGACCATCGACTTCGCTCTCGTTTCCCGATGGAACGTAATCGCGAACCGGTGGACTTCGTCCTGAATCCGCTGAAGCAAGTAAAATTCCTGGCTGTCGCGCGGCAAAGGAATGACTTCGGCCGGATCTCCCATCATGAGCTGCGCCGTCTTATGCTTCGCGTCCTTGACGAGTCCGCACACAGGGATGTACAGCCCCAGCTCATTCTCCAGCACATCGATCGCTGCGGAGATTTGCCCTTTGCCCCCGTCCACGACGATGAGATCGGGCATCGTCAGATTCTCCTTGAGCACCCGCTCATATCTGCGGCGGATGACCTCGCGCATCGTATCGTAGTCATCCGGACCGACGACGGTTTTGACTTTGTACTTGCGGTACTCCTTGCGGTCGGGCTTACCGTCCACGAACACAACCATCGCCGAGACCGGGTTCGTCCCTTGGATGTTGGAGTTATCGAACGCTTCGATCCGGCTGATCTTGCCCATGCCGAGCCATTCGCCGAGATTCTCCACGGCCTTGGTCGTGCGGCTCTCGTCCCTCGCCACCAGACGGAACTTCTCTTCCAGCGCGTTGCGGGCATTATCCTTCGCCATATCAACCATCTGCTTCTTGAGTCCGCGCTGCGGGATATGGACCTTCACTTTCAGCCACGATTCCAGCGCTTCACGGACATCCTTCATCTCAGCCTCGGCCTGCGCCGAAACGACAGGCTCCGCCTGCGCAGCCTCAGCCGGCTCGGCTTGGCCTGCATCAGGCTCTCCCGCTTGAACAGCCTGGTCAACGGCTGAACCAGCCGCCTGCTCCGGCATGCCCGGCAGGAAAATCTCCTTCGGCAGCGCCGGATTATCGATATAGACCTGTGTCACATAGGTAATGAAATCGTTGTACTCGTCCCCGTAATAAGGAAACAGCGAGACGTGCCGCTCGATCAGCTTGCCCTGCCGCATGTACTGGATATGCACCGCCATCCAGCCCTTATCGACCGCGTAACCGAACACATCGCGGTCCTGCGCATCGACGGCATTGATTTTCTGCTTCTCCATGACGGCGTCGATGCTCATGATATGATCGCGCAGCTCCTTCGCGCGCTCGAAGTTCAATTCCTCTGCTGCGGCCAGCATTTTGGCCGTCAGCTCTTCCTTAATGACATCGTGTCCTCCGTTCAGGAAACGGGTGATCTCCTGCACCATCCGCTCGTTCGTCTCCGCGGTGACCTCGTATTCGCAAGGCGCCAGACACTGCCCGATATGATAGTAGAGACATACTTTATCGGGCATCGTCTTGCACTTGCGCAGCGGATACAGCCGGTCCAGCAGCTTCTTCGTTTGCTGGGCTGCGAAGGCGTTCGGATAAGGGCCGAAATACTTCCCCTTATCCTTATACACGCGCCGCGTCACTTCCAGACGCGGCTGCGCTTCATGTGTAATCTTGATATACGGGAACGTCTTGTCATCCTTGAGCAGGACGTTGTACCGCGGATGATGCTGCTTAATCAGATTACACTCGAGAATGAGCGCCTCCATATTCGAGGAGGTGATGATATATTCAAAGTCGCGAATTTCGCTGACCAACTTTTGTGTTTTCGCGCCATGGCTGCCTGTGAAATAGGAGCGCACGCGATTTTTCAATACTTTGGCCTTGCCTACATAAATAATCGTGCCTTCCCGATTTTTCATGATATAGCAGCCCGGCTTATCCGGCAACAGCGACAGCTTATGTTTGATCATTTCCAAACTCCGCTCGCGGCTGGCCGCATCCTCATGCTGGTGTTCGTGAAGCTCGTGATCATGCTCCGTCATGTTTCCAAATCTCCTTTCGCGCACAAAAAAAAGCTCCTTTTCAGCATAGCAGAAAAAGAGCTTTTTCACACGAACAATTGTTTCTAATTTGAATCAATTATTGATGACGGGATACTACATTTTTCAAAGCGTCTTTGGATTGGAAACCAACCACTTTATCAACCGGCTGTCCGTCTTTGAACACGATCAGCGTCGGGATGCTCATTACACCGAAGCGAGCTGCGGATTCCGGATTGTCATCCACGTTCACTTTCGCGATTTTCAAAGATTCCACTTCTTTATCCAGCTCTTCCAGAACAGGAGCGATCATTTTGCAAGGTCCGCACCAAGGTGCCCAGAAGTCTACAAGTACTGTACCTTCGCTTTCAACTTCAGCTTTAAAGCTGTTATCAGAAACATTCACAATTGCCATGATAGTTTCCTCCTTCTAATGAATGGTTGTATAACATCAAGTAGTGATAGTCTACCGATGAACGTCAACATGTAAAGTATACCACACCTATAGCCCTTTTCAACCAAGCCATAAGTTAGCAAACCGGATGCCGCGCCAATTACTTGGCAGGCAGTTCTACGGGCAAACCTTGAAGTCTCTGCTGCTCGATATACGAGATGCGGTCCTTCAAGTTCGCTTGGAGCATTTGGAGCATTTCCATCTGTCTCTCGATGTCCTGCAGCTTCTCCGTGTAGAGTGGCAGCAGATCGTCGCAGAGCGACTCCTGATTCTTCATGACACAGTTCAGGAAGCTTTCGATCTGTTCGGTCGTAAAGCCGAGGCTCAAATAGAATTGAATGGTTTTGACGCGCTCAACGGCCATTTGGTTGAAGACCCGGTACCCGTTCTCCTCCCGCTGCGTAGCGATCAGCCCTTTGGCTTCGTAGTACCGTAAAGAACGAATACTGGCGCCGGTCAGCTTGGATAACTCACTAATCCGCATGGCTTTCACCTTTTTCCTTTTCCTTGATCAAGTAAGGATGATTTTATTGTAAACCATAACACTAATGTCAGAGTCAAGATTTATTTTGCATTTTCCGCTGCTGTCTGTTATTGTTTGCACAATTGTCACTTCCATCACCTTTACAAGTTTCGACGAATTTGGGTATACTAAGCTTAAACTTCGAATGTCGGACGTTAGGGGGTAACCACATGAGCGATCCTAAACACCCTGAGCTTCACGTGTATGAAGAGCCGCGCAACGATTTCATGGATGTAGGTATCGGATTCGGCGTGTTCTTTGGCATTTTGTTCATCATTGCAATCGTTGCAACAGCCATTCAAGTTATGAAATAGGCTCATACTAGCCTTACAAAACCGCTTTGCACAGCTGTGTAAGGCGGTTTTTTCATTAGACCACTAAGGAGACTATCGATTCAAATGATCAAAGTTCAAGCAGCACGTCAGAAACTCATTACTTACATCGGATTAACGAATGCGGATCTAGAACTACTGCACAGTAAGGAAGAAGCATTCCAAACGGTCGTCAACCAGCTTGTCGATGAGCTGTATGCGGATATTATCGAGGTTCCTGAGCTTCTTGCCATTATTCAGCAGCACAGTACGATTGACCGGCTCAAAGAAACGCAGCGCTGGTACTTCCTCTCCATGGCTTCCGGCGTGATGGATGATGAGTATATCGAGAGACGGCTCTTTATCGGCAAAGTCCATTCCCGTATCGGCCTAACAACCTCCTGGTACTTGGGCACTTATTTGAAATATACCGACATTGCTTCGAAACATTTTAAAACCCTTATGCCCGAAGAGTGGGTTCACGTTATCCATTCGCTTAGCAAGATGTTCAACCTGGACAGCCAGCTTGTGCTGGAAGCCTACGAGTATGATGAGAAGCTGAAGATTCAAAGGCTTGTGGACGAGCAGGATACAATGCTGACGACCATCTCCGGGGCCGTGCAAGACCTGGCTTCCATGATGGTCGAACTTGGCGGCAGCTCCCAGACCGTAGCCGATACGGCGATCAAGACGGCGGAGTCGCAGGATCAATCCAATATACGTATTGACGAGCTGCAGCATGAAATCAAGGATATCTCCAAGATGGGCTCCGTCATGAAAGAAATCTCCGATCAGACGCATCTGCTCGGACTCAACGCAGCCATTGAAGCAGCCCGTTCCGGCGAGCATGGGCGCGGCTTTGAAGTCGTCGCCAACGAAGTGCGCAAGCTGGCTTCGAATTCTCGGGAAGCGCTGAACACAATTCAGGAGAAGCTGAAGCTGATCACGAAGAAGCTCGAGCTCGTTCAGAAAGGCTCGGAGGAGACGACGCACTACGCCCGTACTCAGGCGGCCAGCGCCCAAGAGCTCACCTCCTTCGTACAGATGATCGAGAACGTAACGACGCAGCTGGAGAAGCTCAAAAAGCAATAAACAGAAGACCCTTCGAACCACTTGGGTGCCTAAAATGAGCACAGTATCACATAGCGGTACGTGGTTACCCAGTGGCTCAAGGGCATACAGTTGCACGCAAGATAAACAGCAGCACATATTGATGCACAAAGATCAATAGCGCCCCCAACGGGTACGCCGATGGATGCTAGATAGTCAAACTTTGGCCTCACAACGTCCGGGAATCCAATATCTCGGCCCATGAATCCTTGAACATCGGGCCCAGACACAGTGTAACTGGAATTTCTCCAGTTACCAGCCGGCAGGAAAGAATGCCGGCTTCCAAGCAAAAACAATTCCAAATAAGAAAGCCGCCTATTCAAGCTAGGCGGCTTTCTCTTACATATCTCTGAATTTGAAGGGTTTTCTTCGGCTAGGAGCCAAATACTACGCCTTGCCCCGCTTATTCGTGCCAAGCACTTCGATGACATCGACGAACGGCCGGATTCGGTCCATAATCCGCTGGCCTTTGAACTCTTCGTCGCCATCCTTATTCGTGAAGCTGAAATGCTTCTCGAGGTCGTTCAGCGCGTAATTGGACGTGAAGAACGTCGGCTTCCGGTTCATGCGGTGGTTGACAATCGCGCCGATGACATGGTCGCGAAGCCACGGATTCAGATTCTCCGCGCCGATATCGTCGAACACGAGCAGATCCGTCTCTTTGAGCAGATCGATCGTTTCCTTCAACTTGGAAGGCTCCTGGAACATGCCCTTCAAATCCTCGGCGAAATCCGGCATATACACGATCGCCCCGGTCATGCCGACTTTGGCCAGCTGGTGCAGCATATAGCCCATAAGGAACGTCTTGCCCGTGCCGAACATGCCGGATAAGTAAAGACCGCGCGTCTGCAGACCGTTCTCCATCGTTTCATTCACGTAATCATTGATCTTCATGACGGCCTTCGCCCGGTCCCAATCGGTCTCGAGAATCTCCTCGAACGAGTAGCTTCTCGTAATCATCCTGGGATCCACGTGAAAGGTGCGGATGCGGGAAGAGATGGCATCCTGCAGCTGCTTGGCGATGAATTTCTTGCACGCCACTTTCTCTTCATGAATAAAAACTTTGTCCTGATCCGTACTCGCGCTCAGCATCGTATAATG
Source organism: Bacillus sp. 3255 (assembly GCF_031456485.1). NCBI lineage: Bacteria > Bacillati > Bacillota > Bacilli > Caryophanales > Bacillaceae > Bacillus > Bacillus sp. 3255. The sequence goes on from NZ_JAVDUS010000010.1 coordinate 76,992, forward strand.
CCCCGTCATATCGTTCGGGCAGTTGTCCAGACCGGGACAATTCGAGCAGGTCTTGAACTCGGTCACATATTGGTACAGCTTGTTCATATTGATCTTGACGGCGTAATCATCGACGAAGGCATACTTCTGGCGAAACTTATGAATCAGCGGATCATCCAGAACCGCCTTGATCTTGACTTCCGCCTTCCGTTTCCATTCCGAATCAGGCATGGATTTAAGAATGTGTGACAGGGATTCCATTGGTTAGCGGCACCTCCTCCAAATGATCTTGCTGTGGATTCGTCAGCTCTTACGGTTAAAGCGCTCATCCAGCTTTCTTGCCATCCTTCTGGCGGCCTCCATCTCTTCCTCGGACAAACGGGAGGAAGCTACCGTCTCGGCATCCGGTACGGCTATGGGGATATGCGGCTTCTGCGTCTTGCCTTGACGGCCTCTTGTCGCAGAACCGCCCGACTTGGCGGCCTCTACTTTGGATGCCGCTTTCTGTTTGTAGCTGATCTTCTCGCGCACATACTCTACGGCTTGTTCGTAAGTAAGTATTTGTTTGCCCAGCATATCCGAAGCAACGGCCTCGATCGAAGATTTCGCCCATGAACGGCGGTCGATGTGCAGGAAGTGAATCAACACGTTGATCACTTCTTCCTTCAATTTGTAATTCAGGTCGATCTTCTCGAATATGTTAAGTACGCCGTCCGGTATGGAGCCCTGGGTAAAGAACATCTTCAGGACTGCCGTATACGGCTCGTTACGCATAATGTAATTGTATTGATGATCCGTGCATTCGCCGCGCAGCTGCTGCGGCACTTCCAAGTAATAGGCCATCTCCACGGACTTCTCTTCCGGCATCTCTTGCGAAGCGTCGGATCCGGCCTCCTCCGCTCTGGATAACGTTCGCTCCCGCTCCTCGTCGCGCTTCTTGCTCTGGCGGTAGAACAGGTTCGCATTATACTGCATCAAATCCATCTGCAGCTCCCCGTCTTCCGAGAACGCTCCGTCTTCATCCAGCAACCGGCACGTTTCTTGGAGGGACAAGTTGTACTTCTTCGCTACGATATTAATGGCCGCCATCTGGTCCGGCTTATGCTTGAGCGCTTCGACGAATACCCGATTGCCCGATCCGCGCGGAAACCGCATAATAATGTCGGCATATTGGAACCCTTTGGTCGTTACGTCCAGACGCGCTTCCCCCTGCTTGCTGGCCGAAGCCTCGTACAGCGCTTGTTCCAATTCGTAGTCGACGACCTGCGTATTCAGACGGAACAGCTCATAGAAGGGAACGGATAAATTCTCTTCACTGGCATCGCGGCATTCCACAGGCTCCGGCGCCAGCAAGTCTTCCCGCAGAGAGAGCAGCATGAACTTGCCGACCTTGTCCCGCAGCAGCAGGGTCAAATGCTGATTCCGGAAAAACTCATTAGGTCCGAGCGGCGGAAACAAGGTATAAACGAAGATATAATCCTCTTCCTCCGGCAAAAATTTACGGGTTGTCTGCAGAAGGCCGATCGCCTCCAGCTTGGAAGACTGCTCGATCAAATACTTGCGGCCCCGCTCACCCTGCTCCAGATCCAGCAGCAAAAACAATTTCCGCTGCTGCTCCAGCGGCGAAAATCCGACTTTTTCCGCGCTCATTTGCTGATAGAGAGCTTGATAGAGAGAGATCGACAAACCGCCGATCATCGGCTGGTACATCATCGCCAGCATTTTATAATCCAAACTGCTCAAAGAAAACTCACGGTTTACACAAAACCTGTGGTTTTCCGTGAAATGCAGCATATTCGTCATTCTCATTCGATTACAGCACCATCCTGCCTAAGCTCAACCGATCGCAATACAGGAAAGATTGCACCTCGGTTTCTCTCTACTAGTCTACCACAAAAATCGACACGACTGGTATCTGCTAGAGAAAAGATAATATTACCTGAAATGAAAAAACCAACCTTTCGATTGGCGCAGGCTGGCGAGTTCAAGTTCGCTCCAGGGAGAGGGAACATTCTGAATTTTTCTTATATTGGCTTCCCCATTCTTTCATGAGCAGCAGAATCGGCGTTAACGTCCGGCCAAACTCCGTCAGCGAATATTCAACTTTCGGCGGTACTTGATGATACACCTCACGGTGCACGATGCCGTCCTCCTCCAGCTCCCGCAGCTGCAAGGTCAGCATTCTCTGGGAAATGGACGGACAGATTCGTTTGAATTCATTGAATCTTTTGGTGCCGTCAATCAAATGATACAGCAGCACGCCCTTCCATTTGCCTCCGATAATATCCAGTGTAAATTCAACGGGGCAACCTTCCATATTTCCCTCGCTGCCATAGCCGCTTTTCCGATCACGCATGTGACTAACCACCTCACAGTATATAAATTGATACTACATCACATGAATGTGCGTACTTCCTATTTTAGAACGAATGAGCTAAACTGACAACAGATAACTACTATTTGTAAGGAGATGACCTTATGACAACCAAAGAAACGATGAAAGCAGTAGGACTTTATCAATATTTGAGCATCGAGCATCCGGAAAGCCTGATCGACGTCCACATAGAGAAACCGGTACCCATGGGCAGAGATCTGCTCGTCAGCGTGAAAGCCATTTCCGTGAATCCGGTAGATACGAAAGTCCGCGCTCCCAAAGACAGGAAAGAGGAAGCTCCGCGCATTCTGGGGTGGGACGTCGCCGGCATCGTGACGGCAACCGGACCGGATTGCACGTTGTTCAAGCCGGGCGATGAGGTTTACTACGCAGGCAGCATTACACGCCCGGGCGGCAATAGCGAGTTCCATCTCGTCGATGAGCGAATCGTGGGCAGGAAGCCGGCATCGCTGGATTTCGCCGAAGCGGCGGCACTCCCCTTGACAGCCATTACCGCTTGGGAGGGGCTGTTTGATCGGCTTGGCGTCTCCCGCAGCGCAGCGGACAATGCGGGCCGCACGATCTTGATCATCGGCGCTGCCGGCGGCGTGGGCTCCATTGCCATTCAATTGGCCAAACATGCCGGATTGACCGTTATCGGCACCGCTTCGCGGCCGGAATCGGCACAGTGGGCGACCTCTATGGGGGCCGATCACATCATCAACCATCAGGAAGCTTTCGTCTCTCAGTTGAAAGCTCTCGGCATGTCCGGCGTTGACTATATCTTTTGCCTGAACAGCACCGATCAGCATTGGCAGAACATGGCGGAGGCCATCGTACCGCAAGGCATCATTTGCTCCATCGTAGAAACGGCTCAGCCGCTGAATATGAATGCGCTCAAAAATAAAAGCGCCGCGTTCGTATGGGAATTCATGTTCACGCGCGCGATGTTCGAAACCGCCGATATGATCGAGCAGCATCATCTGTTGAATGAAGTAGCCGGACTGATCGACGGCGGCACGCTGCGCACAACGCTGACGGATCGGCTGTCGCCGATTCATGCGGCGAACCTGCGCGAAGCGCATGCCCGCATCGAGGCCGGCCGTACGCTGGGCAAAATTGTTTTGGAGCATTTCGAATAACGCCAAAAGGGACTGCTGCAAAGTCGGATACACCTTGCAGCAGTCCCTTTTGCATGTTCTCTTCGGCACAGAGGCTGCATATCATCATCAACGAAGCTCATCCTCAGACAAGCGCTCTTTTTCACTCTCCCCATACATCGCAGGATTGAGCTTTTTGGCAATTGCCAAATCCAACAACGGCCGCTCCGTCTTCTCGTCCTGCAAGCTGTCGATCCACAACCGAACCAAATCGTTCATCTTCGATGCGTATTTGGTCGGGATTTGATGCTTCGCGTCTTTTAGATAATAGAGAGAACTGTTCGGCAGCTGATCATGCAGCAGCTTGGCATACCGGTTAAAGGCGCGGTCCTTCTGACCGTAGATTAATAGGATTGGATGCCGGATATTCCTTAGCCTCAGGGTGCATGAATAAGACAGGGATTCCTTGAAATAGCTGCATACATCATCCCTGGCATCGGTAAGCGCACGCTCTTTTAATTGATGGAATGTTTCCAGCTTGTCCGCATTACCGTAAGCGATAGAGGTCCGGAGCAGCTTCATGAGCATATCCGAACCTGCCATCCGGCACGCCACCCACGCTCTGCTTACATTATATAGATCTGTCAATTCCGGCGTGCCGCTGACGATAATTCCCCCGAGGAAGCGTTCCGGGTGCGTAAGCAAGGCTTCGAGAAGCACCATGGAACCGGTTGAATAACCGCAGAGATAGGCTTGTTCAATCCCCAGTTCATTCAACAGCTTAACGATGTCCTCCGCTATAAGCTCAATGGTTAGCGGACGTTCCGACGCACGGCTGAGCCCGTGCCCTCGGATATTGAATGTGATGATTCGGAAATGGGCGGCTAGCTGCTCTTTCTGGTAAGCGAAACCGTCCTCCGTCAACAGAGGAGGATGAATCCAAACGATCGGGTCCCCGGTACCCGAGATCTCATAATGCAGCTGCGTCCCGTTAACAAAAGCAAAAGGCAAAGTCGTCTCCTCCGTAAGGTCAAGTGCAATCTCTTCCCCTTAGCGTAGCCCGCTCTGCCTTTTTTTATGACATTAGAACATTTTGAACCCTTTGATCCGCAGTGCTTTGATGGCCGATCCGCTTAGGACAGCGCCAACCAGGCCGCCGATCGCCGGAATGATGTCGACAATCGTAAAGCTCTCGCCGCTGGATAAGAAGGATGAGGAGCTCGTTGACCCGTAAATGACGACACCGATGATCAGCACGATGAATGCATACAGCGGGAACCACGTTGTTTTCATAAGCATGTTCAAAATAAAACCGATTCCAAAAAACAACACCATCATTAAGACAGTGGCGATAATCATTTGCAGCAAAGTCTGTACCCCCTAAATGTGAAACTCGTTCATTTTCTTTTCATTGTAATCCAGAGAACCACGCAGGTAAAGTGTACACTAATTGAACATTTGCCACTTCACCCTTTGTTCATTTGCCCTTTCTCCATGAATTGGATACAATGTAGGGGATAATTTAGCCTTGAATGGAGGAACACCTCATGAGTGAAGCCGTACAAACGCTGGAAGGCTGGTATGCGCTGCATGATTTCCGTTTGATCGACTGGAACGCATGGCATGCTGCAACCCCGCAAGAGCGTAAGCATGCAATAGAAGAATTGAATACATTTCTGTCCGATTGGCAGCAAGTTGAGAACGATAAGCTGGGCAGCACGGCCGTCTACAGCATCGTTGGTCAGAAAGCGGATTTCGTATTTATGCAATTACGCGAAACCCTAGAAGAACTGAATGATCTTGAGAATGCATTCAACAAATCCAGCTTTGCCGCTTTTACAATCCCGGTATATTCTTATGTATCTATCGTTGAGTTAAGCAGCTATTTGGCCAAGCCGGGCGTTGATCCTGCGGATGACCCGGACATTCAGGCCCGCTTGAAGCCTATTCTGCCTAAGGCGAAGCACATCTGCTTCTATCCGATGAATAAACGCCGTGAAGGCAATGATAACTGGTACATGCTCCCTGCCGACGATCGCAAAACGATGATGCGCAGCCATGGCATGATCGGCCGTACCTATGCGGGCAAAGTGAAACAAATCATTACAGGCTCCGTCGGACTTGACGATTGGGAATGGGGCGTAACGCTGTTCTCCGATGATCCGCTGCATTTCAAGAAGCTAGTTTACGAAATGCGTTTCGACGAAGTGAGCGCGCGTTTCGGCGAATTCGGCGATTTCTACGTAGGCAACCTGCTGACCCCCGACAAATTCACCAAGCTTATCACCGTTTAAAACACAAAGAAGCCTGCTCTCTCGCAAGAGCAGGCTTCTTTCTATGTGTTAATCCTCATCATCCTCGTCGTCATCACGCAGTGCAGCCGCAAGCTCGGCTTCCATCTGCGCTTTGCGCGCGAGATACGCTTCCGTATCCCGGTCGCGCTGCCGGCTCTTCTCCTTCAATCTTTCGATCGCAGGCAGAATGAGAATATCAATTTCCTTCTGCACAACGGCCACATGATCGTATCTCTTCTCCGTCTCCAGATAATGACCGACTTCAATCAGCGCGTTGTACCGCTCCAGCTCATCCCGGGTAAGAAGTCCTCTTACTTGGACACTGCAGTGCCGCATAGCGATCCCCCCGTTACCTCATGATAAACTAGAAGCGCCCTTTACGAATAACGAGCGGAATACCGCCGATAATGTAGAGGTATCTCATATCAACCACTTTTTTCATCATGGCCGCTACGTTGCCTTTCAGCTTGCGGGAACCGACGATACCGATCGCTTGGCCTTTACCTAAGGAAGCTACCGTACCTTTGTTCGAGAATTTGAAAGGTTTCATTTGTGAACCGCGGATCGCCGCGATCAGATTATGCGCTACCGCTTCCCCTTGCTGCATCGCGATTTGCGCTGTCGGAGGGAAAGGTCTGCCTTCGTCGTTCATCACGATGGAGCAATCGCCGACTACATAGATGTTGTCGAATTGCGGCGCACGCAAGAACTCGTCGACTTTGATTCTGCCGCGCATCGTTTCGAAGCCGGCCTCATCGAGCATGTGGTTGCCGCGGATACCGCCGGTCCATACCACTGTCGCCGCTTTGATGAACTCATCGCCGGCAATCAGAACGCCCTCAGGCGTGCACTCTTTGATCGCCGTGCCGATCTTGAACGTGATGCCTTTGTCTGTCAAGACTTTCATCGCGTATTCAACGAGCTCAGGATCGAAGCCCGGCAGTGCTGTTGGCGCCGCTTCAATATTATATATTTTCACCAGGGACGGATCGACGTCGAACTCTTTGCAAAGCTGCGGAATGCGATCAGCAAGCTCGCCAATGAATTCAATACCGGTAAAGCCCGCTCCGCCGATGACGAAAGTCAAGTAATCTTTGCGATCCGGCTCGCGCTTGTACTTCGCGAATTGGTACTCGATGTGCTCGCGAATGAAGCGGACGCTGTTGATGCTGCGGATATTCAGTGCGTATTCCTTCAGACCCGGAATACCGAAAGTTTCAGCTTCACCACCAAGACCGATAACCAGGTAGTCGTAGGAGAGCGTACCGTCTTCGAGAATGACCTTCTTCTCATGAGGACGGATTTGCGTAACGGTGGATTTCACGAAATCCACTTTGAACTCGTCAATCAATTTCAAAATGTTCACGCGTGCATTTTCAGGATTATCTGTACCTGCTGCCGGCATGTGGAGATGTGTGGTAATGTAATGATAGTCGTGTTTATTGACAAGTGTTACGTCAGCTTCATTATAGTTCAATTCTTTCTGCAGACGAATAGCTGAAAGAATCCCGCCATACCCGGCTCCTAGAATCACGATTCTTGGTATTCTACTCATGTCTCTCTCACTTCCATATCCGATTTTGTAGTCCAATGGTTGGTTTCTCTATCTTGTGAAAAATTACACAAACAGTTTCAAATGTAGTATACTGCTACTAGTTTGTTCTCACATGCTGTGAATTATGATGAAACAGGATGAATTTCGTCACAACATGCTAAACCGATTCTCATGATATAATATAATTTAAACAAGTAAATATCAAGTGCTATTTTGGCTTAAAATCAGGCTTCCAGCCTTGTCTGGCCTGTCCAACCATTATAAGCATTACTTATCATATTGATAAAGCGATTTACATAAAGAATTCACACTTTTCTGTTTCATTAATTTTCCATGAAGCGATTATAATGAAGTAATGATTGTGGCCGTTTGCTGCTTTCCTTACACCATGCACATCGCAAGGATTAATGAAACGGAGGAGTGGAAAACGATGAACGAGAGAGAAACGACTCGAGACATTATCGACATTATCGTGATCGGCGGTGGCCCTGCCGGGATGTTCGCATCCTTCTACGCAGGCATGCGCCAGGCATCCGTGAGAATTATTGAGAGCATGCCGCAGCTTGGCGGACAGCTTGCAGCGCTATACCCGGAGAAGTACATCTATGACGTAGCCGGATTCCCAAAAGTGACGGCGCAAGAATTAGTCGGCAGCTTATTGGTTCAAATGAAACACTTCCCGGTAGATATATGCTTGGAAGAGAAAGTACACCGGGTTGTGAAGAAAGAGGAGCGGCTCTTCGAAATCACGACGGACAAAGATATACACTTGAGCCGCGCAGTCATTATCGCCGGCGGCGTCGGGGCTTTCGAGCCGCGCCGGTTGGAGCTTCCCGAAGCAGCGCAATTCGAAAAGAAGAACCTTCATTATTTTGTCGGTGATTTGAATGCTTTCGCCGGTCAGAGGGTCGTTATCAGCGGCGGCGGCGATTCCGCGGTAGACTGGGCGCTCATGCTCGAGCCGGTCGCTGAGCGGGTAACGCTGATCCACCGCCGTGATAAATTCCGCGCTCATGAGCATAGCGTTGAACGTTTGTTGAAGTCTGGCGTCAACGTCGTCACCCCAACGGAAATCACGAAGCTGCACGGCAGCAGCCGCATCGAGCAGGTGACGCTCAATAATATCAAATCCGGCGCAGTCACCTTGCTCGATGTGGATGCGGTGATCGTCAACTTCGGCTTCGTCTCTTCCCTCGGACCGATCGCCGAATGGGGCCTTACGATTGAGAACGGCTCACTTGTGGTTGACTCCAGGATGGAGACGAACATTCCAGGCATCTTTGCGGCCGGGGATATCACGACGTATCCCGGTAAATTGAAGTTGATCGCGGTTGGCTTCGGCGAGGCACCGACGGCGATTAACAATGCCAAAGTCTATATCGATCCGACAGCCAAACTTTCACCGGGACATAGTTCAAGCTTGAAATTATAATCAATCGATGCAAAAAGGGGTATTCTATACCTAATCTGCGGATTAGGAGGAATACCCCTTTGTCATCTATATGTCCGGTATGCAATGGCCTGCAGGAATTAAGCACAGAATGCCCTGAATGCTCGCACGCGATGCGCGATGGCGGCAGACTTAGCGACTACCTCGGTCCCTACTCCCCTTACAGGGAAATCGATGGATATTCGATGTCGGACGGCGCCATATCGGGTTCCGGCGATCAATGCCTGCATGTGGTCAGTTGCCCCGATTGTCAGCGAAGTATAACTATTCTCGTTCCGTATCTATGAGAGTCGTTAACTCTATGAGACACCTATCTAGTTCAGAGGCGTTTCGTCCTTCACGTACACTTGCAGCTTCAAATTACGTCTCTGAATTTCGGCGAGCAGCAGATCAACAAAATCTGATTCCAATCTCAAATCCAGCGCCTTATAATAAGAATCGATCAATGTTTCGTCACTAATTTGTCTCACTGAAATCACCTATATTCTATAATTTGTAATTATATTATCATGGGGGTAAAAATAGAACAAGCGTTCCGTTATCCACAGAATTATGTGTATATCCTGTGGGTAATTTGTTAATATGTCCCCTAATCGGTATCAAACCTTGGGGGATATTGTGTATAAAGTTATACACACGCTCGCCCTATCATTTTGTGATAAAAAAGATTTATCAGTATTTTTAAAATTATTAGGCATCACTTCATATTCCTTTAACATAGTTCACAAATTTGAAAAGAATTTTTAATCGTCGCTTAATATTCGTCGCATACAATGTTAGTAGAAAGTCAAAACAAAGGAGTTGTATACTATGATCGTCTACGACATTGTATTGAATGGTGAGATTAAAGAGACTATTAAGCCTAAGAAGAACCGCTTGAAAGAAATCTATGCTTTTATGCTGGAGCAAACCAAATTGATGAAAGCGAAATACGGAGACAACGTCAAAATTAAAAGCCGCGTCGTGTACTAGGATTGGTTACCTGTCACCCGCGGCTCTTTTTTTCCTCTATATATGCGTTCCCTTACACAATTCCCTTGCGGTGCAGAACCGTTAACAACCGGTAGAAATCATAGCTTCCGCCGTTCGGCGTATCGATTAGGCCGGCTTTGACCGCCGCATCCACCGCAGCTTTGGCCCACACAGGTACTTCCTTAAGAGCCGCTTGCCCTTCCAATGCGTCAACTCTCGTCTGTAAAGCCGTTATTTGTGCTTGCAGCTGCTCGAGCATTCGAATAACCTCCTCATCGTATCGCGTTAATCCATTCGCTTGTATTAAATTGTTAAGCTTGCTGGCATAAGCTGGATCCGTTGCATATCCGCTATTTTGCAGCGCTAGCGTCTGTTCGCCCGGGCTTTGGGCATTCCTGACACTGACATAACGGGGGGACTGAAACAGGAGATCCTGATCGCGAAAGCCTGCCTCGATCGTGGGATACGCCCGGAAATCGCTAGGCACATGATCATAGCGGGTTCCATTCACGACTTCCCAAGTCGTAGCCGAGACTCTGTCCCCTTGCCAATACGGCGTCGTCACTCCGCTTCCGACCTTATATCCAACAAGATTGTTCCACGCATTCACCTTGCCGCCTGTTTCCAAAATCGTCTGCGCGATGCGCACGGACGGGAATATCGGCGAATTGTCCAGACGAAGCTTCACCGCAATCGGAGCAACGAGTTCGATGAATTCTTGTCTTGTTACCATGCACGCTCCCCCTCCTTTCAGAACGGACTAGCATTCTTATAAACTATTTTATTCTTATTAGATAGGAAAGGTTACAGTTTGCAGAGAATATGCGGCTCCTTCCGCTTTACATTCTCCTTACGTTAAGGTTTATTGTAGGTAAGGAAGGTGAAGCATCGAATGAAAATCAAAAAACTGGCGTCAAAGCTGAATATTTCTCCGCGAACCATTCGCTTCTATGAAGCCAAGGGGCTGATTTCTCCGCACAAACAAGAACACAACGCCTACCGGACCTTCTCCGAGAAAGAAGTATGGCGTTTGCAGACGATCATTTCGCTCAGAGAAGCCGGCATGAGCATTGAAGATATTCAGAAAGCGCTGCCGGACGCGGACGAAGCGAACACGGAGCAGCTTCAATATTATTTGGAGATGCAGCGGTCCATCCTCGTATCCCAATGGCTGGAGCTCAAGCAAATTATTCAGACGACGGACTCGATGATCGAACTTCTGAAGCACCAGCCAACGCTTCCTCTGGACGATATCTTCCTGCTGGCCGAAGGCTCCAAAAGACTGCGGGAAACGAGAAAAAACTGGAGCGACAAGTGGAATTTCGACCATCAGGCTCTAACGCATGACGACTACGTCTCTAATAATGATAACGAATATAAGGATTATGACCAAGCGCTGCAAACGACGGTCGATTGGGTCGCCCCCAGATCCGGTGAACGCGGATTGGATATCGGGACCGGAACGGGGAATTTGGCCGCCAAGTTCCTGGACAAGGGCATTCGGATGGCCGGCACCGACCAATCCATAGAAATGCTGAAGCAATGCGCGCGCAAGCATCCCCACATGGAGCTGAAGCTGGGCAATTTGCTGGCACTTCCCTACTTGGACGGGCAGTTTGATTTCGTTGTGACCAGCTTCGCGCTGCATCATATCTCGGATGAGCAGAAAATATTGGCGCTGGAAGAAATGCGCCGCGTCTTACAGCCGCACGGACGCATCTGCATCACGGACCTGATGTTTCCAAGCGAGGCGATGAAGGAGCACATCTTGAACGATCTGACACAGCAAGGTGATGCCGAGCAGCTGCCCCTGATTCAAAATGAGTATTATGCGATCCGTTCCACCTTATTAGATTGGTTTGAATGTAACGGCTATATTACCAAGCACAGGCAGCTTAATGATTGGCTTACAATTATTTATGCGGTGCCGATTCATTAGAAAAAACTTGACCTTCTCCTAACGTCACTCCTTACGATGAAGAAGTTAACGATGATCCGCATCTTAAGGAGGAAGAAGAATGCCTGACCATGAACATATTTATCACTCCCAAGCTGAAACCTATGATCTGCTTATCTCCAAACAACCTAGCCTCTATTCTGTTATAGATGCTATTAAGCCCGCTGCCGGCTTGGATATTCTGGATCTGGGCGCAGGCTCCGGAAGACTTACCTGCGCCTTGGCGCCACAGGCCAAATCCATCCTGGCGCTCGATGAATCCCAAGCGATGCTGGACCTCACGGCTCATAAGCTGCGAGCAGCCGGGTTGCGCAACTGGAGCACCCGGGTTGCCGACCATCGCGCGCTGCCGGTTGAGGATCGCAGCGTCGATCTGGTCGTCTCCGGGTGGAGCATCTGCTATCTGGGAAGCAGCACGCTGCCGAACTGGCAGGCCGATATCCGTCAGGTGATGGCCGAGATCAAGCGCGTGCTGCGCCCTGGCGGATGCGCGATTATTATAGAAAACTACGGAACGGCCTCCGAGACGCCGGACCCTCCCGCCTTTCTATTAGACTACTTCGCGCAGCTGGAGAAGGAATATGGCTTCTCCTCTACTTGGGTAAGAACCGATTATGGGTTCGATAGTTTGCAGGAAGCGGAGCGGCTGACGCGATTTTTCTTCGGGGATGCCATCGCGGACCGGGTCGTACGGGAAGGCTGGACGCGGGTTCCTGAGTGCGCCGGGGTTTGGTGGCTGCGGGTGTAAAAGAAAAACTCAAGCATCCCGCATGATAACATGCGTGGCACTTGAGTTTAATACGGTCCAATTTGACGGCTCTAACGTCCAAACAAAAAAACTCCGGACGATGTATTCGCGTGGAATACTCCGTCCGGAGAAGATGTCGATGTGAAGCTTAGTCCTCGCAGGGCTGCGCCAGAACCGCGTCCTCTTCCTTGGTGCGGAACGACTGCCCGCATCCGCAGGATGCTACGGCGTTCGGATTGTTGATGGTGAAGCCGCCGCCCATGCCCTTGTCTTCAAAGTCGATTTGTACGCCGTACAAATATTTGGAGCTATCTGCATCCACTACAACCTTCAGGCCGTGGATCGTGAATTCTTTATCATCGTCTTTCTGCTCGTTGTCGAAGCCCATCCCATAGGAGAAGCCGCTGCAACCCCCTGCTTTGACGCCTAGACGCAAGAATAAGTTGGGTGATTCTTCGGAAGCCAGAAGTTCCTTAATTTTATCAGTCGCTGATTCACTAATAGTAATCATAACGGAAATCCCTCCTTGATGTTCCTTCGCTTCGAAAGAACTGGCATTATCCTTAAGTTTCGTAATGCTTACTATCAAGTATACTCCTATTCGATGCATTGCTCAAGGGCAGCTGCATATACATTCCCCGTCATACCAGCCAGATGATTACTGCTTCCGTCGGAGCGCATAGTACTGCAGCAGCAGCTGGTCAAGCTCCCGGCTGCACTGCTGAACCTCAGGATGCAGAAACCCATATTCAGTGCCTAATGTCACCATTTGCTCTCGAAGCGTTTCGATCGCTATGTCCAATCGTTCCTGCAGTTCGGTTACGAAATATGTTGGCACGTTTATAATCACCTTTTTAACCCTACGTAATCACATTGCAATAGTATACAGGAATTTGTTAATATTGGGAATAACCTTTTCAAGAAAATGCTAGCAAATTTTGTAGATTTGGCAGATTGTCAATTTATGTCCATCTTCCTCATATTGCCCCTCCCTGCGAAAGAGGTTTATAATGGTTAGGATAGTTTGTACGTATCAAGCAGAGAGACGTTCACGCAAAGGGATGGTCGCTGTAGGAAGTGTGAATTCCTGAACCGAATTGGCTGACAGGTAGGCGAGCTACTCACACTTAAAGGCGCATGTGATCTGAAATGGATTCATGCGTCGATTCTGTATGGCTTTATTTTGTATTTTAAGGAGGAAGTAGGATGAGTGTTACCACGACGGATCCGATCAAACGGATGGCGGAAATTGCCGAGAAAGTTGAGCACGGTGAGCGTTTGTCTCTGGAAGACGGATTATTTCTGTATGAATCGGATGATCTGCCGAGCATTGGTCAACTGGCTAACAAAGTGAATACGCGATTGAACGGGAATAAGGTTTATTTTGTGCAAAATATGAGCTTATATTTCACGAATGTGTGTGAAGAGCATTGTGCTTTTTGCCATTTCCGCCGCGACGAAGGTGAAGAAGGTGCCTACACCTTGACACCGAGCCAAATGCTCGAGTATGTAGCTGCCAACTATAACCCTGAGATCCGGGAGTTCCACATTAGTCAAGGGCATAACCCTCATGTGCCTTTCGAGTATTATGTCGATTGCATCCGCCAATTGAAGAAAGCCTATCCGGACGTGACGATCAAAGCGCATACCGCGGCCGAAATTGAATTCTTCTCGCGGATTAGCGGTTTAAGCTATCGCGAAGTGCTCCAAGCATTGATGGATGCCGGTCTGTCCACGCTTCCTGGCGGCGGAGCCGAAATTCTAACGGAGCGTTACCGGTCCAAAATGAGAGTCGAGAAGGCGTCCTCCGAAGAATGGCTCGACGTGCACCGCACGGCGCATCAGCTGGGCATGAAAACCCATGCAACCATGCTGTACGGCTCGATTGAAACGAAGGAAGAGCGCATTCGCCATATGATGCTGCTCCGCGAGCTGCAAGACGAAACGAACGGCTTCATGGTCTTTATCCCGAATTCCATTCAGCCTGCAAGCAAGAATGCGGGGCTTAAGAAGCGCGTACCGGCCTGGGACGAGCTGAAAACCATCGCCATTTCCCGCTTGATGCTGGATAACTTCCCTCATATCAAAGCTTATTTCATTAATATCGGAGTCAAATTAACGCAGCTCTCCTTCGCCTTCGGCGCTTCGGACGCGCACGGAACGATCGTCAAGGAGAAAATCTCGCACGCCGCAGGCGCATTATCGCCGGAAGGCCTGACACGGGACGAGCTCGTTTGGCTGATTCAAGGTGCGGGACGTACAGCTGTAGAACGCGACACCTTTTATAATGAAATCAAAGTTTATTAGTCATAATAGAGAAGAGAGAACAGTTCAGAAGGGATATTGGGTGTTATGAAAAAGTTTGTGATTCTCGGAGGAGGTTATGGCGGTTTGACCATAGCCTTGAATATGCTGGAGAAAGATTTACCGGACGATACCATACTGGAGCTTGTTGACCGCAGCCCGTTTCAAGGACTCAAAACCGAATACTACGCCCTTGCTTCAGGCACGATCGCAGAAACACATATTCGCGTTGCCTATCCCGACGATCCACGCTTGCTGTTGACTTACGGCGAAGTAGCATCAGTGGATCTGGATAAGAAGGAAATTCGTTTCGAAGACAGAGAGCCTCTGACGTATGATTGGCTTGTAATCGGGCTAGGCTGTGTAGACAGTTACCATGGCATCACCGGTGCCAAGGAATTCTCTTCCAGCATCCAGACGCTGGCGCAAACCCGCGCTACGTACCAACGCATTAACAACATCGCCCCATACGGACAAGTATCCATTATCGGCGGCGGCCTTAGCGGCGTTGAGATGGCGTCCGAGCTCAGAGAAAGCCGCCCTGACTTGAACATCCGGCTGATCGACCGCGGCCCGAGCTTATTGTCGGCCTTCCCTAGCAACCTGCAGCAGTATGTGCGCGAGTGGATGATCGACCATCACATCGAGCTTCGGCCGAATGTCTCGTTAGTCCGTTTGGACGGGGGAGATTTGTACAACGGAGACGAAATCATCCGTACCGATGCGACAGTGTGGACGGCCGGCATTCAGCCGAATCCGATCGTAGAGGCTTTGAACGTTCCGAAAGACCGTCAAGGCCGCATCCTGCTGAACGAATTCCACCAGATTCCGGATTACCACGACGTGTTCGTCGTCGGCGATTGCGCGTCCCTGCCCTTCTCACCA
Source organism: Bacillus sp. 3255 (assembly GCF_031456485.1). Classification (NCBI taxonomy): domain Bacteria; kingdom Bacillati; phylum Bacillota; class Bacilli; order Caryophanales; family Bacillaceae; genus Bacillus; species Bacillus sp. 3255. The sequence continues at coordinate 92,610 of NZ_JAVDUS010000010.1, forward strand.
AGCGCCCAAGCCGCGCAAGCTCAAGGCAAGCAGATTGCCGAAGCGATGCAGGCGATATGGAAAGGCGAAACGCCGCGGCTTGGCAAGATCAAGCTGAGAGGCACGCTCGGTTCGCTTGGCAAAAAGACCGGCTTCGGCATCATGGGCAAACGTACGCTAATGACAGGCAAAATCGCCCGTATGCTCAAAAGCGGCGTATTATGGAAATCGAAGCGTCACTTCGGTTAAAATCTTCTCAGCTGCCTATTCGCTTAGGAGATCGTACATGGCTTCGATTTCTTTGATCTTCTCAAGAATACGTTCGTGGAGAAGCTCAGCGCTTTCTGCGGCGATAATTTCACCGTTCAGCAAGGCGTAAGGCTCCATATAACATTGTCCGCAGTTGCCTAGACAACCGTATTCAATAACGTCGTAGTCCGGATTCTGTTCCAGAGCTTTCATGACTTTGTCGGTTCCATGGTGCATATTGCTGGCGCAAAACTCAATGATTGGTCTCATAATAAAAATTTCCACCTTATGATGATATTCGAAGTTGAAAACCATTTTCATTTAATCAGTATTGTAATATAATAATAAAAGAAAGGAGATGAATCAAATGTCTGAAAAAACGAAAGAAGCTATTTATGATGAAGTCCTTGAAGTTTTAGATAAACTTCGTCCTTTTCTACAACGCGATGGCGGTGACGTAGATCTCGTTGACGTAGAAGACGGCGTTGTTAAATTGAAACTGATGGGTGCTTGCGGAAGCTGCCCAAGCTCAACGATCACGTTGAAAGCTGGTATCGAGCGCGCGCTGGTCGAAGAAGTTGAAGGTATAACAGAAGTCGTGCAAGTGTTCTAATAACGACTATATCATAAGAAAGAGCTTACCACGAGGGTAAGCTCTTTTTGTTATGATTTCCGCTGATTAAGCACCGGCAATGGCTGGATCGGGTCCAACGCGCCGGAAATATCCATAATATTGCCTGTAATGAAATCCGAAGCCGGCAAGCAGAGAAATTCGATGACCCGGGCCACATCCTCGCCCGTCCCCGGCCTTCCGACCGGCGTCTCTCCGTCAACCTCCTGACGCGCTTCCGCCATCGTCTGCTCCTTATGCTTCCCCCGGATATCGCCCGGGCAAATCATATTCACGGTAATGCCATGGCTCGCTTCTTCTTCGGCCAACGTTTTCGTGAATGATACCAAGCCGACCTTCGCAGCCGCGTATACGGCCCTGTGCGTCCATCCTCTGGCTTCAGCAGCTTTGCCGAAGCCGAAGTGAATGATGCGCCCCCACCGCCGCTGCCGCATCATCGGCAGGACCAAGCGGTCCAGCTCCATCACGCCGAGCAAATTGCCCCGCATGAAATACTCGATTTCATCGACCTCATAATCGGCGAAGAAGCGCCGCTCCCGCATGAAAGGTCCCGCGTTATTCACGAGAATATCAATGGGACCGAGCTCATCTGCCGTTCGCTCCACCATGCGGAGGATATCCTCGCGTCTGGCGACATCGCCTTGAACGGCGATGCTGCGAACGCCGTAATCGTGCAGCTGCGCGACCAGCTCGTTCGCTTCCTTGGCACTATGTACATAGTTAACCGCGACCTGACATCCTTGCTTCGCCAGCGTGATGGCGGTCATTTTGCCGAGTCCCTTTGCACTGCCTGTAATAAGAACCGTTCGGCCTTTTAATTCCATGGTCCTCTTACCCCTTTGCAATACTAGCCGTAATATAAGAGAAAGCTATAATTAAGGTTCGGCAAACCATATCAAATCCCTGCTGGAGATCGGCAACATTTGATTTCACATTCTCGACATGGATGCGATCTCCGGGGTAAGGCTGCTTCTGCATGAGATCATCCAGCATTTCGGCGTTAATATAATGAATCTCCATATTCCGTTGATTCCGCAGCCGGTCGAGCGGAGATTTATAGTCCATTTTGAGGTTATACAGCTGCAGTTCGAGCGGGCTGTGAATCTTCTTCTCATGCATTCTGCGCAAAACGGTAAAGTAGGAATACCGCGTCTTGAGTGTCTCCGTTTTGAGCTCGAATAAATCATTCATGAACGTTCCCAATTTATCCAAAATGGAAAAAAGCCGAATGAACGCATTTTTGTAAAAGTAGACGAACAGATGATACGCTTCCATCTCCTGCGGGTTCATATCTTCCAGGAAAGCTTTGCTGATATGCTCAGCGTACCGCTCGCAGCAATACTTGCTCTGCTCGAGCTCGTCAAGCGCATCGATAAACCCTTTGCTCCAGATCGCCTGCCGGTGATATTTCGGATAGTCCGAAGCATGGCGGCGAATCGATTTGGATTCCAGATGCTCAATGAAAGCTTTCACCGCATTGCCGGCTTCCAGCAGCAGTCCGCTGTCCACCCGCTTCGGTTCATTGAACAATTGTCGCAGCATCGGTATACCCCCTTCTTAAACGCTCGCCGTCGTTTGATTGTTAATGGCCGCTTGCTTCGCGGCTTGAGACTTGTCCGCCTGTACCAGGTACATGGCTGTCAGCACGCCTGCACCGCCCATGACCTGATAGAACGATATCGATTCGTGCAAAATGAAATATCCGGCCAGCGCAGCGGTTACCGGGAGCAAATAACCGTACGCCGATGATTTGAACGGCCCCAGCTTCGCTAGGCTCCAATTATGCAGGGAGAACCCGAGCGCCGTCGCAAGCAGCGAAGTGTAAATTAAGCTGAGCCAGCCTGTGGCCGAAATGGCCGACAAATAAGCGGCATCCGCGCGCAGCAGCACGAATGGCAGCAAGGAGATTGCGCCTGCCGTCATCTCGAAGGAGATGAGCATCGGCAGCGGATAGCGCTGAACGAGCCGGTTCATGCCGATGAGATAGATCGCCCCCATGACGCTGCGCATCAGCAGCAGAACGTCGCCTCTGAGCGTTTCTCCCCCCAGATGAAAGCCGCTGGCTCCCCCGGATACGATAATGATGACGCTCCCGAGCGCTAGCGGAATCCCCAGCAGGATGCGCCAGGAGAGCCTGACTTGTCCGGCCAGCAAAGCAATGAGGACGGTGATCACGGGCATGAAGCCGCGGCCTAATACCGCACCGTTCGCCGAGTTGGAGAATTGCAGCGCATATTGCAGCATCGCCTCCATGCCGATCGCGTTGAGAATCCCCAGCGCACATATACGCAGGAGATCGCTGGCCGTAATGTGGAACTTCAACGACCGGGAACGATAATAGAAGTAAGTATAGACCCAGAGGATCGGAATCATACTCGCGAACCGCAGTCCGTTGAACACGAGGGAATCCCATTCACGTCCTCCGATCTTCAGCGAAGCCAGATTAATGCCCCATAGAATATAGACGAACACAAACCCTGCATGAGGGTAGAAAGTGCGAATTGAACTTGAACTGCGGCTCATGATGGCTCCACCTTTGTGACTGTAATAGAAAAATGGCTTAGAAAAGGAAATAGCCTTCTGTATCAGAAGGCATAGGTATTAGGCTTGACGGTCGTATAGGGTGAGCACGCACAGGTAACATAGGAATCCGAACATACCGGCCACAATGACGGCGTGGATCATACCGGTGAACAAATAGGCAAGCTCATTGCCCATGGACCATGTGACGACAGCACCGCTGAACACCTGCAGGGAGACCAGGATAAGCGACCATTTGCTGCCGAAATGCAATTTGTCGGAGCTTGGATAATAGCGCTTCGCTTGCAAATAAAGGAAGAGAATGCATACGAAGAGCAGCAATGCCGCAATCCGGTGCGTGAACACAATGCCGGTCGCTCCGCTGAGCTCGGGAATCACTTCCCCGTTGCATAGCGGCCATCCCGTGCACCCGCCTGAGGAGACGGTATGACGGACGAATGCGCCCAAATAAACGACAACATAGCTGTAAACCGCGGTGATCCATACGATCACTTTGAAACCGCTGCGAATGGCGGTATCTCTCTGAAATTGTCCCCATGGTGTAAACACAAGCGCAAGCAGCAGAGAAAACGCGAACGCGAGCAGCGATAATCCGAAATGAAGCGCGAGCACGAGCGAGGACTGCGGCCATACGACAGCCAATGCTCCCATCACGGCTTGAATGAGCGTCATGACGACGGTGCCGGTAATGAAATATTTCGCATCTTTCCGTTTCACATAACGAAACACAAGGATGAAGGTAGCGATCAGAATAAGGGTGACTATGCCGACAACCAGCCTGTGGCTGTATTCAATGAAGGATGATATCGTATGAGCCGGGACGAATTTCCCGTGACATAGGGGCCACTCGTCCCCGCAGCCTCTTCCTGCGTCAGCCTTGGTAACAAGAGCGCCCATGGCAAGTATGAGAAACATGCCGATGGCGGACAGATTCGCGAGCTTGGGTATCCATTTTTGCATGATTGCACCTACTTTTTCTTGAAAATCATGTCGAATGTGGTTGGTTCGTTTTCAATTATAGCTTTAAAAAGTTGGCAAATCCATTCGCAATTGTTACAAAGCTCCGAAACCGCCTAGGAAGGGGCGAACTCGTGTCAAAGTTGTGATTTTTGCGGATGCGGCAGCAAAAAAACGACTCGCACGGAGCCGTTTCCCATTGCCGGTTATTTCGCAAGCGCGCCGGATACCTCGATCGCCCGATCCAGGAATTGCTCGATTTCATCGCGGGTTTTGCGCAATTTGCTGACGAAGCGAACGAGCTCCTTGCCTCCCTGGAACGCGATGAAGCTTGGGATCCCGAGGATGTTCAGCTGCTCGCACAGATCCGGAACTTCGTCGCGGTCGAGTTCGATGAACGCGATTCGGCCGGCATACGCTTCCTCGACAGAGGGCATGAAGGGATCGATGAAATGGCAGTCCTTGCACCAGGTCGCTTTGAACACGGCGACAGTCAATCCAGGCTTGGAGATTTGTTCTTGAAAAGCTTGTTCGTTGGATATTTTCAACATGAGAAGCACCTCGCTGCGTTAGGAATTTATTAACTTATAGCATGCCCCAAAAATGGTGTCAAGATGAACGCTTCCCAACATATTCCGCATGCCGGACATTTACATTTAAAGTAAAAAGTGATATCATTTAAATATCAATACAATATCCGCATCACATATACAGGCTGACATTAGAAAGGGGTGCTGCTTCCATGAAAGAATCCCAAGCTTGGTCCATTAATGGTTTTCTAGGTATTTTATTGTTTATTATTGGCGGAGGTCTCGGTGTTCTACTCTTGACACAGGAACATTTTGTATCGGGAGCTATTCTCATCATTTTGGGATTGATCTTCGTTTCGACGATCACGGCGGTTCAGCCGAACGAAGCATCGATCATCACTTTTTTCGGTACGTATTCGGGCACAATCCGCAAGAGCGGCCTATGGCTCATCGTTCCTTTTTCCAGCCGCAGGAAAATTTCTTTGCGGGTTCGTAACTTTAACAGCGTCAAGCTGAAAGTGAACGATATCGAAGGCAATCCCATTGAAATCGCCGCCGTCGTCGTGTTCAGGGTCGTCGATACGTACAAAGCGATTTTCGATGTAGACAGCTACGAGAAGTTCGTCGAGATTCAGAGTGAGACCGCGCTGCGCCATGTCGCCAGCAAATACCCTTACGACCGCTTCGACAGCGAGGGGTACTCGCTCAGGGGCAATGCGGACGAAGTCGCCGCAGAGCTCAGTCAAGAACTGCAAGAGCGTCTCTCCGTGGCCGGCGTCGAAGTCATCGAATCCCGCCTCACTCACCTTGCCTACTCGACGGAAATTGCAAGTGCGATGCTGCAGCGCCAGCAAGCTTCCGCCATTTTATCCGCCCGCCAAATCATCGTCGATGGAGCTGTCGGTATGGTCCAGATGGCTATCTCCCGCCTCGAAGCCGAAGGTCTGCAGCTCGATGAAGAGAGGAAAGCGGCCATGATCAACAATTTGCTCGTCGCCATTGTATCGGACCGCTCAGCGAATCCGGTCATTAACACCGGTTCGCTGTATTAACGGGCCCCCGCTATGGCTCCAAAGAAAAATTTTGCGCTTCGGCTCGATCCCAAGCTCTACGAAGCTTTGGAACGATGGGCGGAGGATGAGTTCCGGAGCGTCAACGGTCATATTGAATATTTGCTTCGGGAGTCCTTGCAGCGGGCGGGCCGTTTGAACCGGATTCAACCGCCACCGCCAGACGGTACGGTGAGTACGGAGGAGTAACGACATGAACCCCCTGACCTTTATCTGGTCAGGGGGTTGTGTTATTTTCACAAAACCACCTGAGCCAAAGGGAGAGTGTCCAGCACGTACGCCGTAAAAGCAGTCTGGCGAAGAAAAAACCATCCCGCTCCATAGAAGCGAAATGGCTGCAAAATGCTGTTGTGGCCAGAACGAGAGAAGCCGTAGTAAGCGTGGACAACCCGCCTTCTTGCAGCACACCGTTGACATAGACGTTGTAGTACCCGTCTGTCGGCGGGGCCGGAAGTGCCGCAACCGGATCCCCATTGTCATCAAAGAAGTCGGCGGTACAAGGTTCGGGGCTGCAGCACGCCGTTGACGAAAACTTGCCGGTAGGAGATCGCCTTCGCGCTTGGAATGGACTGTTCCCCATATCCCGGGGTTTGGTCTTCTTCGGTGTATACCCTTTTCTCGCTATTGGAAATCGCATAGTAGAAATATTCATATCAGACGCTTCCCCCATTTCTCGCATTTGAATCCGGTTGTCACATACCGCCGCAGCTTTGAGCCAACAATATAGAGATGATAACGGATAGGTTGAGTTGAGGAGGTCATGATGAGTCCCTTGCATTTAGACACCATCCCATTGGCGGAAGCTTGGGCCGAACAATTGGATACCAGCTTGCGCACGCAGACGGAGCTGCTTCGCGGCGGCGTTGAGCCCTTCTCCCTTGCACCGGAGGAACGACAGCTCCTCGAGCATATTCGCACGCGAACCGCCGTGGAGAACCGTAATAACGTAACGCGCACAATGGCCTACTGGGCCATGTACCAAGCTCACCCCGAGCTTCACTGGGCGCTGCTCGCCCACCTGGTCTCCCGCAACGGGGGATGGAACATGACCGATCTCCGCGGGGAATTGCTGCCCCGCCTTATCGACGAGGAGCTGGTGGAACATCTCTTTGCCTTCCTGGAGCGTGCCAATGCGCTCATTTTTCAGGATGCTTATCCGCAGCTGCTGCTGTACGATGCCTCTGTTCGTCAGCGCAAGAACCTGTTCCACTTGCTCCCGCACCTCCATATCTCGATGTGGATGAGGCCCGTATGGGACCAGTTTTGGGCCAGCCATGATTCCGCCTTACTTACGATCGGGCTTATTGTCAACGAGCAGAATTATATCGAAGGACGTGTCGTTCAAAATAAACGTTATCAGCTCAGCGTACTGGATAAGCCTTTATTCAAAGGCCAGGCATTCCTGCAGCTGAACCAGGTCGGTTTCCCTTTCCTGCCGCTTGACCGGGAAGGCGACGCTCCCCTGCTCCGTCTGGCCGGCCTGATCCTCGAAAATTTCGCCGATTTGTCCGAGCGTATCGAATTCGGCAAAAGCCTCTATGCCCTGCTATTCGGAGTGCCTGACGTGCTTCAGGGCGCTCTGCGCTTCGCGAAGGCAACGCCGCATACCGGTTCAAGGGCTGACTACTGGCCGCACTTATACAGTCCCATACAAAAAGCCTCTCCCGATAAGAAATATCAGGAGAGGCTTGACGGCTGCTTCCTCAAGGAAGGAAGCAGTCCCTTGTATAGTCCTGCGCTTGCCGCGGCATGGCCTGACCGGCAAGTACTCCCCGCGGAGCCGGGGGATTGGTATCACGAAGCCCGCGAGCCTTTGGCCCATCTCCAGCCGATCACCGTGCCGGAGACCTACGACCTGACGGAAGCCATGTGCACGGGAATCCGCACGATCGAGCTGGCCATCCGGGCTGCGCAGGCTATGAACGTCCGATAAGACGGCTTCCCTTGTTAATCAGCTTCTGCACGGGCGCCGGGAAGTTCTTCACGTCGTCCTTCGTGACGACTCGCGTAAGCATCAACATGAGCGGATATAGGGCGGCGGTAAATCCGCACACCAGTATGGCATTAATCCCCTCATTGATCCGGTACAGGCTTGTCGGATGCACATACGTATGCGTGAGCCACTCCACAGCGATGCCAAGTCCGGCAATCACGATGATGGAGACGGTCAGTCCGGCGAACCGGCGTCCGAGGATCGTGAACGTCACTTCTTGGCGCAGCGAACGTAAGTTGAGCCAGGACATCGCGATGAAGCAAAGTCCGGTGGAGCCAATTATGCCATAGATGCCGAACCACTGCGCGAGCAGGAAGCTCCCTGCCAGCTTGACCGCAATCCCGACGGCGACATGCACCATCAGCGGCCTCATGCGGCCCATCCCCATCAGCACGGCGCCGGAGGTTTGCATCACAATTTGGAACATGGCCCCTAACGTCAGCAAAGCGATCATGTAAGGTCCATGGCTCATACCGAATGCCGTGTCTTCATGGCCGAACATGAAGTAGTCCAGCGGACGCGCAGCAATGGCGATCACGAGCACCGCTGGCAATCCCGAAAGTATGGACAGCTGGAGCACCCTTGTAGTCTGGTGGCTGACCTGCTTCATATCTTTGCGGGAATAGGCCGCCGAAATAATCGGAACGACCGACTGACTCAGCGCGATAGCCAAAATGATCGGAATACCCGCCAACGATTGCGCGCGTCCTCCCATGATACCGACCAGCCCGAGTGCTTCGCCGCTGCCGATTGTCCCTTCCAGCAGCGGAATAATGATGGAGGTGTCGATCGCGTAGACGAGAGTTACCGTGACCGAGAAAATGACGATCGGAATCGACAGCTTGAGCATGCTGCGATAAATGTCCCGGTATCGCGCCTGTACAGGCAATGCGGCGGATCCGCCTCCGGCTGCGGTTTCATTCACCGCTGCGCGGGAGACGCCTTCTTTCTGCCTAGCAGCATCCCGGCGTTTGAGCTTGAGAGCGAAATAGAGCATGACGGCAAGCGCCGCGATGCCGCCCATGACTCCGCCGAACGAAGCCCCGGCAACTCCCCAGCCCAAGCTGACCTGCAGGAGCAGATAGGCGAGTCCCACCGACGTGACCAATCGAAAAATCTGCTCAACGACTTGCGACACCCCGTTGGGCATCATATTTTGCCGTCCTTGGAAATACCCGCGCATAATCGCGATAAGCGGGAAGAACAGCATCGCCGGCGCGATGGCACGCGTGGCCAGCGTCGCATCCGGCCCGCCATGCGAGATGTGCTCCGCATAGACCGGAGCCAGAACATACAACAGCACCGTCATGAACGCCCCCGCCACGACGGCGAACCAAATCGCCGCACGGTAGATGCGCTCCGCTTCGGCGGGTCTGCCGATGGCATACTTCTCGGACACCATCTTGCTTAACGCGCTGGGAATGCCCGCCGTAGCCACGACGAGCAGGATCGAGTATAAATTAAAAGCGATCGAATAACTGCCCATCCCCCCCTCGTGCAGCAGATGCACAAGCGGGATTCGCTGGAAAACGCCGAGAAACCGCGCAACAAGCGCGGCTACGGCGAGAATAAGCGTCCCTTTGACAAGCGAGTCTTTGGTTTCCTTCGTCAATTCCGTTCCTACTCTCTACAACCGTAATTTAAAAAAACACCCAGAACAAGAAAAGAATAATCATCGCCAGCTGCAGGACGATTTTCACTGCGCTGCTGGCGAAGAAGCCAAGCACGGAGCCGATCCCGGCGGTAACCGCCTTCTGCCAGGAGGTGCCGATAATCAGCTCTCCGATGACGGCGCCGACGAAAGGTCCGATAATCAAACCGAAAGCGGGTATAACGAAGGGCCCGATAATTAACCCGATGGTGCTCCCGATCACAGCCGCTCTCGAACCCCCGAACTTCTTCACGCCCATGGCGCTGACCGCATAATCGGCGACAAGGATGATAATGACAATCAACGTCTGTGTCGTCCAGAACACCCAACCGAACGGTTCGAAGCTGACCAGCCAGCCGTAGATGAAGAACGCGGCATAAATGGCCAGAACTCCGGGCAGCACCGGATATACGGCGCCAAGCATTCCCACAACAAATAAAAGAATGACCAAACTCCAGGCTAATGCAATCATGTGCCCATCTCCGTCCGTTGTTTACTGGATAAAAAGGCGAATGGCTATGACTTCAGCAAATACGTATGTATGATCTTGGCGACTGCGCTCTCTTCATTCGTTACCGTCGTAATATCGGCAATTCGCTTGACCTCATCCTGCGCATTGCCCATGGCGACGCCAAGCCCCGCTTCACGAATCATCGCGATATCGTTCTCGCTGTCCCCCATCGCGATGACCTCCGACATCTGAATGCCAAGCAGCTGGCAAACCGCCTCCAAACCGCTCGCTTTACTGATGCCCAGCGGATTAATCTCGATGTTCGAAGGATGGGAATTGGTGATCTCGAGCGTTCCCCAACTGCTGACCGCACTTCGGATGCGCTCCAATTTCTCGGCATTCTCGGAGAAGTACCCGAACTTCAGCCATTCACTGTTGGCGATGTCGAGCCCCTCGCGCTCGCGGTTGAAGATGCCGTCTACGGAGTACGCCCACCACCAGCAATCATGCTCCAATGCCAATTCATGCAGCTTGCTCACGGTCTCCACCGGAAGCAGCGTCCGCCGCAGCAGCTTGCCCGGCGCTTCCCATACCTCGCCGCCATTCACGACAACCATAGGCGACGTCAGCCCCAGCTCCTGAATATACGGCATCGCGCTGACGGCGCCGCGTCCGGTCGACATCATGACAATTTTGCCTGCAGCCGCAGCTTGCCGGATCGCTTCCGCATTGTCAGGCGATATTTTCTTCTCCTCATCCAGCAGCGTGCCATCCATATCGAGGGCGATTAACTTAAACGGTCCCATGTTGTTCCATCCCCTGTTCCCTTAAGTATCTTCCTTAAACCTAGTAAGCCGCGAGCACTTTCTTAGGCAGTTCTTCCATAAACGTCAGATGCCAGAGAGCAAAAATATAGATCGTCCACAGGCGGCGCGCATAATCGCCCTGACCGCTGCGGTGCTTCTGCAGCATGCGTTCCACGGTGTCCATATTGATGTAATCCTCGATCCCGCTCGATTTGATTTGCTCCAGCAGCACATCGCCCATCGATCCGTTCACCCAATCGCGGAGCGGCACCGGGAAGCCAAGCTTCGGACGGTTCAGAATCGGATCCGGAATGATCCCCTCCATCGCTTTGCGGAAAATATACTTCGTCGTTCCGTTCGCGATCCGGTATCTCGCCGGAATACGGCGCGCCACCTCGAACAGCTCTTTATCCAGGAAAGGGACGCGCAGCTCAAGCGAGTGCGCCATCGTCATCTTGTCAGCCTTCATCAGAATATCGCCGGGCATCCATAGATTCATGTCGATATACTGCATACGGCTAACCGGATCAAGATGTTTCGTCTTATTGTAATAGTCCCCGGCAATTTGCACGGGATTCTTGTACGCTCGCAGCATCTCGTGGTCCAGACGCAGGATCTCCGCTTTCATATCCTCGGAGAAAATCTTCGCGTTGCCGAGGAAGCGCTCCTCGAGCGGCGTCGTGCCGCGCAGCACATAGTTGCGCCCTTTCACGCCGCTCGGAAGCATCCGGGCGAAGCGGTTCAGCATGCGCTTGATCGGATGCGGCAGCTGATCGATCGGTCGGAGCGACTGCGGCTCCCGGTAAATGCGGTAGCCGCCGAACAATTCGTCCGCGCCTTCCCCGGACAGAACGACCGTCACGTGCTCGCGAGCCAGCTGCGCGACGTGATAGAGAGCAATCGCCGAAGGGTCGGCGACTGGCTCGTCCTGATGCCAGATAGCCTTCGGCAGCGAACTGAAATAGTCATCCTTCGTGATGACTTTGTCATAATGCTCCGTACCCAATGTCGCGGCCGTCTGGGCGGCGATCACCGTTTCGTTGTTGGCGCCTTCGAAGCCAACCGAGAACGTGCGAATCGGTTCGATATTCCGCATATGAGTGGCGATCGCCGTCGAGTCAATGCCGCTGGACAGGAAACAGCCGCGCTCCACATCGCTGACGAGGTGATGCTTGACGGAATCCTTCAGCGTCTCGCGGATCTGCTCCACATACTCATCGAACGGGCGCTCCTCCGGCTCGAACATCGGATCCCAATACTTATGTATCGACATGTTGCCGTCGAACGTTATTTTCACATAATGGGCCGGCGGCAGCTTATGAATGCCGTGGAACATCGTATTCGGTTCAGGCACGTACTGGAACGTCAAATAATTCAGCAAGCTGTCCGTGTGAATCAACCGGTTCATGCCGTCCGCAGCCAGCAGGCTCTTGATCTCGGAGCCGAACAAAAACTGGCGGTCGTTGACATGATAATAAAACGGCTTGATGCCGAAATGGTCTCTCGCTCCGAACAGCTGCTTCTTCCTTTTGTCCCAGATCACGAATCCGAACATGCCGCGCAAGTGCTTGACGCACTCCTCGCCGAACTCCTCGTACAGATGAACGATGACCTCCGTATCGCTGTGCGTACGGAATTGATGGCCGCGCTCCTGCAGCATCCCGCGAAGTTCCTTGTAGTTATAAATTTCTCCGTTAAAAATGATCCAGACCGAATCATCCTCGTTCGTCAATGGCTGGTGTCCCTCTTGGATATCGATAATGGACAACCGGCGAAAGCCTAAACCGATCCGATTATCCGTCCAGAAGCCGGAATCGTTCGGACCCCGATGGACGATGACATCCGTCATTTGCTGCAGCATGGCTACAGTTGGTTCTCTATCTTCAAAATACATAACACCCGCAATACCGCACATGGTGAAACTCACTCCTCCGTACCATCATCAAACTATCTCTCGACTACCGATACACTAGTATACCATATCCGTCCGTCATTCTGGAAATAGGATGAAAGTACGCAATCCGCTGTTTGTCATAGGAAAATGAAGGTAATCAGAAGTCTTTTCAACGAAGCCGTCAATCGAGTCTTTTTCATGCCTGCCCCACCTTTCCTTTGCGCACAAAAGTTGACTTCGTGCAACTTTTGGCGTACAAGAAGGTTTCCCTCCTTGGCAACAGCATATGCTCAGGACGGCGGAACGGTTCCTCCTCTCGTAAACTGCTTGCGGTACGCCAGCGGTGACAGCCCCATTGCGGCGCGAAAGCAGTTGGAGAAATAGGCGGCATGATGAAAGCCGACCTGCTCGGCAATGCGTTCCATCGACCCCTGCGTCTTCAGCAGGAGCAGTTTCGATTGCTCGATCCGGTAAGCGTGCAAGTAGGCCAGCGGCGTGCAGCCGTATACCTGCTTCATGCACCTGCCCAAATAGTTCGGGTGAAAATGGAACACGCGGGACAAGGACTCATTGGAGATATCCTCCGAATAATGCCGCTTCAGGAAGGCTTCGATCTGTTCCGCCAGCAGGTGGACCTTGGTCCGCACTTCGGGCCGGTTCCCCGATTCCAACATCCGCAATATGTCGGCAAACACAACCTGCTCCTCCCAGAACGACACCGATTTTGCCGTAACGGCAAGCTCCTGGAGCCGGCTCCACAGCTGCTCCAGTCCGGCGGGATCGGGCACCTCGCCCTGCTGGGGCAGCGTGATTTCGCCTGTTTGCGGGAGCGCGAATTCGTTGCGCGAAGGGAGCTTGTCTTCTTTGAACCTGTATGGGGTCACGGTTTGGAAATGAAGCCAATAGAACCGGCACTCCGCTTCGCAAGGCCGCACGGCGTAATGATATTTATCCGGCAGCAGCAGCGCATAATGCCCTTCGGTCAAGGTCCACGCCCGCTCCTCTTCCCCCAAATACAACGTTCCCTTCGTTATGAAGACGAGATCATACATGCCTAATCCTGTACGGTCCGGATGCGTGTCTCCCGCTTGGTACACACTGTAGCCGCTCTCCAGATAATAGGGCAAAGGCGGTGCGGTAAGGGAAATTTCTCTCATTTCGAACCATCCTCAAGTGTGAAATTTTATAAATAAATGGTTGTATTTCCGCCTGTTTCTCTACCAGTATCCCTCATATAATGGGGGAAAGCAAAGCCTATTTCCGCTAAAATCGAGGAGGTTGCACCATGTCAAGCACGCTGCTTCGGGCCAAGCATCAGCTGCCTTTAAACCAGATTACGATTAACGATGATTTCTGGAACCGTTATGTCTCCCTTGTCCGGGACACGGTGATCCCCTATCAATGGGAAGCGCTCAACGACCGCGTACCCGGCGCCGAGCCCAGCTACGCCATTCGCAATTTCCGGATAGCCGCAGGGTTGGAAACCGGGGACTATCACGGCTGGGTGTTCCAAGACTCGGATCTTGCCAAATGGCTGGAGGCTGTCGCCTACTCGCTTCAGGCTCATCCCGACGAGCAATTGGAACGCATCGCCGATGAGACGATCGAGCTTATTTGCAAGGCACAGCATAGCGACGGCTACGTGAACACCTATTACACCATCAAAGAGCCGGGCAAACGGTGGACGAACTTGCATGAATGCCATGAGTTATACTGTGCAGGGCATATGATTGAAGCTGCCGTGGCCTATTACGAAGCCACCGGCAAAAGGAAGTTTTTGGATGCGATGTGCCGCTTCGTCGATCATATCGGCGATACGTTCGGCCGTGAGGAAGGGAAACTGCGCGGGTATGACGGGCATCAAGAAATCGAGCTTGCGCTGGTCAAGCTGTATACGGTGACGCAGAATGATCAATACTTGAAGCTTGCCTGCTATTTCATCGACGAACGGGGACAGCGCCCTGATTTCTTCGAGATGGAATGGGAGCGCCGCGGCCGAACGTCTCATTACCGCGCAGGCCAATCGGCAAATCCGGCGTTGAATGCGAAGTATCAACAGAACCACCTGCCCGTGCGCGAACAGGATACGGCCGTCGGCCATTCGGTTAGAGCTGTCTACATGTACACCGCCATGGCTGATCTGGCCCGGGAAACAGGCGACGAGCGGCTTCTTGCGGCTTGCCGGAAGCTGTGGGCGAATACGACGCGGAAGCAAATGTACATAACCGGCGGAATCGGTTCGACGCATCACGGGGAAGCCTTCACCTTCGACTACGATCTGCCTAACGACACGGTCTATGCCGAGACGTGCGCTTCGATCGGTCTGGTGTTCTTCGCCCAGCGGATGCTGCGGCTCGAGACGCGAAGCGAATATGCGGATGTGATCGAGCGTGCGCTGTACAACATCATCATCGGCAGCATGAGCCAGGACGGGACGCGCTTCTTCTATGTGAATCCGCTGGAGGTATGGCCGGAAGCTTCGGCAGGCAATCCCGGCAAGCACCACGTAAAAGCGGAGCGCCAGAAGTGGTTCGGCTGCGCTTGCTGCCCGCCAAATTTGGCGCGGATCCTTTCTTCGCTGGGCAGCTATATGTATACGACGGAGGAAGGAAGGATCAACTGCCATCTGTTTATCGGCAGCGAAACAACGATTACGCTGGACGGGAGCGTCTCCGTCGGCTTGAAGCAGATGAGCTCGCTGCCTTGGCACGGAGAGACGACGCTGCGCCTCAGCTTGGCGCAGCCGCACGCCTTCGCCTTGGCCTTGCGCGTCCCTTCCTGGTGCGAAGGCGAGCCGCAGCTGCTCATCAACGGAGTGAAGGAGCAGGCGCTGCAGATGGACAGCGGTTATGCGGTCGTCGACCGGGTGTGGGCGGACGGCGACGTCGTGACCTGGCAGCTGGGGATGGAGGCTCAACTGATCGAAGCCAGTCCGCTCATCCGCAGCAACGCAGGGAAAGCCGCCATCCAGCGAGGGCCGCTCGTCTACTGCCTCGAGCAGGCGGATAACGGCGCACCGCTCGCCGGCCTCAGCCTGCAGAGCGGCACGCGGCTTGAGACGGAGGCGGACACGGATACGCTTGGCGGCACGATGTTCATTACGGCACACGGCTACAAGGAAGCTGCTGCGGATTCGTGGCAGCAGGATGAGCTTCCGTACCGCCGCTGGGGGCCGTCGCCGGAGCCTGTTACCTTGCGGGCCATCCCTTATTTCCAATGGGGGAATCGCGGGGTTGGCGAGATGGCGGTATGGATACGGGTTAAATAATTCAGGCTCTGCCGAACAAAGCAAAGAGGATGTCTCCCGGACATCCTCTTTGTACTGTTCCTTACCAAGGCTTCTTCCCGCCGCCCAGCTTCGTCAGAATATTATCGTAGGCTGCGTCGTAAGCCTGGAAAATGGTCGCCGCAATCGGGGAGGCCCCATAGCGTCCGAATCCGCCCTCCGGCACGACGACCGCAACGGCCAGCTTCGGATTCTCTACTGGCGCGAAGGCGATGAATACGGCGTTCTCTACGGAGCCGCCCGCTACAGCCTGCGTCGAGGTTCCTGTTTTGCGCGCTACGTTGAACGGCAGCTCCTCGATGCCCTCCGCACCGCTCTTCATCCCGTGAATAATCGTGCTCCAATCCTCGTCAGCAAATTCTCCTCCCCAATCGTCCAGCACTTCAGGTTCGACTTTACGTACCAGGTCCCCCTGGTAGTTGCGGATCTCATCAACGAATATCGGCTTCATCCGTTTCCCGCGGCTCGCTAAAGTAGCGGTATATTGGGCAAGCTGCAGCGTTGTCGTCTTTTCGTTCTGGCCCCAGGACGCATACACCATCGCCGACTGGTAACTGTCATTCTCCGCATTTCTAATAAAATCGTTGGCACCTGCGAATTCCCCAGGCAAACCGCTGCCCGTCTTGATTCCCATCCCGAACTTGGCCAGATACTCGGCCCATTTGGCCGTCACAGCCGGATTCTCCCTGCCATATTTGTTCCAGAACGGGATGCCCACTCGCTCGGACATGAACGTATTGGAGGAGTGCTCAATCGCCCCTGCAGCATCCAGATAGCCGTAAGCCGTTTTGCCCGAATTCGTGATGGTGCTGCCGCCGCCCCGACCGAAGGTGAATGAACCGGAATCGTAATACGACTTCTCATACCGGTTGAAAAATTTCTCCTTCAGTCCGATCAACACCGATAACGGCTTGATCGTCGAACCCATGAAAACGATGGACGACGGGTGCTTCGCGTTCTCTTTGGCATCCGGATATTTGGCTTTGGCGGTCCGTATGCTGCCGTTAGGGATGAAGGTTTCGATCTCCTTATAAATGCTCGACGGCATGCCGCCGGTCCATGCGTTCGCATCGTAATCCGGATAGTTCGCCATCGTGACGACGCGCCCCGTATCGACTTCCATCGCAACGGCGAATGCGGAAGCCGCCTGCATACCGGTCCTCAAATAAGGGTCTCCTGCATGGGAAGGGCTGCGCAAATAGCGGAGATGGTCCTCCAGCATTCTTTCCGTTGCTTTCTGGACATCCTTGTGGATCGTTAGATACAAATTGTTGCCTTTGACGGGCGGCGTCACTTCCGCGCGTCCAATAATTTTATTCGTGGCGTCAACCGGATATACTTTACTGCCATTCATGCCGCGAAGCTCATCTTGATACATCCGCTCAATGCCGTCGAACCCGACCGTTTCCGTATTCAAATATTCCTTAATCATGGGGCTGTCCTTATACATTTCCTTGGCGGTCGGCGAAGTAAAGGAATTCGTATAGCCTACCAAATGCGTAGCGATCGTCGTCAAGCCGTCATCGTCCATTTCATAAGTACGGATACTCTCTTCCGTTACGTCGAACCATTGAAACTCATCCCGATGCTCCAGCAGATAAGCGATTTCTTCATTGGACAAGTCCGCCTTAATGCGCCTCGGCACCCAGTAATAGCTCGGCTTTCTGACTTCATTCTTGTGAATATCATACCCGATATCCATGGCAAGAACGATCTCTTCCGGCGTCGGGCTTTTGGAGCCGGGCTTGGCATATTTGTCGAATACGTCGGTTTTGAGCCGCTCGGCCATGGCGATCAGATCGTCCAACTTTTGTGCGGCGGGATCAATCCGGAAAAAGAGCGACTGCATTGGGATCGTATAAGCAATCGGCGATTTCGTAGCATCATAAATGTTGCCGCGAATGGGGGCAATCTGCACGGTTTGCGTACCGTTCCTGTTTTCCGCCGCCTTATGCTCCTTGGCCTGAACGAACTGCAGCATCGCCAGACGGACGATCAGCATAGAAAATAAGATAAATACGACAAAGAAAAAAATATTGATCCGCACGGACAGATGCTTCTTCTTCGCTACTTCCTGTTTCCTCGGATCATCCAGAATCGGCGATTTCATCCTTGAACAGATCCTTTCTTTCTCATCTCCTAAATAGACGGATGAACCCCGGTAAAGTTCAGCCGGACAGCGTAAAAAAACCTCCAACTCCTCATATATGAGGGTTGAAGGTTTTGTATACCTGTTTACCAAGGGCGCTTCCCGCCGCCGAGCTTCGTCAGGATGCCCTCATTGGCCGCGTCATACGCTTGGAAAATCTTCGCCGCGATCGGCGATGCCCCGTAACGCCCGAATCCGCCCTCCGGCACGACGACGGCTACGGCCAGCTTCGGATTCTCCACGGGTGCGAAGGCGATGAACACGGCGTTATCTATCGTTCCGCCGGAGACCGCTTGCGTCGAGGTTCCCGTTTTGCGCGCAACGTTGTACGGCAGCTCCTCGATCCCTTCGGCGCCGCTCTTCATACCGTGAATAATGGTGTTCCAATCATTCTTCGAGAACATGGCGCTGGAATCCTCCAAGACCTCGGGCTCGACCTTCTTGACGAGATCGCCCTCGAAGCTGCGGATTTCATCCACGAACAGCGGCTTCATTCGTTTGCCGCGGCTGGCCAATGTCGCCGCGTACTGCGCGAGCTGCAGCGTCGTCGTTTTCTCGTTCTGTCCCCATGATGCATACACCATGGCGGACTGATAGCTGTCTTTTTTGGCGTTTTTGGCAAAATCGTTCGAACCGGCAGTTTCACCGGGCAGTCCGCTGCCGGTCTTGACGCCGATGCCGAACTTCGCCAGGTAGTCCGCCCATTTGTCCGTGACGGCGACATTCTCGCCACCGTATTTCTGATAGAAGGGGATACCGATTTTGGCCGACATATACGTATTGGACGAATGTTCGATAGCCGTCGAAGCATTCAAAGGTCCATAAGCATGTCCATCCGAATTTCGGATCGTACTCGCGGAAGCCGTTTTACCGAATGTGAAGGAGCCGGAATCGTAATACGTCTCGCCCGCCGTAAAGAGCTTCTCCGTCAATCCGATCAGCACGGACAACGGTTTGATCGTGGAACCCATGAATACAATGGAGGAAGGATGCTTCGGCCGCTCTTTATCCGAATATTTGGGATAAGCGGTCGTAATCGAACCGTTATAGATATACGATCCGATCTCATCCAGCGTAGCCTGCGAAATCCCGCCTGTCCATTCGTTGGAATTGTAGTCGGGATAATTCGCCATCGTGACGACGCGTCCCGTATCGACTTCCATCGCTACCGCATAGCCTGCCTGGGCATTCGCCCCGTATTTCAAATAGGCGTCGTTTCTGGCCTGTGGGGTATGCAGGAAGGCGATTTGATCGGCAATCGCTTTCTCCGCGGTCTTCTGAATATCCTTGTTGATAGACAGATACAGATTGTTGCCTTTGGTCGGCTTCGTGACCGTCGCGCGTCCGATAATTTTCATCGCTGCGTTCACGGGATATATTTTGTAGCCGTTCTTGCCGCGAAGCTCATCCTGGTACATGCGCTCGATCCCGTCGAAGCCTACATTTTCGGTATCGAGATACTCCTTGCTGTTCTCATTATTCTCGTACATTTCCTTCGCTTTCTCGGTGGAATACGATTTGAGATAGCCGATTAATTGCGGAGCGATCGTCGTGGTACCGTCATCGTCCAGCTCGTAGGTGCGGATGCTCTCTTCCGTAACCTCCAGCCACTTGAACTCATCCCGGTGCTCCAGCAAATAGGCGATTTCTTCTTTCGACAGATCGCTTTTGATTTTGCGCGGAACCCAATAATAGCTCGGGTCCTTCACTTTGTTCTTGTTAATGTCATAGCCCAGATCCATCGCGAGCACGATATCGGCAGGCTCCATCGGTTTGGCATCCTTTTTGCCGTATTTGTCGAACACTTCCGTTTTCAGCTTATTCGCCATGCGAATGACTTCGTCTTTATCCTGTTGGGAAGGTTCGATCCGGAAAAACAGCGACTGCACGGGGATGGTATACGCGAGAGGCGATTTGGTCGAATCATAAATGTTGCCGCGAATCGGGGCGATTTTGTTCGTTTGATTCGTATTCGTATTCTCTGCCGCTTTCAAATCCTTGGCTTGAACGAATTGTAAGATAGCCAGGCGTACGATGAGGACGGAAAATAATAAGAACGTTATGAAGAAAAATATATTGATCCGAAACGAGAAATGCCGCTTCTTGGTGATTTCTTTTTTCTTGGGGTCATCCATAATGGATGGCTTCATCACACTCAGATCCTTTCTTACACAATAGCTTGTTGTTCATCCAAAAGCTCCAACAGGGAACGGATGCCTTCCCCGGAATGGTAATCGTAACGAAGAATGCGAACCGCATCGATGCCGACTTGACCCGGCGCCCAAATATCGTTCGTTTCGTGATCCCCGACATACAGGACATCTCGTGCCGCCACCCCCGCCCGCTCCAGGGCAAGCTTGAAAATCGCCGGGTCCGGCTTCTCCAAACCGACCTCCGTCGAGACGATGACCGGATCGAAATAATGCAGGATATCCTTGTCCTCCAGGATCGCTTGCAGTGTAGGCGCGAAATTGCTGACGATGCCGATTCGGAAGCCCCGGTCCTGCAGCGCCTTCAGGAATGGCTTCACATCGGCAAACAGCTCATAGTATTCGGGCGCCGTATAAATTTCGTACAGCTCGTGGCAGCACTGGAAGATCTGTTCCTCCGTCCATTCCTCGTGAATGCCCAGCTTATGCAGCACGTATTGATATAGATGGACCCAGAACTCGCGATCCGACTCCGGCGTGCATGCCACGAAGTTGTCCTGTTTATTAACATAATAAAATAGACGGAAAGCTTCCGTGAATAGTTCACTGATATGCGCCTCGTCCCGCTCCACGGAACGCAGCTGCAAATATTGCTTCAATATGGTTTGGGCGGCGGGAATCGTCAACAGCGTATCCCCGGCATCCAAGTAAATCATCTCGTACTCATTCAATGATTTCCTCATCATGACTCCTTTATCTCCTTAACAAAATCACACCCTTTTAGTTTACCACATTTACTATTGGATGAGAAAAACCTCTGCAAACCTCCATGTTTTTCCTGAAGCGGCGGCTGCCCCTAAAGAAAAAGCCCTCCCTTCGTCATCGAAGGAAAGGCTTGCAGCTTCTATGCGTCTCTAATATGCGTTTGGTCAAAGTTCGGCGGATTGAACCAATTGCCGCCGCTGGACACCCATGTCGAGTCAAGAGGAACCCATTGGTTAGATTCCTTCAAGTAAACCTCATTCCACGCGTGCGGACCGTAACTGCCCTGCCCGTCATAGCCGAGGCCCGTGACGACTTTCACATCCAGGCCTACCGCTCTGGCCATCTGGGCATACAGCCTCGAATAATCGATACATACGCCTTCGCGGGTATTGAACGTATCCTCCGGCGTCTGCTCCTTCCAGATCCGCTGTTCTTCATACAGCTTCACTTTATCCCAATCATACTTAACCCGGCTGCCGACCCATTGGTACAACAGCTTGGCTTTCTCTTCATCCGTCTTTCCGCTAGCAGTCACTTCTTTGGCCGCATCGACGATATTGCCGGGAACTTTCGCGTCCAGCACTTCATATTTACGCTGTAAAATATTCGTAAATTCCTGCTCTACCGCCCGGGTGAACACGGGCACCTTGTCCGCGATGAAATCTCCGGTGAAGGGGGAGATGACTTCCTTCGCCCCTTTCTGATACATCTGGGAAGATTCAATATATGGCGTGACCAAGGAGTGCGGGAATAAGGTCACATAGATGAATAAAACGGCGATCAGAATTAGCGCCCGCGCGATGCCGGCAACGGAACCGATCACCCCTCCGGACAGGGAGGAGAGGACCGAATTGCCGCGTTCCCGGTAAGGGTCGCGACGGGCCAGCCATCCGCCCATCAGCGGATCAACCAGCAAATTCAGCGCCAATTTCACCATCATATAGCCGATCAGGAACAGCACGCCGAACCGCAGCAGCGGGAAGTCGCGAACGCTTGTCATCGCCGTATAATAAGCTTGCTGGAGGCTGCTGATTTCTACGGAAGGCACCTGCAGATTCTGCTCTTTCAGCCATGTTTGGATGACGGGCGAGACAAGCCCCACCATTTTCCAGGCGATAAGCACAGAGGCAATGACGACAACCGCCTCCACGAGCATGGAGAGCAGATGCTTGGCAGAGCCTGAGCCGCCGCGGAAGAATCCTTGAACGACGGAGCCGGCGAAAGTGAGCACGATCACAATGGATATTAAATTGATGGAATTCATTTGAAACCACGACATATCCGCCATACGCACTCACCCTCCTGCCGCTTAGCCGGCGTTTTTCTTCGCTTGTTCGATGAACGCGTTAAGCGCTGCATTCGCATTCATTTTAAATGTTTTACCGAGGAACGTGACCTGCACTTCGTCCGTGCCGGCCTTGCCCTCCACTTTCAAGCTTTTCGTCGTGATGATGAAGGAACCGTCCGGATTCGCTTTGAACTGCGCCTCTTTCGCTTCCGCTGTCAACGTGGAGACCGCTTTGTCTTTCACTTCGTCCCCAACCTGAGTGACAACGCTTGCCCCAATATCCTTTATTTTATCCTTATAACTTGCGCCATAAACGAGCAGAGCGCCTACAACTGCGATAACGACAACCCATTTCACCACGGTTTTGACGATCCCGATGACGATGAATAACACAATGACAGCTGCAACTAGCAAATACCAACGATCCTGTGCAAATGAAATCCACTGATCCAACGCTTACCCCTCCTATTTATCCAAAAAGATCTCCCCTATCATACTACAGGCAATCGCTAGTCTTCATCTCTTTTTTTCCTTAAAGCAGCCAGCTTGCGCTGAATTTCCTCCGTTTTGTCGATTCTCCCCCGCGTTTTGCGAAAGGACTGCCTCAGCCGGAATACGAGGAATACAGCTGCACAAGCAAGCAAAAGGATTACATAGGCGTCCATAACATCCTCCAAACCGAAATTGTGTCAATTGCATGGAACGGTCATATCCATCGGACGAGCGGCGTACATCTTAACAAGAGACAAGACTAAATCATCGAGGCGGTGAGAACATGCGAACAGCCCTATGGTTGTATCTTTTTATGTTTGTAGCGTTTTTCGATTTGCACGCACAGTACCCGATTCTTTCTCCGTTCGCCTTATCCTTGGGAGCGGCTCCTTCCTTTATAGGGCTAATTATGGGCGTCTACTCGATTACGCACTTACCCGGCAATCTCCTTGCCGGTTACGGCGTGGACAAATACGGGAGTAAATTTTTCATTGTCTTTAGCCTGATTGTAGCAGGGATCATCTTGCTTTTTCAATCCACCGTCGAGGATCCGTGGCACTTGCTTTACATCCGCTCGATCAGCGGATTCGTACTTGCCTTCCTGTCTCCGGCCTGCTTGTCGCTTTTGGCCCGAATGGCCAAAGACCATATTCAGCAGAGCAAACTGATGGCGGGCAACGGCCTCGTCCATACGCTGGCTTCCGTCGTATCTCCGGCTGCGGGCGCCATTCTGGTCGCCAAAATCGGTTTTACGACAGCTTTCTCCGTCTTGGGCTGGATCTTGATCGTTACCGGCGTGCTGGCCATCTTCGGCGTGAGAGAGAAGCGGCTGGCAGGTCCATCCTCCGGCCAACTTCCGGCTATGGATCACCACGGGCACGGCATGCTGCAGAGCGAAGCCGAGCTGCCTGCGGGCTTGTCGGTTCCATGGCTGTTTTTCCTGATTCCCATGGCGCTATCCTGCTCGCAGGGCATTCTCTTCTTCGAACTGCCGCTGATGCAATCCGCCCGGGAGTCGATTCTGACGTCCGGCGTCTTTTTCACATTAATCAGTCTTGGCGCTCTCCTGAGCATTTCGTTCTGGTTCTTGAATAAAGTAGCGCCGTTCATCCGCACCGTCTGCGGCAGCTTAGCGCTCGCCGTTGTATTTTTCGGACTTGCCATTGAGTGGCCGGTTCCGCTGCCGGTTTCCCTCTTCCTGATCGGGATGGCCAAAGGAGTCATCTATCCGGCCTTGGCCGCCCTGCTTGCCGGCATCACCAGCAGCAACCGGTACGGGCGCGTCTTCTCCCTGCTGTCCATCTCTTACTCCGTCGGTGCTTTTATCGGCCCGATGGTGGCCGGACAGCTGCGCGACCACATATCCTCCTACTTCATCGCCTTCTTCATTCTCATGCTGGCTCTTTCCCTCTTGCCTTTACGCACCTTCAAATCTCCCGTTACGACATAGCACGTCTTCACGATGGCGGCTTGAGCTCCTCAAGCCGTTATTTGCGCTGTCAATCTCTGTCATTTCCCGGGAAATGTCGGCGGCTATTTCGTCCATGCGTCGAACGGTTGCCTTGGATCGCGCGGCAAAACGGGTTATACTACAAAAAAAACGTGATGGAGGAACCCTATGTCGATCGCTATCATCGTAGAAGGTAAAAACGACAAATCCCGTTTAAAACGCGTTGTGGATGACAGTGTCCAAATCTTGTGCACCTTCGGGACGCCAAGCTCTCAGACGCTGGAGGATCTGCGGAAAAAAGTTGGCGATAAACCGGTCTTTTTGTTCACCGACAACGATTCATCCGGCAAAAAAATTCGCTACCTGCTCCGCGACACCTTCCCGGACGCCGAACAAATCTATACCCGCAAAGGATACGCCGGTGTCGAAGGAACGCCTGAGGAATACTTGATTCAACAATTAGAAAAAGCAGGTCTGGAAGAGTATCTTATATACCCCTCAACAGATCCTGCTTTTGAATAGCTATTATTTCTCTTTGGAGAGCGTAACCACGTCTTTAACGATGTGATCCGCATCCAGCTCCGGATTGCTTGCATCGTAGTAGTTGCGCAACTTCCCTTTTTTGTCGACCAGCAGAATCGCATTGGAGTGCGAGAAGTTGCCGTCTTTCTCTTTGATGACCATGATGCCGAAATCCTCTGCCAGCTTATGCGTCTTCGCCTCTTCACCGCGAAGGAACATCCAGCCGCTCGGATCAGGCTTCGATTCGAACTTGCTTCCGAACTCTTTGAGCACCGCCGGCGTATCGCGATTCGGGTCGACGGTAATGGAGATCATTTCGGCTTTCGTGCCGAACAGCTCTTTTTTCTTCAATTCGTCCTGCACCTGTGTCAGCAGAAACGTCGTAGGCATACATACGTCCGGGCAGAACGAATAGAAAAAGTAGACAAGTCTCACTTTGCCGTCGGTATCTGCGGAATTCACGGTGTTGCCGTCCAAGTCCTGCAGCGAGAAAGCAGGTGATTGCTTCATTGCGGTCAAGCGCTGGTCCGGCTCGCTGCCGTTCACCCAAAGCTTATAGGCGAAGGAAACGATCATTGCAATCAAAATAGCGCCAAGCGCCAGTTTGAACCAGTTTTTCTCAAAGAAAGTGCTCATCGTTATTATCAGTCCTCAATTCTAGCTAATCTTCACTGTATCGATCACCATAAGTAACGACAGCAGCGTTAGATACATAATGGAGTAAAGAAACATGCGCTTCGCCCATTGCACTTCAGCCTCGCCGGTTGCTTTGAAGCCTTTCACGCTCATGAACACCCAAATCAATCCGAGAATCGTAGATCCGAACAAGAAGAGATAACCTTCATAACCGTATGCCGTGAGCATCACTGTAACCGGTACCAGCAAGACGACGTAACGCACCATGGAGATTTTGGTCACATACGACCCTTTGACGACCGGCAACAGCGGGAAGCCCGCTGCGCGATATTCCTCCATGCGGCGAATACCGAGCGCCCAGAAGTGCGGCGGCTGCCACAGGAACAAGAACAAGAAGACGAGAATCGCTCCCAGATCGATCGTACCGCTAACCGCGCAGTAGCCGATCACCGGCGGCGTTGCGCCGGAGAATGCGCCGACGAATGTGCTCCATACCGACGTTCTTTTGAACCAGGCCGTGTAGAGCCAAACGTACAGGAACAGCCCGATCAAACCGACGAGCGTAGCGAGTGGTGAATCGGCACCGAAATACAGAACGGCAAGTCCGATCGTCCCCAAAATAATGCCGTACCACAAGACCACGTTCGGCCCGAGTCTTCCGCTAGGCAGCGCTCTGTTCTGCGTCCGTTCCATCTTGGCGTCCATCTCGCGGTCCAAGTAATTGTTCAGCACAGTTCCGCCGGCCATGACCAGCGCTGTACCGAGCATCGTGAACAGCAAGTGGGTCCATGTAACGTCCCAGCGTGCCGCCATCCAATAACCGGCAAATGCGGTCATTAAATTGGAATAAATAATGCCTGGCTTCACCAAGCGGTAAAAATCTTTCAACGTCACAGGCTCTGCCGCTGCCGGTTTATGGCTTGTATCCACGGATTCGTTCCCGACAGTGCCTTGTGGCGAACTATTTGACAGACTAGCTTGATTGTCCACTCATTGACCTCCTCTATATCGAAATTCCGGGCTTTTTGTAGGATGAACACATTCATCATACCAACCCGTACACCGTTTGACAATCAAGTAGGGGTCAAATGTCATGATTTTGTCGATTCTCCTTCCAGTATGCGTGGAAAATTGGCCTGCCATTCTCTCCCAATGCAAAAAGGAGCCTATCGGCTCCTCTCTCGCGTCTACTTATTCACCATTAACGGGGTTAATGAAAGCAAGCTGCGGCGCAATGCCTGCCAGGCCTGCGCCAGCACAAGCTGGAGCTTCCAGGCATGCCTTCCCATAACAGTGACGATCAACCCGTGTTTGTAGGTCAAGCTTGCCCCTGCACGCACCTCTTCGAGCCCCTCGATCTTCGCCAGACTGGCCAGCAAGCCGTCGAGATGGTGCTGCTCCAATCGATCGGAGAAGACGTACAGATTGCCGAGGTGCGTATCCCGCTCCCAGCAGCCCGGAGCGGACAGCTCCATGCCTCGGGGCTCGATTCTTTGATGCTGATAATAAATCAGCTCCGAGCCGTGCCACACCTTCATGCGATTGGCATAGCTCTCGTATTGGAAGATTTCGCCGCGCTGCGTTCGACCGGGACAGAGAACGTCCGAATAGATGACGACCGCGCCCGGCTGCAGATGAATCTCGGTTTCCGCAGCCAGACGGGCATCCTTGTACAGCATCAGGGGCTCCGGGATGTATTCCAGCAGCGCGCCTGCTTCAACCTGCAGCGATTGGCGCTGCGAGCTGCCTTGCTCCGGCAGCGAGGGATGAACCTTCGTGAACGATTGGTTCGTTAGGAAGACGCGTGCCCCCTCTTCAAGGCGCACGTGAATGTCATAATGATCTCCTGCCATGAGTCCCGGAGAGCAGTCCATCATGTAGACGCCCAACTGATCCATGGGCTGCAGGCTATCGAACGTACCGTTCTCGTAACGGAACGTCTTGGCGATTTTGAGCGGGGAGGCGTGATACCTGTGAACGGGCTGCGTGAGGCCGCCGCGCACGGCGAATGCCGCAGCAATCTCCCCGGTCCGCTTAGGCATGATTAATCTCGTGTTCCACCCATGACACGATCTCGTTCAGACCTGTACCGCCCATCAGATTAGAGAAAATATAGGGACGATCCCCGCGCATCTTCTTCGTATCGGCATCCATCACTTCCAAGCTGGCGCCGACGAACGGGGCCAGATCGATTTTGTTAATGATCAGCATATCCGAGCGCATAATGCCGGGGCCGCCTTTGCGCGGGATTTTCTCCCCTTGGGCAACGTCGATAATATAGATGAAGCGATCCACCAGCTCCGGAGAAAACGCCGCCGCCAAGTTATCCCCGCCGCTCTCGATGAAGATCAGGTCGAGATGCTCGAACCGCTGCTCCAGCTCCTCAATCGCCTCGAAATTCATCGAAGCGTCCTCGCGAATGGCGGTATGCGGGCAGCCGCCGGTTTCCACGCCGATGATGCGGTCTTCCGCCAGCGCCTCCGAGCTGATGAGAATGCGGGCGTCTTCCTTCGTATAAATATCGTTCGTGATTACCGCGATGCTGTACCGGCTGTTCAGCTTGCGAGCCAGACGTTCCACTAAAGCCGTTTTCCCGGATCCGACGGGTCCTCCGATGCCGATACGCATCGGACGGCTCCGATCCACGGACGGTTTCTCCCAGTGATGGTGATGATGACCTTGTCCTTGACACATAGCCATTCCTCCTATGAATAGTTTGGGGCATTAACCTTTAAGCCCCTCGATGAATTAAGACATGAATAATCGCGAATATAACGTCTCATGCTGCATCATGGCCATATCGGCCGAGGGTACGTTCGTATAAGCCTCCCATGGGTCCAGCTGCGCCACCCTTTGCCATTCGCTGCCGATCAGCGGAATCACTTTCGCGAGCAGCATCTGCCCCTGGGTCTGCCCCATCGACATAAGCCGGAGGGCGCTGTTGATGCACGTCATGACGCAGCCGTACAAATATCCTTCGGCGGCTTGATCCAGCGGCACGCCGAGGTGATAGCCGACCCATCCGTGAACGGCCGGATGGCTCGCGCTGCAGCGGCCGGCTTTCACCGCTTCTTCCAGTGGCGTCCAGTCCAATCCGGGATACATCGAACGCGCCAGCTGCAGCAGCCTGCGTCCCATCTTCTGCACGCCGCTTCTGGCCTCGCTGGAGGCCCGCTGCACGTGCAGCATATGGTCGATGGCCCACAGCTGCTCCCACTCTCCTGCCGGGATGTGCACATAGGCCGCTTTAATGACCATGGCGTCGGATGACGCCCAGCTGTTCCTCAGCATCGTTCCGATATAAGCTTCAAGCTCATCGACGGTCGTTAACCGCCCCTGCTGGACGAGCGTTTCCAATCCGAAGGAATGGGAGAATCCCCCGATCGGCAGAGCCGAATCCAACAGCTGCTGGTAAGCAAGCCAGTTCATCTGCCATCACCCGCACTGTCTAGAATAGAAAATATAATTGCGCCATCGGCAGCTTCGCTGCCGGCTCACACGTAATCGCTTCTCCATCTACCTTCACTTCATAGGTTTCCGGATTCACTTCAATAGCCGGCGTGCCGTTATTATGAATCATGTCTTTCTTCGTTACGGCCCGGCAGCCATGAACCGGCTCAATCCGCTTCTGCAGGCCGAGCTTCTGCGCAATCCCGTTGTCGTATGCGCTCCGGGATACGAACGTTATCGAGCTCTGCGTCAAGGCTTTCCCGTAAGCCGCAAACATAGGCCGGCCGAAGACGGGCTGCGGCGTCGGGATCGAGGCGTTCGGATCGCCCATTTGCGCGTAAGCGATACTGCCGCCTTTCAGCACCAGATCCGGCTTGACCCCGAAGAACATCGGGCTCCAAACGACCAGATCGGCGAATTTGCCGGGCTCGATCGAACCGACCACATGCGAGACGCCATGCGTAATCGCCGGGTTGATCGTGTACTTGGCAATGTACCGCTTGATGCGGTAATTGTCGCCTTCTTCCGTATCGGGCGCCAGCGGGCCGCGCTGTTTCTTCATCTTATCTGCCGTTTGCCACGTGCGGATGATCACCTCGCCTACCCGTCCCATGGCTTGGGAATCCGAGCTGATCATGGAGAATACGCCCATATCGTGCAAAATATCCTCGGCGGCAATCGTCTCCGGCCGAATCCGCGAATCCGCAAACGCTACATCCTCAGGTATTCGGCTGTCCAGATGGTGACATACCATCAACATATCCAAATGCTCTTCGATCGTATTGATCGTATACGGCCGGGTCGGGTTGGTTGAGGATGGCAGCACATTAGGTTCGGCGGCTGCGCGAATGATGTCCGGCGCATGCCCGCCTCCCGCCCCTTCCGTATGATACGTATGAATCGTTCGCCCTTTGATCGCCGCCAGCGTATCCTCCAGAAATCCGGCTTCATTCAATGTGTCCGTATGAATCGCAACCTGAACGTCATATTGGTCAGCCGCTTCGAGACAGGTATCGATCGCCGCCGGCGTCGTCCCCCAGTCTTCGTGCAGCTTAAGCCCGATAGCGCCGGCTTCGATCTGCTCGATTAACGGAGCTAGGAAGGAGGCGTTCCCTTTGCCGGTAAAGCCCAAATTCATCGGGAACGCTTCCGCCGCTTCCAGCATCCGCCGCATATGCCAGGCGCCGGGTGTGCATGTTGTCGCATTCGTGCCTGTCGCCGGACCCGTACCTCCACCAATCATCGTCGTCACGCCGGAGGAAAGGGCCGTTTCAATTTGCTGCGGGCATATATAATGAATATGGGCATCGATGCCGCCGGCCGTAACAATCTTGCCTTCACCGGCGATGACTTCCGTGCTCGCTCCAACGACCAGGTCGGGATGCACACCGTCCATGATATCGGGGTTGCCCGCTTTGCCGATCCCGACGATATGACCGTCACGGATGCCGATATCCCCTTTCACGATGCCCCAATGATCGATAATGACGGCATTCGTGATCAGCGTATCCAGCACGCCTTGATCACGGGTCGCTCCGCTGGATTGCCCCATCCCGTCGCGGATGACCTTCCCTCCGCCGAACTTGCATTCATCGCCATAAACCGTGTAATCATGTTCAATCTGCGCCCAAAGCTCCGTGTCGGCGAGCCGGATGGCATCGCCGGTCGTAGGCCCGAACATCAGCGCGTAGCTCTTACGGTCGATTTGACTCACTCCCGCTCTCCCTCCCATGCCCGCCATCTGGCCTTCGTCTCCTCCGGCAGCTGATCTTTCACCGCTAGTCCACGGCTCAAATGATTGAGGCCGTACGACAACTTGGCCCCGCCCAGTTCGACGAGCCGAACCGGCTTCTGTTCCCCGGGCTCGAACCGGACGGCCGTCCCTGCGGGAATGTCGAGGCGCATGCCGAAGGCAAGCTCCCTCGGAAACGCCAGTGCCCGGTTGACTTCGAAGAAATGATAATGCGATCCCACCTGTACAGGGCGGTCTCCCGTGTTCGTGACTATGATGTCCGCCTTCTGCCGGCCTGCGTTCAGTTCAATAACACCCTGCTTCGTCCGATACTCGCCTGGAATCATCTTCTCGCCCCTCCCGGTTATGCTTCATTTCACTAAGCGATAGGCTCGTGCACGGTCACCAGCTTGGTGCCATCCGGAAATGTCGCCTCCACTTGAACCTCGTGAATCATTTGCGGCACGCCTTCCATGACCTGCTCCGCTTTCAAAATCGTCGTACCGAACGCCATGAGCTCGGCAACCGTCAACCCGTCTCTTGCGCCTTCCATAATTTCGGATGTGATCAGCGCGATGCTCTCGGGATAATTCAGCTTGACGCCTCTGGCCAATCTGCGCCGCGCCAGGTCTGCCGCTACCGTGATCAGCAGCTTCTCTTTCTCTCGCTCTGTTAAATGCACATCATCACCTCTTCAAAAACCGAATAATGGGAATCCTTTACACTTATTATATTCGGGTATGACCTGGATGTAAATCTTATATGTTATATAATATGACATAAACGAGCTGAAAATCTCTCCTTTTTTATGCGTTTTAGATTCTTTTTACAAATGGCGATTCGTTTTTTGTGCCAAAACCAAAAATTGATCCAATTAATGTCATGTATATTGACATTCAGCTTTTACCCACTTTATCATAAGCCATGTAATCCAAATCTTGTAAACAAGGGAGTGGGGACAATGAGAGAGATAAGAAACAAAGGGAAGCTCACAGTCGCGTTAAGCATGGCCTTGATGATGGTCGCGGCCGGCTGTGCCAAGTCCGAGCCTGCGGCATCCACCGCGTCAACGGCACCCGTCGCTGCGAAGGCGGCAGAAGCCAAAGCGGATACGAAGGAAGAGACCGTACCCGTTGGCATTCTTCACTCTCTGACAGGCACCATGTCCATAAGCGAAGTTTCGGTGCGGGATGCCGAGCTGATGGCCATCGATGAAATTAATGCAGCGGGGGGGCTTTTAGGCAAAAAGCTTAAGCCTGTCATTGAAGACGGTGCATCCGACTGGCCCACTTTTGCAGAGAAAACCAAAAAATTATTGCAAAAGGACAGCGTCGTGACGATCTTCGGATGCTGGACATCCGCAAGCCGCAAAGCCGTGCTTCCGGTCGTCGAGCAAAACAAAGGGTTGCTATGGTACCCGGTGCAATATGAAGGCGTAGAATCCTCTCCTAACATCTTCTATGTAGGCGCCACCACGAATCAGCAAATCATCCCCGCCGTTACATGGCTTCTCCAAAACAAAGGCAAGAAGTTCTACCTCTTGGGCTCCGATTACGTGTTCCCCAGAACGGCCAACAAAATCATCAAAGAGCAGTTGAAGGCGGAAGGCGGAACGCTCGTAGCCGAAGAATACACGCCTCTCGGGCATACCGATTACAACACGATCATCAGCAAAATCAAAAAAGAGAAGCCGGACGTCGTCTTCAACACATTGAACGGCGACAGCAACGTAGCCTTCTTCAAGCAGTTGAAGGACGCAGGCATCACCGCCAAGGATCTGACGACCATGTCGGTCAGTATCGCGGAGGAAGAGGTTCGCGGCATCGGCGCGTCCGTGCTGGAAGGCCACTATACCGCTTGGAACTATTATCAAACTACGGATACGCCGGAGAACAAGAAATTCGTGGAAGCTTATAAGGCCAAATACGGCAAAGACCGCGTCACCGACGATCCGATCGAAGCCGGGTACACCGCCGTATATCTATGGGCGGAAGCTGTGAAGAAAGCCGGCTCCTTCGACGTGGAGAAAGTGAAAGCCGCCGCCAAGGGCATCGAGTGGAACGCTCCGGAAGGGAAGGTGACGATCAACGGCGAGAATCAGCACATTTCCAAAGTTGCGCGCATCGGCCAGATCGGCGGCGACGGGTTGATCAAGGAAATCTGGAACTCCGGTCAGGCCCTTACGCCCGATCCGTTCCTCAAGACCTATCCTTGGGGCGCCGAAGTGACCAAAAAATAACCTGCATCCCGCCACGGAAACCAGGCTGCCCCCAAGGCAGTCCTGGGTTTCATCATTTACTCGGGAATAACTGGGGAGGGAAGTCAAGCCATGAGTCTGCTGCTGCTTCAATTGTTCAACGGCCTAAGCCTCAGCTCCATCCTGCTGCTCATCGCCATAGGGCTGGCCATTACGTTCGGCCTGATGAACGTGATGAACATGGCCCACGGCGAGTTCATCATGATCGGAGCCTACATGGCCTATCTGGTCCAACAGTGGTTCCAGAAGCTACTGCCGGCTTCCGCCTTCGGCTGGTATTTCATCGTCTCGCTGGGCGTCGCCTTCGCGGTAGCCTTCGCAGTCGGCTGGCTGCTCGAGTTTTGCCTCATCCGCTTCATGTACGGCCGGCCGCTGGATAGCTTGCTGGCGACGTGGGGCGTAAGCCTGGCGCTGCAGCAGGTGGCCCGCTCTATCTTCGGCGCGCCCAACGTTGCCGTTAAAGCGCCGGAATGGCTCGAAGGCGGCCTTCACCTGACGGCCGATCTGATTCTTCCTTATAAGCGCCTCTTCATTATCGCACTGGTTGCTCTATGCATTCTCGTCATCTACATGTACTTGTATCATTCCTCAGGCGGCAGACGAATGAGAGCCGTTATGCAAAATCGCGAAATGGCTGCTTGCCTCGGCATCTCCACGCGCCGGGTCGATGCGCAGTCCTTCGCCTTCGGCTCCGCCATGGCCGGTATCGCCGGCTGCGCGCTGACACTCCTCGGACCGATCGGCCCTACGATAGGCACCTACTACATCGTGGATGCCTTCATGGTCGTCGTTCTCGGCGGCATCGGGAAACTGATCGGGACGGTGGCCGGCGCTCTCGGCATCGGCGTGTTCAACACGGCGCTGGAATATTCCACTAGCGCAACGCTTGGCAAAGTGCTTGTTTTCACCCTCATCATCGCCTTCCTGCAATGGAAGCCGATGGGCCTTGTGACGATCCGCTCAAGATCTCTAGACTGAAGAAAGGAAGTGGCGTCTTCCATGCTCTTAGCCGGACACTCCAAGATCAAACTGACGGTTTATACCGTTTTTCTAGCGGCGCTGGCGCTAGCTCCATTGTTTTTGTCCGAATTCCGCCTGTCGCTGCTCGGCAAGTTTCTCGCCTATGCCATCATCGCCATCGGCATTGATCTGATCTGGGGCTACACCGGCATCCTTAGCCTTGGCCACGGCGTATACTTCGGACTCGGCGGCTACTGCATGGCGATGCACCTGAAGCTCGCCGCGAGCGGCGACCAGCTGCCCGACTTCATGTCATGGAGCGGCGTCGAGAGCCTGCCCTGGTTCTGGCAGCCGTTTCACTCCGCTGCCGCAGCTTTCCTGCTTGCTCTCCTCGTTCCTATGCTGCTCGCTTTCGTTTTGGGCTATTTGACATTCCGCAACCGGATCAAAGGCGCCTTCTTCTCCATCCTCTCGCAAGCGCTGGTCATCATTACGGTAACGCTGTTCGTCGGCCAGCAAGGTTACACAGGCGGAACGAACGGACTGACGAACTTCGATTCGTTCCTTGGCCTCAACCTGCAATCGCCATCGACGAAGCTAATCCTCTTCTATGTCACGCTGGCGGCTGTCGCCGTCGTTCTCGTCTTATGCAGTTTCCTGGTCACGAGCCGCTTGGGAAATATTCTCACCGCCATCCGCGACGGCGAGAACCGCGTTCGCTTCATCGGCTACAACCCGGTCACGTACAAGGTGTCCATTTACTGTGTCTCCGCCGGGTTAGCCGGGCTGGCTGGCGTGCTCTTCGTGCTTCAGGAAGGCATTATCTCCCCTGCACAGATGGGCATTGTGCCATCGATCGAGATGGTTCTCTGGGTGGCCATCGGCGGGCGGTCCACGATCGGAGGCGCCGTTCTCGGCGCGCTGGTCACGAACAGCGCCAAAACAACGTTCAGCGAAGCCTATCCGGCTTGGTGGCCGATCATGCTCGGAGCCATGTTCATCATCGTCGTGCTGCTGCTTCCCAAAGGCATTGTCGGCACGATTGCGCATTATACATCCCACTGGAAGAAGCCCGTGCTTCCTCAGCCGATCTCTTCCTCGCAAGAAGCCGGCTAACGAAATCATGGTTTGAAATGAAGAAGGAGGAACCTCCCATGCTTGGACAATTAGCAGTGCCTCAACCTGTACCCGGCGACAGCATCCTGAGCGTACAAGGACTTGAAGTGAGCTTCGACGGTTTTAAAGCCTTGCGCAATCTGGACTTTTCCTTGGCATACGGGGAACTCCGTTTTCTCATCGGACCCAATGGCGCAGGGAAAACGACGCTCCTGGATGTCATATGCGGGAAAGTCAAGCCTTCGCAAGGTCATGTACACTTCAAAGATTCGATCGACTTAAGCAAATACCAGGAGCACCAAATCGCTCAATTAGGCATCGGACGCAAGTTCCAAGCTCCCTCCGTCTTCTCGACGCTGACCGTATTTGAGAATTTGGCCCTCTCCATGAAGCAGAAGCGCGGTCTTCTCAGCGCCCTGTGGGCCAAAACGACCAGCGAGCAACGGGATCGCCTGCATGAGCGGCTGGGTATGATCGGCCTGCAGAACAAGGCCAAGGAGCGCGCAGGCGCGCTCTCCCACGGCGAGAAGCAGTGGCTCGAAATCGGCATGCTGCTCATGCAGGAGCCGGACCTTCTGCTGCTCGACGAGCCGGCCGCCGGCATGACCGACAGCGAAACCGAGAAGACCGGAGAGCTGCTCCATGAAATCGCGGCGAGCCAAACGATTATCGTCGTCGAGCACGATATGGATTTCGTGCGCCGGTTCGCGAGAACGGTAACGGTGCTTCATGAAGGCACCGTCCTGCGCGAAGGCACGATGGCGGATATTCAACATGACGAGAAAGTCGCCGAGGTTTATCTGGGAAGGAGAGTGGAACGAGGTGCTTAACCTGCAGCATATAGAAGCCGGCTATGGCGAGAGCATGGTCATCCGGCATGTCGATTTGCTCGTAAAGCCCGGACAGATCGTCTGTCTCATGGGTCGTAACGGCGTAGGCAAGTCAACGCTGATGAAGAGCATCATGGGCCTCATTAAGCCTAAGGCAGGCCGTATTCATTACAATGAGCGCGATATCACGGCTTACTCACCGGATCAGCGCGCCAGAGCCGGCATCGGCTACGTCCCGCAAGGCCGCGAAATCTTCCCGCAGCTTACGGTCGAAGAGAACCTGCTGCTCGGCCTCGAAGCCGCCGCAGACCGGAGAAAGAAGCTGCCCGATTCGCTCTTCGACACGTTCCCGGTTCTCCGGCAAATGCTTCACCGCAAAGGCGGCGATCTCAGCGGCGGTCAGCAGCAGCAGCTTGCGATTGCTCGGGCGATGGCCTCCGGCCCCAAGCTCTTGCTGCTCGATGAGCCGATGGAAGGCATACAGCCTTCGATTGTGATGGAGATTGAAGCGATTATCGAAAGCATCAAACGAAGCAGGGAAATCGCCGTGCTTCTCGTCGAGCAAAGCCTTGAATTCGCAACCGGCATCGCCGATTATTACTATGTCATCGACCGGGGCACCGTCGCCGCCGAAGGCCATGCCGAGCAGCTCAGCGAAGATCAAGTCAAAAAGCATTTAACCGTATGATTTTACAAGCGAATGCTCAACCTAATACAGGAAGCTGGATCAATTGACCTAACCTCCGTTAGAAGTCAACTGCCATCCAGCTTCCTTTTTCTCTGTAATCGGCACTAATTCACTTTAAAAACTGGACGGCACAAAATGGATGATGTTAACATGTTACCTATAGGATCGAATGTTGCGTCCGGCATATCGAGCACCGAACCTTTTGAAAGGAAAAGGAGGGGAACGTTTATGTCTAAAGTTTTAATTATTGAAGACGATTATAGCATTGGTGAAATGATGTCCATTTATTTGTACGAAGAAGGATACCAAGTCATGCGCGCCGAGAACGGCCGTCAGGGCGAAACTCTGTTCCGTGATTTCAATCCCGATTGTATCGTTCTTGATATCATGCTGCCGGATGTGGACGGGATCCAGCTGTGTACCTACTTCCGAGCGTCTTCTACGATACCGATTCTGATGGTTTCCGCCAAAAGCGAAGTGTCCGACCGGATCAAGGGACTGCAGACCGGTGCCGACGACTACTTATGCAAGCCTTTTTCCATGAGAGAGTTGGCTGCAAGGGTACAAGCCCTGCTTCGCCGCTCCGCCGCCTTCGCCCCGGTGGCCGCAGCCAAGGCGGATACGGCGGTGAATCCAGTCGTCCACCTGGATCTTGAGAAGCGATGCCTGTTTGTACATAACAAAATGATTGAGACGACCTTCTCCGAATTCGAGATTATGAAGCTGCTATGGCAAAATCAAGGACGCGTTTACAGCCGCGAGGAACTGCTGAACCGGGTTCGCGGGTTCGATACCTATGTAACGGAGCGCGCCATCGACGTACATATCGCAAACCTTCGCAAAAAAATAGAAACCGACCCCAAAGAACCGAAGTATATCAAAACCGTTTGGGGAGTCGGATATAAATTCGTACTGAATTAATGCTCCTTACGGGAGCTTTTTTTATTTTGCCGAAAGCCGGTAAATGCAGTCACCAAATAGGCGAAAGCACAATATGATGAGGTGTATGCTTCACTAAGAAGAAAGCTTCCACAAGGAAAGCTTCAAGGAGGATTTTACAGTTATGTTGAATAACCCTTACAAAATTGGCAATCAAGCGCAAATGCCATCATTCGGGGGCACGCCTTACCCTGCTTACCCGGTCCCGACAGCAATTCCGAACAAAGTGGTTCCCCAGCAGCCGGCCGGGTCCATGGTTCCCCCACCGGGAACAGGTTTACAGACGGGTGTGAACATCCCTGGTCTTCAAATGGAAGAATCCTACATCGAGAACATTCTCCGTTTGAACCTTGGGAAAATGGCTACTTTGTACATGACATACGAGAACAACTCCGAATGGAACGCCAAAATTTTCAAAGGGAAATTGGAGGCCGCAGGACGCGACCATATCATCATCAGTGATCCGGCAACCGGTATGCGCTTCCTGCTGCTCATGGTGAATCTGGACTACATCACGTTCGACGAAGAGCTGAATTACTACTATCCATACGCCCAAAGAAGATAATCAGCCGTATCCCGAATAAACCGCTAGCTCCAACGGAGCCGGCGGTTTTCTTCATGTCCGGGCAACCGGCGAGAAATGCCACATATGCAGCTTGCGAAGTCCCCCTTCGATCCATGCATCCCATGGCGCTTGCTCATCCCCCGGTCCCTTGAGCCTCTCTTCCTTCATAACGATATACTCCTCATGATGAATGCCTTTCCAAATTTCTACAAAAAGTCCCGGCTGGTCCGTTCCTTCCAGCACCTCCAAACGCCCTTCCCGCCCTTGCCACTCCTGCATATAGATGAGGAAAGGCTCCCGGAATTCGGCTTTTATGGCATACTCTACAAAAACAATGGACATTTTTAGATCTCCCTCTGATTTATTTTTTGCTCCAAAATGGTAAACTAATAAGAAGTAGGAAACAGCGCCCATGCTTATGTTCCAATATTGCCACTTTGATAACTTGCTGGGCGCACGTTAACGAAATCGGTTTTCCTATGGAAAACGCTTAGGAGGAGAAACCCACTTGGACACAGGTACGCATCTTGTTATTGGCTTAGGGTTAGCAGGACTGTCGCAGATCGATCCCAGCGTTTCCGCGGATTCGGCGACGACCACTGCTGTCTTCATCGGCACCGTTGTCGGGTCACAGATTCCGGATGTGGACGGGCTGCTGCGCTTCAAAGGCAACGCTACGTACATTCGCAATCATCGAGGTCGCTCTCACTCTTTGCCGGCATTACTCATTTGGACGCTGCTCATCACCGGCGCGCTCGCGCTCTTCTTCCACGGAATCCCACTGCTGCACCTGGCGATGTGGGTCGGGATTGCGGTTTGTTTTCACGTATTCAGCGATTGCTTCAACACATATGGTACACAAGCGATTCGGCCGTTCTCTGAGAAATGGGTGTCGTGGAACATTATTCACATCTTCGATCCCTTTATTTTCTCAAGCCATATCGCGGCCATCTTCATGTGGTCTTTCCACATTGCCAGTCCCAAGCTTGTCTTCCCGACCTTGTATGGCATCATCGCCTTATACTACATCTGGCGTACACTCGACCATTACATCGTAGAGAAAGGGCTTTATCGCAAAGATCCGACCTATCAGCCAGGGGACCATTACACACTGATTGTAACATTCAACCTCTATGTATGGAACGTCGTCAAACGAAGAGCGGACGGCACGTATCAGCTGGGCGAATTGAAAAATTCAAAGCTCCGGTGGTTGGATACAATTAAGTGCGAGGAGCATCCGGCTATCGAAGCCTCCAAGAAGCATGAAGATATTAAAGCGCTGCTTTATTTCTCATCCTTCACCTGCGCAGAGGTCAAAGAGCACCGTTGGGGCTACGAAGTAAGATGGGCCGATGTCCGCTACCGCCATCGCAAGCAGTATCCGTTCGTCGGAGTCATCCTCATGGATCACAATTACGAAACGTTGGATTCCTATGTCGGCTGGGTCAACGATTCCAGGCTCGAGAAGAAGCTGCGTGTTGATCTGTACTAAAAAGAAGGGACGCGCCATTGCCGGCGCGTCTTTTTAGTGGGCGTAACAATGACAAAAGCCCGGAGGCTTTTTAGACCTCCGAGCTTTATATGTCCTGGATCGGGACAAAGTTCAATGTGAGACTAACCGCGGAAGCCGGATTGTCCAGCCAGCGTTTGCTCTGCGATTTGCACCAGACGACGAGTGATGTGACCACCGATTGCGCCGGTATCGCGTGTTGCCATGTATCCATAGTAGCCGTCTTGAGGAATTTGGATGCCCAGTTCTTGAGCTACCTCGTATTTCAGTTGGTCTAACGCTTGGTTCGCTTGAGGAACCACTAGTGTGTTGCTGCTACGATTTTGTGCCATAAGGATCAGACTCCTTTCAGTCAGCTATGATCTTTGATGTATTTGCAAGCTTGCAATGATAGTATGTGGAGGAAATCAATTTATATGCACAACGGGTAAAAAAGTTTAAAATAAAACAAGGATCATCGAATACGCCGTCTTCACAGACGCAACTTCTAGAAAGTAGGTCACGTTCATGAGTAAACCGCTCGCACTTCTATTCGCTGTCATCGGCACGCTGCTGCTGGCTTCCATTTCACTATTTATCGCCCTTCGGCAGCCTTGGATGGTTCTCGTTTGCGCGATCATTTCGCTAATATTCATCGGCTACGGCTTCGCCGTCAAAGCGAAGATCCGCAAAAAAAATTCCCGGCCGTAACGTCACCGGATATCACCAACAATGCATACGCAAAAAGGAATGGGCATCAACGCCCATTCCTTTTTTGTGCTGCTTAGCCCAATGTCAACCGGCCTTTGATCTTAGACTACAAGACTACAAAGCCCATCCGTTTCTTCACTTCAAGCAGCGTTTCGTTAGCCACCTCAGCGGCTTCCTGCGCGCCTTTTCTCAAAATATCGAAGACTTCTCCCGAACGGCGAATTTCTTGGTAACGCTGTTGAATCGGCTCCAGGACAGCAACAACCTGTTCCGCCAGATCCTTCTTGAAGGGACCATAGCCCTGCCCGTCGTACTTGGCTTCGATCTCAGCGACGCTCATCTCGGCAAAGTGCGAGTAGATCGAAATCAGATTGCTCACTTCCGGCTTGTTCTGCGGATCATATTTCACTTCGCGGCCCGAATCGGTAACGGCACGGCTCAGCTTCTTGCGGATCACAGACGGATCGTCCAGCATCGCAATGTAGCTGCCTGCGTTCGGCGAGCTCTTGCTCATTTTCTTCGAAGCATCATCCAAGGACATGATTCTGGCGCCAATTTCAGGCATATACGGCTGTGGCATCACGAACATTTCCCCGAAACGGTTGTTGAACCGGTTCGCCAAATCGCGCGTCAGCTCCAAATGCTGCTTCTGATCGTCACCAACCGGGATAAGATCGGCATTGTACAGCAGGATGTCCGCCGCCATCAAGGAAGGATACGTGAAGAGACCTGCTCCTACGGAATCTTTGCCCTCCGACTTGTCTTTGAACTGGGTCATCCGCTCCAGCTCTCCCATATGCGTCAACGTCGTCATAATCCAGCCGAGCTCCGCGTGCGCCGGAACGTGGGATTGCAGGAAGATGGATGCTTTATTCGGGTCTAACCCCGCCGCAATGTACAGCGCAGCGATAGATTCCGTCTGTTCCTTCAGCGCCGCAGGGTCCTGCGGTACGGTAATGGCGTGCATATCCACGACCATGAAATAGCAGCGGTGCAAGTGCTGAAGCTTCACATAATTGCGCAGCGCCCCGATATAGTTGCCGATTGTCAGCTGTCCGCTGGATTGCATACCTGATAATACTCGTTTCATCGAGAGTCCCTCCATCGTCTACATCAACTTGATCGATCTAAAAAAACAACAAAAAGGCCTCTCCCCGCAAGGGACGAGAGACCGTGGTACCACCCTAATTTGTCATTGGGGCACTTCAGCCGCCAAGACCTTCAGGCTCTTGTAACGGAGAGCAGCCGTTCGGCATACTTGTCAGCGCAGGACTTCATTCCGGCCTAGGTTCCGGCGATTCCTATGCTGTGTTCAGCCTCAAGCTCA
Organism: Bacillus sp. 3255; assembly: GCF_031456485.1. Taxonomy (NCBI): domain Bacteria; kingdom Bacillati; phylum Bacillota; class Bacilli; order Caryophanales; family Bacillaceae; genus Bacillus; species Bacillus sp. 3255. The sequence goes on from NZ_JAVDUS010000010.1 coordinate 134,164, forward strand.
AGGATCCATTCGATTTGTTCGTTTCACCGGTTCGCACCAACCACCGGCTCTCTGAGAAACGGGAGACAAATGTACTTGTTCCTGTCATCGCTAATTGATTTTCTATTATTATACACCTTGACTTTGGATTGTCAACCGAGGTCTTTGTCCTATATAGCCCGGCATGGACATAGGTATAGATATTATCCGGAAAAAGGGGTGTCGACGAATTGTCATCAACACTATACCGGTGGAGCCTTCCCATCTCCACTTTGATTTGTGTACTTCTCCTCTACCTCATCGTGACGACGAGAGAGCTTCCGCAAGCGGGGGTGCTTCTGTATGATACGAAGCTTGTTTTTGCCTCCTTCATGGACATCTTCCTGGATGCCCTGCCCTTCATGCTCATGGGCGTCATCCTGTCCACCGTCGTGGAGAACTTCATTCCCGAGGGATACATTCGGAGATTGACGCCCAAACACCCGCTCGGCGGCATTCTGTTCGCCTGCGTGCTCGGCATCATGTTCCCGCTCTGTGAATGCGGCATGATTCCTTTCGTTCGCCGCCTGATGCGCAAAGGCATGCCGGTCTACATCGCCGTCATCTTCATTCTCGTCGGACCGATTCTGAATCCGATCGTGTTCGCTTCGACCTTCATGGCATTCCGCGGCGAGCCGGAGATGGCGTATTCGCGCATGGGACTTACCTTCGGCGTGGCACTTGTCGTGGGACTTCTCCTCACGCGGTTCCTGAAGAGCAACCCTTTGCGCCATGCCGTGCACGTTCATGATCACAATCACAATCACAATCACGACGATCACGATCACGATCATGCTCATAACCATACCCTTAGCCATCCTCATGAACACTCCCACAACCACATTCATAACCACAGCCATAACCACAGTCATAACCACAGTCACGAGCATCATCATGACCACCACGGTCATCACCACGCCCACGGCGACAGCCGATTGGCGACCATGCTCAGCCACGGCACTTCCGAGCTGATCGAGATGAGCAAGTACCTGATGCTCGGCGCCTTCCTGACGGCACTGATCCAAACCTTCGTCGCCCAAGACAGCTTGTCCGCAATCGGTCAAGGAACCCTTGTCTCACACGTCTTCATGATGGGCTTCGCCTACCTGCTTTCCCTGTGCTCCACAACGGATGCTTTCGTAGCGGCCTCCTTCGCCAGAACGTTCTCGCCGGGCTCCCTGCTGGCCTTCCTCGTGTTCGGCCCGATGATCGACGTCAAGAGCACGCTCATGATGCTCTCGATCTTCAAAGCGCGCTTCGTCTTGACGCTCTCCATCGTCGTTGCCGTTACGGTTTTCGCCGGTTCGCTGCTGTTCTTGCATTTCTTTCTGTGAATGGGTCAAAAAAAACTGCCGGAGCTCGCAAAGCCCCGGCAGTTTTTTAATTAGATTTTCAAAATCGCGCCTGCACTCGCATTCGTTACCATTTTGGTGTAACGCGCCAAGTAACCGGAACGGATTTTCGGTTCGAAGCCTGCCCAGTTCTCGCGGCGCTTCGCAAATTCTTCGTCGCTGATTTGCAGCTCGATTTTGCGGCCGTCCATATCCACATCGATAATGTCGCCGTCTTGTACGAAAGCGAGAGGTCCGCCCTCTGCCGCTTCCGGAGACATATGCCCGATGGAAATACCACGGGATGCGCCCGAGAAGCGTCCGTCCGTGATCAGGGCCACTTTCGCGCCTAGACCCATACCGACGATCTGTGAAGTTGGCGCCAGCATTTCCGGCATACCAGGTCCGCCTTTTGGTCCTTCGTAGCGGATTACGACGACGTGGCCTTCTTTCACTTGGCCGTTAGCAATGCCATGAAGCGCTTCGTCTTGGGAGTTGAAGCAGATCGCAGGACCGATGTGGCGTCCGCCAACGGATTTGTCAACCGCGCCTACCTTAACGATACTGCCTTCCGGCGCCAGGTTACCGAACAATACAGCAAGTCCGCCTCTTTCGCTGTGCGGGTTGCTTAATGGATGGATGACGTCCGTGTTCTGGATCTCGCAGCCGGCTACGTTCTCGCGGATCGTATTTCCGGTAACCGATAGACGATCGCCGTCGAAAGCGCCCGGCTTCTTCAGCAGCTCATTGATAATTGCGCTCACGCCGCCCGCCAAATGCACATCTTCAATGTGATAGTCCGAAGCCGGTGCGATCTTCGCCAGATGAGGAACGCGCTCCGCCACTTCGTTGATGCGCGCGATCGGATAATCGATACCTGCTTCCGCAGCGATAGCCAGCGTATGAAGCACGGTGTTCGTGGAACCGCCCATCGCCATATCCAGCGCGAACGCGTTGTCGATCGCTTCGATCGTCACGATGTCGCGAGGCTTGATATCTCTCTCGATCAGTGTCATCAGCTGTTTCGCGCAATCTTTGACGAATTGCTTACGCTCTTCGGCAACAGCCAGAATCGTGCCGTTGCCCGGCATAGCAAGGCCCAGACCTTCAGCCAAGCAGTTCATGGAGTTCGCCGTGAACATACCGGAGCAGGAACCGCAGGTCGGACAGCCATATTGCTCAAGCTCTTCCAGACCTTTCTCGTCGATTTTACCGGCTTGATACGCGCCCACGCCTTCGAAAACGGAAGACAAGGAGATCGATCTGCCGTTCTTATCTTTACCGGCTTTCATCGGACCGCCGCTGACTAACATCGTCGGGATGTTAACGCGAAGCGCGCCCATGATCATGCCCGGTGTAATTTTGTCACAGTTAGGAATACAGATCATGCCATCGAACCAGTGAGCGTTAACGACCGTTTCCAGGGAATCAGCGATAATTTCACGGCTTGGCAAGGAATAACGCATACCGATGTGGCCCATCGCGATACCGTCGTCAACACCGATCGTGTTGAATTCGAACGGAACGCCGCCCGCTTCGCGAATGGCTTCCTTCACGAGCTTACCGAATTCTTGCAAATGCACATGTCCAGGAATAATGTCTATATAAGAGTTACAAACCGCGATAAACGGCTTGCCGAAATCTTCCTCTTTAACGCCGGCTGCACGCAGCAAACTGCGGTGAGGAGCGCGGTCGAATCCTTTTTTAATCATGTCGCTGCGCTGTTTTGGATGAGCCATACTGTATTCCTCCTAAATTCCATTAGTTAATTTTTAAAAAATAATGAATCTATCATAACACACTTTTCGTCAAATTTCTCCCTTTCGTGTACTGACGCGTCAACGTAAAAAATAGGAGATTATTTTCTTCCAAAATCTGCTTTGATTTCTCCCCACTTCTTCGTATCCCATTTCACGATTTTGTTCGTATAGGTATGGCTGCGCAGCCACTTCAAAGCGCGGTCCACCAACGTCCAGATTTCTTCCGTAGAAGCGTCGCGGACAAGGTTGGTGGATACTTCTTTCTTCCGGATCCAACTCAAAGCCGTGACGGAATCCGTATAGATCGTCTTATTGCTTCCAAGCTTCTGCAAGTAAGCCAGACCATGCACGATGGCCAGAAATTCACCCAAATTGTTCGTTCCTTTGGCAATCGGCCCCTGATAGAATAGGATCTCGCCTGTTCGCGTATCGACGCCTTTATATTCCACAATGCCCGGATTCCCCGAGCAGCCTACGTCCACGGACAAGCTGTCGTAGTCGACCTCCGGAGCGGTCTCCGGAGTTGCCGGCTTGCCGGACTTCGACGCAGACGACCCTGCTCCCGAGAAATTCAGCGATTTCTGCCAACCTTTCTCGAACGCCTGTCTGGCTTCCGCTTCCGATTCGTACGATTTGAACCGCGCTTGCGGGTACCCGTTCGTCTGTGCCTGACATTCCGCCCATGACCGGTAAATGCCGGGTTTATGCCCGACCCAAACGACATAATATTTCGCTGCTGCCATCCCATTCACTCCGTTATTGTTGATGTAATTGCTCCACGAGTTCTTCTACAACCTTCACGGTGTCGGCATAATAAGGCCTGTAATCCAAGCCTTGAATGAAGGCTAGATACGTTTCCCCGATTCGCAGAACCTGCTTTCTGTAGTCGGACACGGCAATCAAATGGTTCTCAAACTTGCGGTGCGTCCCATCCCCGCGTTCTTCAACGGAAATGAGCTCCAGCTCATTCCGATCCTTGTGATGCACGACGAAAGAGAAGCCTCTGCACTCCGGGTCCCCGCAGCCGCACACGAAGAACGGCATCTTCACCCATTCGTCCGGCGGTGCGAACCGATCGGGCTCCGTGTCATGCAGAGCACTGTACAATAAAGCAGGAAGTCCTACATCAATGCAGAGAGGCTCCTCGATCAGGATGCTCCCGTCGACCGCCATGCGGACATCCGCTTGTATGATTTGCAAATCTTTGTCGAGCGACCAGCCCTCCACGGATAGTTCGAACATTGATTTCCCCTCCGTTTCTCCTCATTTTTCTTATTATATCAAAGACTGTCCAATCCCGCTTCTAACCCGTCTATTTCGTGGTGGAAATTTCCAGTTTTTTTGACGAGTATATTTGACAAAACAGATTATACTACCTACTACTGGAGGTGATATCAGATGGCACAAAATCGCAACAGCAACACCTTGGTTGTTCCACAAGCGAATGCCGCTTTGGATCAAATGAAATTTGAAGTTGCTCAAGAACTGGGCATCCAAATTCCTCAAGACGGCTACTACGGCTACATGACTTCCCGTGACACAGGTTCCATTGGTGGAAACATCACTCGTCGCCTTGTTCAAATCGCTGAACAACAACTTGCAGGCGGCAGCGTGAACAGATTCAGCAGATAATCGTCTCTCCTATACTTAAACAAGTGAGGGCTATCCTTTTTAAGAAAGGAAGCCCTCCTTTTTGTTGTGTAAAGAAAAAGGACTGCCCGTCAGCAGTCCTTCCTTGATTAAGGCTGGATATTGTAGATTTTGTACAGATCGTCCAGCATGATATTCGCCGCTTTCACACCGCCTGCTGTGTTCCAAGTGGCATCGTTAACTTTCACCAGCTTGTTCTCTTTCACAACTTTGAGGTTTTTCCAAAGCGGATCGTTCATCCACTCTTCCTCTTGCTTCGTGCCTTTGCCGTCGCCGGTTTCGTATGTGAAGTAGAAGACGCGGTCCGCTGCATCAAGCTCTGTCAGACGCTCCTTCGTAATATCTTCGAACGATTTCTCATCGCTCTTCGCATCCGAACGGGCAAAGCCGATTTGTTTAAAAATAACGCCTGTAAACATATTTCCATAGTAGAAACGAGTTTTGCCTCCCATGAAACGTACAACAGCGACCTTCTCTTTCAGCTTGTCGCCGGCTTTGCTTTTGAAATCATCAATACGTTTATCGAAAGCTGCGATCACTTTGTCGCCTTCCGCTTTCTTATTCAATGCCTCCGCATACAGGGCGAAGTTGCTTTTCCACTCGCCGCGCAGCGTCTCTGCGAATACCGTTGGCGCGATCGCTTTCAGCTGTTCATATACTTTCTCCTGGCGCATTTTGTTCCCGATAATCAAGTCCGGCTTCAGAGAGGCAATCACTTCCAGGTTCGGCTGAGATTCGCCGCCCACTGTCGTTACACCTTCCATATCAGCTTTGATATGATCGAACCATGGCTTACCCGTGAAGGATTCTACGGCCCCGACCGGTTTCACGCCAAGTGCAAGAAGAGCTTCCGTTCCTTCATTCGTCAAAATAACAACGCGTTTCGGCTGAGCCGGAACCGCGGTTTCACCCATAGCATGCTTAATGGTACGAGGAGCATCCGATTTAGCGGACTCTTGCGGTGCTGCGGATGCTGACGGCTGTGCCGCAGGCTTCTCTCCGCATGCTGTTAAAACAATAGAAATAACAAACAGAATCGCAACAAGAGACCATGCTCTCTTTCGTTGATTTTTGGCAAACATCTGACCTTATTCCCTCCACGCTCTCTATGTGTTGATAACGATTATCATTATCTTGCACATATCGTACTTCTTTCCGTGCCATCTGTCAATCGAAAATGATAATGATTCTCAAAATCGTTGACTTAATTAACCTTAGTTATTAAAATAAACAAAGCAAGAAATATAGGGAAGCAGGCATTTATAGATGAATAATTCAAGCAATGAACGTACATATCGTATTTATAAAAGTCTAGGACTTCTCGCCGCTATCGCCGTTCTGGCCGTGCTGATGATCTGCAGCGTCAGATTCGGCCTGCATGCCTATACATGGACTCAGGTTACGCAGTCGTTCGACAGCACCGCCAAGCCGTCCAACGAAGCGATCATCATCCAAACGGTGCGCATTCCGCGAGCGTTAATCGCCGCACTCGTAGGCGGAAGCTTGGCCATCGCAGGTGCGCTCATGCAGGCCATGACGCGGAATCCGCTTGCTTCGCCCAGCATCTTCGGCATCAACTCCGGGGCCGCCTTCGCCATCGTGCTCTCGGTCGGATTCTTCAACGTCACCAGCCTCTCGCAGTTCACATGGATTGCGTTCCTCGGCGCCGCCGTCAGCTCAACGCTTGTCTATGGCCTCGGCTCCTTAGGCCGCGACGGGCTCACGCCAATGAAGATCACGCTGGCCGGCTCAGCCATGACGGCCTTCTTCGCCTCCTTGACCCAAGGCATTCTGCTTGGGAACGGCAAAGCGTTCGATCAAGTCCTCTACTGGCTTGTCGGATCGGTTGAAGGACGTACCATGGCCATGCTCCAATCCGTCTATCCTTATGTCCTGCTCGCCTGGGTCGGCGCATTCATCCTCTCGCCGCACATCAACATTCTCTCCATGGGAGACGATGTTGCGAAGGGGCTCGGGCAGCGCACCGTCTATATTAAGTTCGTCACCGCCGTCGTCATCGTCATCCTGGCCGGAGGCTCCGTCGCCGTCGCAGGGCCGATTGTGTTCGTCGGGATTATCATCCCGCATATCGTCCGCTTCCTCGTCGGCATCGACTATCGCTGGGTTATTCCCTATTGCGCGATTTTCGGCGGGATATTGCTTGTCGGCGCAGACATCATCGCGCGGTTCATCGTCATGCCGAAGGAAGTTCACGTCGGCGTAGCGACAGCTATTCTGGGAGTTCCCTTCTTCATCTACATCGCACGCAAAGGGGGGCTTCTGAAATGAGGAAATCAGGCCGCCATGTCACCGTTCGCAGTAAAATCTTTTCATATCGGATTAGCAAGAAATCAGTCCTTGTATCGCTATCCCTGCTCATTGCGGTCATCGTCGTCATGATTCTTAGTACGGGAATCGGCAGCATCTATATCAAGCCGGCCGATGTCGTGCGAGCCGTCTTCGGCTATGGGTCGGACCCCAGCACCATGATCGTCAGATCTCTGCGTCTGCCTCGGGTGATCGTCGCCGTCCTGATCGGGGCTTCGCTCGGCGTTGCCGGGGCGATCCTGCAAGGGATCGTGCGCAACCCGCTCACGTCACCGGATACGATCGGCTCCACCGGCGGCGCAACACTGGGCGCCGTATCGTTTTTCTTCTTCTTCTCGGATAAAATCAGCATCCACTGGCTGCCTGTCGCCGCGATTCTCGGTGCCTTCACCGCCACCTTGCTGGTGTACGCTCTATCCTGGAAGAACGGGATTACTCCGCTGCGCCTCGTTCTGATCGGCACCGGCTTCACAGCGGCGATGAGCGCGCTCTCGTACCTGATGATGATATCCGGTCCCATCATTTTGGCGAATCAATCGTTGACCTTCATGACCGGCAGCATCTACGGCGTATCCTGGCAGAAGGCTGTCTATCCGCTGCTTCCTTGGGTGGGCATATTGATTCCGGCCATCTTCCTGTATGCACGGCATATTACCATACAGTCCTTAGGCGAAGACATCGCCCGGAATGTGGGGAGCAGCGTACAGCGCCAACGTTTCTTCCTTATTCTTCTAAGCGTCGCGCTTTCCGGAGCGGCGGTAGCCTTCGGCGGCGCCATCAACTTCATCGGACTTATGGCGCCTCACATCGCGCGCAAGCTCGTAGGTCCCAGCTTCGGCTCGCTGATCCCCGTCTCCGCGCTGACCGGCTCCTTGCTGCTCCTGCTGGCGGATCTCGCCGGACGCTTCCTGTTCAAGCCGCTGGATATTCCGGCCGGCGTCTTCACAGCGGCGATCGGCGCCCCGCTGTTCATCTATGTCCTCTACCGCAGCAGAGATCGCGGTTAACGCAGCAAATCCCCCTTTCCTATTCAGGATCGGGGGATATTTGGTATGAATGAGTGCTACATCGTTTGGGCGAGACTCGCCATATTATAATTGCTTTCAAAACTGATACTGGCCGACAGCATGTCATGCCGCACGGTATAATCAAACATGATTTCACCGTGAGTCCAGCCTTTTTTCCTAGCAAGAGAATCAATCGCCATCTGGCGAAACGACCGGTACTGCTGCTCCGTTAATCCCTTGTTCGACCAAGCCGGCAGCACGCCGTCCTTGCCCTCGAAGGGAAGATGCTTCACTCCGAACTTGCCGATCTCATCATTGCGAATATGAACAAAAACCGTGCCAGAGCTCGTATGCGACAATTCCTCCTTCAATTTTCGAAATACCAGATCAATTTGTCTGGCAAGTGCGCCTTGATCCAACCTCATCATATTCCTCCTTATGCTATTATTTTTTACTTATTATGTATATTCCAAGATTGTAGACCTATTATAAAACTCTATTTGACAATTTTCAACAGTTTATTCTAAATATTCACGCAATTCTGCTATTTTTTATCATTTCTTAATCATTGCTCCAAAAGAACTACGATTGCGAACGATTTTTGTCGAAATGATGTAGAATGTTTCCAGATTCAATGTTATAATTTTCAAACATAAGCCATTCATCCTGCATAAATAACAAATTTCGCGAGGAGTCGGTCAGATGGACAAAATGTCAAACCTGTCGTTTCGTAAAAAATTACAGCTGGGTTGCTATGCATTAATTGGATTGAACTGTGTATTTTTGTTAATTCTTTCGTTTGCTTCAGAATGGAACCGCTTACTAGGAATTATTTTCCTTGTCGTTCTTCTGGCCCTCAGCTATCCGTTCATCAAATGGTTTGAGAATCAATTGACGGAACCTGTGGCGGATCTGTCCCGCATCGCGCTCAACATCGCCAAAGGGGACTTCTCTCAGAAAGTTAACGTAACTTCCGATGATACGCTTGGCCAACTGGGGCAATCCTTCAATAAAATGATCGATAAGCTCCGCGATATTCTTCGCGATACGGGCTCTATTTCCAAACAGGTTTTCCAAACCAGCCGCGATATTTATTCCAAGAACGAAAATTTCCGCGGTGTTCTGGAGCAAGTGAGCATATCCGCCCATGAGTTGGCAGCCGGCGCCGGACAAATTTCCGAAGAAGTTTCGGGCGTTTCCATTACTTCCAAAGATATCGAAGTGAAGCTCGTCACCTATGCCGGTTCGACCAAGGAGATGAAGGACCGCTCCGATCACATGATGTCTCTTGTTGAGAAAGGCCGCATTTCCGTAGAAAGCCAAGGCATCGGCATGAAACGGAATGTGGAGGTCACGGGGCAAGTCTCCGAGACCATTGATATGCTCGCCCGTCAAGCGGCCGGCATTTCGAACGTTACCCGCGCCATTTCGGAGATTGCCGAGCAGACGAACCTGCTGTCCCTTAACGCTTCAATCGAAGCGGCCAGAGCCGGCGAGCACGGGCGGGGCTTCGCCGTCGTCGCCTCCGAGGTGCGCAAGCTTGCCGAGGAATCGACTTCCTTGACACGCGAGGTGTTCGGCTTCGTCAAAAGCATCGAGCAAGGCATTCAGGATGCGATTCGCAGCATCCAAGTCAACGAGGATGTCGTGAAGAAGCAAACGGTGCTCATCGATCAAACCGAGACGGTATTCGCGCAAATTGTGGACAGCGTCGGCTTCATCTCTGAAGAAATCACCCGTTTCGCCGAAGAAAGCGAGCAGATGCTAATCAGCTCGGGGCAGATCGCCGCTGCCATGGAGAACATCTCCGCCATCACGGAGGAGTCCGCCGCCGGCACGCAAGAAGTCTCGGCATCCATGAACGAGCAAATCGCCACCGTACAAGGGATCGTATCCCAAGCGGAAGAAATGACTCGTGTCGTCACACAGCTGCAGCAGACGATTCAGGTATTCAAATTATAAACCTCAGGTAACGCACAACAAGCTGGCGCCGTATGCAACGGGCCAGCTTGTTTTTACATCAATCGTTCGTTATGCGCGAACCTTGTCTTCCGTCAGCTTCATGAACTCTCTGACATCTTGGATGGCCATATCCACAGCGCTTTGCCAGAAATCCGGCTTCGTCAGATCAACGCCCAGATGCTTCTGCGCAAGCTCCTCTACGTTCATGCTGCCTGTGTCTCGCAGCAAGGCGACGTACTTGTCTTCGAACGCGGGACCTTCCTGCACAGCGCGTGCATAGATGCCGCTGCTGAACAAATAGCCGAACGTATACGGGAAGTTATAGAACGGCACGTCCGTAGCGTAGAAGTGCAGCTTGGCCGCCCAGAAATGCGGATGATAGCTGCTTAACGCATCTTTGAACGCAACCTTCTGAGCGTCCACCATCAGCTCGTTCAAGCGTTCCACGCTGACGAGCCCTTGGCTCCGCTCCGCGTAGAAGTTCGTTTCGAAGATGAACCGCGCATGAATATTCATGAAGAACGCGATCGCCCGCTGGATTTTGTCCTCGAGCAGCACAATCCGCTCTTCATCCGTGGCGGCGCTCTTCACCACCGCGTCCGCGACGATCATCTCGGCGAAGGTAGACGCCGTTTCTGCGACGTTCATCGCATACTCCTGCGCCAGCGCAGGCATATCCGTCATGACGTGCTGATGGTACCCGTGGCCGAGCTCGTGCGCTAGCGTAGATACGTTGTTAAGCGTGCCGCCGTACGTCATGAAGATGCGAGTCTCCCCCGCCACCGGGAACGAGGTGCAGAAGCCGCCGGGACGCTTGCCCGGGCGATCCTCCGCTTCGATCCAGCGGTTCTCGAAGGCCATCTCGGAGAACGCGGCCAGCTTCGGACTGAACCGCTCGAATTGCTCGACGATCAAGCTCGCTCCTTCATCGTAAGAGATCTTCTTCGACGAATCGCCTAGCGGAGCATCCACATCGACCCAGGCTAATTTATCAACGCCCATCAATTTCGCTTTGCGACGCAAATATTCGACGAAAATGTCTTTATTGCGGTCGATTACCTCCCACATCACCTGGAGCGTTTTCTCCTCCATGCGGTTGATGGCTAGCGGCTCTTTATGTATGGAGTTCCACCCTCTGTACTTATACACTTGCAGACGGAACCCTGCCAGATGATTCAGCGCCTCCGCACAGTAATCTTCTTGGTCCGTCCAGGCCTGCTCCCATTTCTCGAACAGCGCCAGACGCTCTTCCCGGTTCTCCGTATGCAGCTTGTTGAAAGCTTGACCGGCTGAAAGCTCCACGGTCTCGCCGTCCACCTCAACGGACATACGGAATTGACCAACGGTCGAATTATACAAGTCGCCCCACCCGTGATAACCGTCTACGGCCAAATCGTTAATTAAAGCTTCTTGCTCCGGCGACAGCTTCTCTTTGGCCAACGCCCGGCGTTCGTCTAGCGGGAATGCAACGGCTTGGAACGGTTGTTGCTGCAGCAGCTCCTTCCATACCCTGTCCGGAATGCCGGTCAATACTTGATCGAAGTGCGTAAGCGACGATTGATACTCGGCTTGCAAGCTTTTCACTTGGCCATTGAGCGCAGGAGCTTTCTTATCCTTCTGATTGTCGGCCAGCAGACAGCCTACGAAGGAATCCGCTTCATGAATATTCATCAAATTACGCTGAAGCAGCTCGACCAGCTTGGCCAGCCCTGCCGAATCGGAAACCGCTTGCGGGGAAGGCGTGTTCCGCACCTGCTCTTGGAAAGCGGCAATCGAAGCCTGAAGCTCCTTCAGATGCGCTGCGAATGCGGGAGAATCGCTTCCGCCAGGGAAAAAGGTTTCTAAATTCCATGTTTGATTAAGAGGTAAATGAAGCAAAATCATCACCTTTCCTTTCCATCTTTTATTAAATCATAAAGGATGCATGGCGGGCAATCATCGCAATCTTCCTCATTGCTTATAGGTAAAAAGTATGATTCAATGAAGTAAAGTTCCTGCAAACTAATTCGGAACAGGATGGTGTGATGAACAATGAAACCGTTACAAATTTCTCCAGAAACAGCTGTTAAGCTGGCCGAGCAGCTTGGCGTGCCCTTGGAGCATCTCATGCATATGCCACAACATATTTTACTTCAGAAAATTGCCGAGCTTGCCAAAAACTCCGCATCGGAATCCGGCGAAGGGGACAAGAAGTAACCATGCTGGTCCCTTTTGCAAACACATGGCCTTATGACATCATCATGAAGGACATTTATGTGGCCGAATGTCCGTTTTGCCATAGCCCCAATGTGCTGCTGCCGCTCAAAATCCACGAACTGAAGTCCATTCACGAAGGCAAAAAAAAGCTGCTTGTGTTCCCATGCTGTCACAATAGACTGACGCTCGTCGACACAGACCGCGATTACTTATTGGCGGATTCCGCTATCCGCAAGTAACATTTGCTGCTTTCACAGCGCGAGGAGTAGAAAGAGTATTTATGCACGAGTATCTCGTTCCATTGACAAGTGCGTGCACTTTAATCACGCTCAATTATGTAGCGATCAAAGTTCGCAGCAAGATGCTGATTGATTCGTACGAGAAGCTGATTGCCCCTTTGCTTACCGGCCTCGCATGTATCATCATGATGCTGGAGCCTTTGCCGGCGCCGCTAGGTCTCGTCGATCTGCGGTCCTTGCCCATTTTCATGGCGGGGCTGCGTTACGGCTTGCCAGTAGCCCTGATCTCGACGATATTGCCGGCGGGCTTCGGCCTCCTCTCGCAGGAAAGCCATGCCTGGTTCAACATCACGCAAGATCTGATTGCCCCAGCGCTCATCAGCTCCTTCTTCCACAATAAAGAATACCGCGGCGGCTTCTTGGACATACCTATTCGCCATGGGCTCCAAATATGCTCCTATGTCTTCATTCTTCGGCTTATCACTCACGCTCTGCTCTCAGACGGGCTGTCCTGGGCTTATGCCGGGGATCTGCTCTTCATGCTCGCCATCATGGCCGCTGCCTTCATCACGGTGATCGTGATGGTGAACGACGAGAACAAGAGTTGGCGGATGCAGCGGCAGTTGGAGCTGCAAGCCAACCAAGACAGCTTGACGAAGCTGCCGAATTTGCGCAGCTTCATGCCGATCGCGAGCAGCGCCTTAAGCAAGCGCCCCATCACGATCATGATGATTGATCTCGACAACTTCAAAATGTACAACGACCTGTTCGGGCACCTGGAAGGCGATCAACTGCTGCGGGAGCTGAGCGGCGTTCTGCGGTCCCATCTCTACGAGGAGGATTATCTGGCCAGATATGGCGGTGAAGAATTCATTCTGCTCAGTATGGAGGCCGATCCGATTCGCCTGAGCCTGTACGCGCAGCGATTGTGTTTCCAGGTGGCGGAAGCTTTCCGGCATAAGAACCACTCGGTTCCGGCGCCCATTACGATCTCCATCGGCATCGCGACCGCAGGTTCGCCGCAGGATGAATTGTCGCAAATTATCTATGAAGCGGATCAAGCGTTGTATGCGTCCAAGCATCAGGGGAAGAATCGGTTCACACACTACAGTGAAATCGGAATTGAAGCGCAAAAAATGAACGCTTAGCCACACGGGGGAAGTTGCCTTCAACCTCGCTTGGATAAGCGTTCTTTGGATTATAAGCCGATATGATTTAAGTGGCTTGCTTCATTTCTTCCGGCAGCTCCATACGGATCGCCAGCATATCCTCACGTGTAGCCACCCACTGCTCGCGGCTCGCCCGAATCATCCCGGCGTCCATAATTTTGCGGTCGTTAATGATGCGCGAAAACCATTTGACCGCTTCATTGAACCGGCCCAGCCTGCGGTTGAGCTCGCCCATCAAATACATGAGCCTGGCGTTGTTAAGGTCCATTCCCTCGGTCTCATATACGCTCACATAAGCATCCAGGGCGAAGGTCAGGAACCGCTTCTCCTGCTCCCAGTCGCCGACCGATCTGTACAGCCACGCCAGATGATGCAGCAGTCCGGCGATGACACGGGACTTCTCCTCCTTGATCTGGGCGCTGATCAGTGCAAGCTTGTAGGTTTGCATCGTATCCTCGAACGTTCTCTCGCCGGAATAGCTGCGCATCGACCAGAACTTGGCGACTTTCTCATAGAAGGCTTCCCGTTGTTCCGGCTTCCACTTGTCCGAGAAGTTCTCCGTATGCGCATAACCGCAGTAAGGACAAATTCTTACGACGTAATAGTCGGGATTAATCGTTTTATAATGAACACAGAAGTCGGTATCTGTTTTGCTCGCTTTTTTGAAGCTGGGGCGAACCTTCATGGATTTGAAGGAGTTGTCGCAATAGGTGCACTTTACGGATATCTCATACAAAGGTTCAACCATCTTGTAACCCCGCCTTTATCGGATAATAGTGTAGGTAAGAAGAACTATTCTTCTTCGGGTGTGTTCACAAAGTGATATGCGGAGCCTTTCAACCTCAGGAGTAAAAAGTCCCGGAGATCTTCCGGCAGGCCTACTTCTTCCATCGCTTCGGCCATACAGCCCAGCCATGCGTCCGCACGCTCGACCGTAATGGGAAAAGCCATATGCCTCGCCCGCATCATCGGGTGCCCGTGAACATCCGAGTACAAGGTCGGTCCTCCGAAAAACTGGCTCAAAAACATAGATTGCTTATCCATAACGGGTCCAATATCCGAAGGAAACAGAGGCGCCAGCAACGGATGCTTCAGCACTCTAGGGTAGAAGGCCTCCACAATCCGGCGAATCGTCTCCGCTCCCCCCATCCATTCATACAGCGTATTGCGTTCCTGCTCTGACATTAGGAAATCCTCTCTCTTGTTGGCTTAGTAATGCTCTACATCCTCATCCCCTGCATGCATGAGCGTCTCTCGAATGACATACACGAACAGACAAACGACCAACCCGGCAATGATACCTGTCATTTGAATCACTCCCGACGCCTAGGATATAAGACTACCTATAGTTCTATTTTACCATAAAACAACTTGCTTAGCAGTACCAAAGTCTAAGTTTTTTAGGCTGGCATGGATGTCCAAGCCACTTCATATAGTTGAGGAAGAGGAGGTGTAGGCCCATGCAGCAACGAAACTTCACGGCTGCGTTACTCACGGCTTTTGTCGTGATTGCCATTATTCTATGCTTATTTGCGTTTCCTCATGCCGGTCTTGGCGCCGCCTTACGCGGCGTTTCCATTTGGTGGGACGTGCTCTTCCCCGCCCTGTTCCCGTTCTTCGTCATTTCCGAAATCATGCTTGGCTTCGGCATCGTGCATTTCTTCGGCACACTCCTCGATCCGATGATGCGCCCCGTGTTCCGCATTCCGGGCATCGGCGGCTTCGTCCTGGCCATGGGCTTCGCCGCAGGCTATCCGGTCGGCGCCAAATTAACCTCCCAGCTATGGGAGCAGAAGCTCGTGAATCGCGAAGAAGGGGAACGGCTTGTGGCGTTCACCACGAGCTCCGATCCGATCTTCCTGATCGGCGCCGTCTCGATTGGCTTTTTCCACGACGCCTCCTTGGCGCTCATTCTGGCTGTAGCCCACTATGGAGGTTCACTCTTTATCGGGCTTATGATGAGATTCCATGGGCGCAAAAGCATGCCGACCTTGCAGACAAGCGTCAGCCAAGGCTCCGTGTGGAAACGCGCATTCGACAACATGCATAACGCGCGGATGTCCGACGGCCGCTCCGTCGGCTCCCTGCTCAGCCAGTCCATCCTGCAGTCGCTGAACTTAATTTTCGTCGTCGGCGGACTTGTCGTCTTCTTTTCCGTCGTTCTGGAGGTTCTGACCCAGGCAAGTGTGATGAACGCTATGTACCTGCTGATTGACTCTATCCTGCGCTTCGCAGGACTGCCGCTCGAACTGTCGCAAGCGGTCATGAACGGACTGTTCGAGGTAACGCTAGGGGCCAAGGCTGCGGGCAACGCTCCGGCGGCGCTTGCCCTCTCCAGCAAGGTGGCGATCGGGGCTTTTATTTTATCGTGGGGCGGCATGTCCGTTCATGCGCAAATCGTCTCCTTGTTGAGCCACACCAACTTGCGTTACGTCCCCTTTCTCTTCGCCCGGCTGGTCCACGCCCTGTTGTCCGCCGCCATTGTGCTGATCATCTGGGAGCCTATGCAAAGGTTTCGGGGCTCGCAAGCCGTCTTCCAGGCGCAGTACGATCCGGCCGCTCCGGTCCTCAGCTACCTGAAGCTGCTGCTTCCAGTTAGCGGAACGGTCATTTTCGCAGCGTTTACAGTCATTGCCGGCCTCTTCGCTGCATATTCCTTACTAAAACTTGTGTATGAAAAGGTTGGTGGAACAAGATAATAGGGGTAATTAGAATCAAAATCATAAAGGGAGTGAATCCAGTATGCAAAATGCCATCCCCAAAGTAGCTAGACCGTTGCCGCCTGCGATTGAGCGCTTGTCCGAGCTGGCTATCAATCTGTGGTTCAGTTGGAACCATGATGCTTTGCAGCTTTTTGCACAAATGGATCCGGCCAAATGGGTTCAAGCCGGCTATAATCCCGTTCGCCTCCTTTACGATTTGGACGAAGCCCAAATCGACGCTTTAAGCGGCAACGCCGAATTTCTGTCCCGCTACCGGCAAGTGATCGGCAAGTTCGACGCCTATATGAACGGGCCTACTTGGTTTCAGCAAAAACATGGAGATCGCGGTTATGTGCAAATCGCTTACTTCTCCGCCGAGTTCGGCTTTCATGAATCCTTACCGATTTATTCAGGGGGGCTGGGCATCCTGGCCGGCGATCATACCAAATCGGCAAGCGATTTAGGCATCCCATTGGTCGGTATGGGACTTCTTTATAAAAAGGGCTATTTTACGCAAAAAATCGATGCATCCGGCGGTCAAATCAGCGAATTGTATACGTACGACTTCGGCAAGCTGCCGATCTCTCCTGTGCTTCAAGACGGGCGTCCGCTTACCGTTACCATTGACATGCCCGGACGAACCGTTACGCTGCAAATTTGGCGTGTACAGGTCGGCCGGAATGCCGTCTATTTGCTGGATGCCGACCATGAAGCGAACAGCCAGGCGGATAAGGAACTGACCGCTCAGCTGTACGGCGGCAATCAGGATACGCGGATCGCGCAGGAAATCGTGCTTGGCATCGGCGGGGTCAAGGCGCTCCGCGCTTTGGGCATCTACCCCAATGTGTACCATATCAACGAGGGGCATGCCGCTTTCTTAACGCTCGAACGGTTGAAGGAGCTGCTCCACCTTGGGCTGCCGTTCCATGTAGCCGTTGAAACCGTGCGCTCGGCGACCGTCTTCACCACCCATACCCCTGTGCCTGCCGGGCATGACACGTTCTCGATCGGGATGGTGGAGCATTATCTCGGACCGCTGCTGAGCGAGCTGTCGCGCCACAAGCAAAGCATCGTAGCGCTCGGGCTCGACCACCATACGGGCCAATTCAATATGACCCACCTGGCGATGAATACGGCTGGATTGCGCAATGGCGTAAGCAAGCTTCACGGTCAAGTCTCGCGCGAGATGTTTAAGGATTTCCACGGCCATATCGATGCGTCCGAAGTGCCGATCGGTTCCATTACGAACGGGGTTCACTTGGACACATGGACCGCTCCGCAGTGGCAAGAACTGTTCACCCGCTTCCTCCCCGGCACTTGGCGGGAAGATCAAGTTAACAAGCATCAGTGGCAGCAGGTGGAAGTCATTCCCGACGAATCCATCTGGACCGTGCATCAGCAGTTGAAGGAAGACTTGATCCGCTACGCGAGGCGCAACATAATGGAGCAGCGCAGACGCAACGGCGAGTCTCAGGAGCGCATCGACGAAGTCAGACAATACTTGAATCCCAAAGCCTTGACAATCGGATTCGCCAGAAGGTTCGCCACTTATAAGCGGGCTAATCTCATTTTCAACGATTTGTACCGGCTGAAGAAGCTGATTAACGATCCCGACCGCCCCGTGCAATTTATATTTGCCGGCAAGGCGCATCCGGCGGATTATCCCGGTCAGGAGCTCATTCGCGAAATATATCGCATATCGCAATTAAAGGAATTCGCAGGCAAAGTCGTCATGCTCGAGAATTACGACATGAATATGGCGCGTTATCTCGTTCAAGGTGTGGATGTCTGGCTGAACAACCCGCGCAGGCCGCTGGAAGCGAGCGGCACAAGCGGGCAGAAAGCAGCCATGAACGGAGTTCTGAACTTCAGCGTCCTGGACGGCTGGTGGGAGGAAGGCTACAACGGGTCAAACGGTTGGGCGATCGGCTCCACGGGCACGGCGGACTGGGCCGTGCAGGAGAAAGAAAATACCCAATCGATCTACCACATTCTGCAGAACGAAATTATCCCTCTTTACTACAATCAAGGCGAGCTTCCGCATCAATGGATCTCCCGGATGAAGCGCTCCATTCAGACCCTGAGCCCGGTCTACAACACCCACCGGATGGTGCAGGATTACACGGAGCAGACCTATGTGCCCACGGCCGACAGAGCCCGGCTGTTCGTCGCCAATCACTACGACGTGGCAACCAAAGTGGCCGATTACAAGCAGTTCATTCGCAGCAACTGGTATCATGTCAAGATCATTGGCATCGATGACCGCTCAGCCAAATTGTCGTCGGAAGTTCCATTAAGCGAAATGAAACCGTCTACGAAGGAGGTTTCGGCGCAAGTTCATTTCGGCCCTATTTGGCCGCAAGATACGGCGGTGGAAGTCATATATTATGAGGACATTGGCGACACCTGGGAGCAGCGCATCATCACGATGGAGCCGTCCGGCGAGCTGACGGAAGGCATCCAGAGCTATAAAGCGACCATTCCCGGGCACCTTGTTCATGGGCCTCATTTCTCGATTCGCGTTCGACCGGTTTCGCCAAATTTCGCCCATTCCTTCGAGCTTTCGCTTGTGACCAGTACACTCTCTTGGCAGTAATTGTTGGATTCACCCGCTTAAAGCCCCGTTTGGGGCTTTTCTTATTTTCTTTTATAAATTATTATGAAAAGAGGACTTACGGTATGGGCATGCAAGCATGAATGCAAATCTAACCACTTGGTGATGCTATGGATTGGAATAAGGCGCAAGAATTGGCATATATCGCACCGAATTCGGCTTGTCATTTGATGATTGTCGGTGAGTGCAAAGACGGGCAACCGTTCTGCTTCGAAGATGATTTCATCATTGACCGAATAGGCGAACAATCGTTCACCGTTTGTCTAGAGCTTTGCGGACTATTTCCATTCGACAAACTTGAACATGTATCATTCATTGAATTTTCTTTTAGAGACCGTGGAATTTTATATTATACGTATGTGGATTTGCTTCAGCTCGAATTGAAGAAATCCGGTTGTAACCTCACATTGTCCATTCCCGAAGAAATTCAGCATCATCAGAGAAGACAGCATCAACGGGCCAAGCTCTTCCTTCGAACACCCATTACACTTCAGATCGTCGGTATTCGCGGTGTGTCCGCACGCAAGGGCGCCGCTTTCTCCGGACAACTGCTTGATATCAGCAGCGGAGGCCTTTCATTCCTAACAACGAACCGGCTGATTCACCCCTTGTTCCTGGAGCTCAGCTTCATTCTGCCAGGACTTCCCGGACCGATCACCGCATATGGCGAAATTATTAGGGTGGCCAATTTCAGCAACGATTCATACCGCGTCGCAGCCGAGTTCAGGCATACCCCCGAGTCTATACTGCAAGAAATTGACAAATACTGTACGCTTCAATAGGAGGAACTCGATTGAAATACAACGTCATTGAACGAGGCGATGATATCTCCAAGGAGCTGACAGCACGGTTCCATGCGCTCGCCGCACAGCATGGAATGCCCAGGGACGAGCATAACCCCGACATCGTCCTTTCCATTGGCGGAGACGGCACCATGCTTCAGGCTTTTCATAATTATGTCGATCAAATCGGTCATATCGCATTCGTAGGCATCCATACGGGACATCTCGGCTTTTTTGCGGATTGGAAACCGAACGAACTCGACCATCTCGCATCACTGGTATTTAGCGTCCCTTCCGTCGAGGAACTGCAAGTCGTGAGATATCCGGTCGTTGAGATCGAAATCACTACCGAGCATGGCGTTGAGACGCATCTTGCGCTGAACGAGTTTACGCTTCGGGGAATCGAAGTTTCCCTGGTTGCGCGTCTGGACATCAACGATGAAGTGTTCGAAATGTTCCGCGGCGACGGAATCTGCATCTCCTCGCCGGCAGGCAGCACCGCCTATAACAAAAGCTTGGGCGGGGCCATGGTCCATCCGTCACTGGAGGCGATCCAAATCGCCGAGATCGCTTCCATCAATAACAGAGTCTACCGGACACTCGGCTCTTCCATGATTTTACCGAAGCATCATCATTGCGACATTTATCCGAAAGCCCAGCAAAATATGCTGCTTTCCCTCGATCATAAGTATATGCAGCGCAGCGACGTCGTCTCGATCCGCTGCCGCGTCGCCTCCCACGTGAAAGTGAAATTCGCCAGATTCCGCCCCTTCCCGTTCTGGAACCGGGTGCGCGAGGCTTTCGTCGGCTTAGAGCTTAAGTAGCTTTATGGGTCAACAAAAAAACGCCATTGAACTCCCGGGAGTTCAAATGGCGTTTTTTTATTGTCAAACCTCTATGACGAGGTTGTCGTCGGTTCGGAAGGTACCTGCGGTTGCTGCGGCTGCTGTGGCTGCAGTGGTTGCTGCTGCTGCTTGTTAATGTTAACCTTCTCGATGAGAAAGTAAGCACAGCCGAAATTGCAGTACTCATTCAAATAGTCTTGGAGGGCGGCGATCGACGAATCCTTTGTCGCTTTCGGGTGAGCTTCTTTAAAAAAGCCTCTCAGCCTTAATTGACTGTATCCCCAGTCGCCAACAATATAATCATAGCGCTCCAGAACTTCGCTGTAGCGTTCTTTGAACACTTCATAATTCCAACCGTTCTTGTGGTCGGTCACGAGCTCATAGGTTTTGTTCGCAATATGAATCATGATGGTAGGAAGCTCTCCTTTCTCGGATCCGTCAGTTTAAACGTTCGATGCCGCTTGGACCTGCTCATGGGCATGGTACGAGCTGCGTACCAATGGGCCTGACTCTACGTGCTTGAACCCGCGCTTCATCCCCTCTTCTTTCAGAAGGGCGAACTGGTCCGGCGTATAATATTTGGAGACAGCCAGATGGGTCGTGGACGGCTGCAAATACTGGCCGATGGTCATAATATCGCAATCCACCGCGCGAAGATCGTCCATCGTTTGCAGCAGCTCCTCCCACTCCTCGCCGACACCGATCATGACGCTGGATTTGGTTGGAATGTTCGGCGCGATTCGCTTGGAGCGCTCCAGCAGCTCCAGCGAGCGGCGATACTTCGCTTTGGAGCGGACGCGGTCCGACATGCGTTCAACCGTTTCCATATTATGGTTCAGGATATCCGGCTTGGCCTCCAGAACCGTTGCCAGCGACTCTTCGCGTCCCAGGAAATCGGGAATCAGCACTTCGACCGTGCAGAGCGGCAGCTTCCGGCGAATCGCCTTAATCGTTTCGGCGAAAATCATCGCTCCGCCATCCTGCAGATCGTCGCGCGCGACGGAAGTCACGACGCAATGGCGCAAGCCCATTTGCAATGCGGCATCGGCCACACGTTCCGGCTCTTGCAGATCGAGCTCCGTCGGGAGGCCGGTTTTGACGGCGCAGAAGCGGCAGGCGCGCGTACATATGTCGCCCAAAATCATAAAGGTTGCCGTCCGATTCGCCCAGCACTCATGAATGTTCGGACATTTGGCTTCCTCACAAACCGTATGCAGCGTTTTGGAACGCATCATCGACTTTATTTCTTTGAAGTTTTCATCGGTCTTCAGATTAATTTTTAACCAGTCTGGTTTTCTCTCTAGGGGTTTTGTAGGCATTATAGTTCCCGCCTTTTATTTGGTTTCATGCTGTAGTTATTATATCATGAATGCTTGACAAAACAATCCACTTTACCAGTCAGTTGTGATACACTAATCTAGATGGACCAAAACAGCTCAGCTTTTTACATATAGCTGTATGGGAGGGAAGAATCATGAGCATACAAGAAGTAACGCGCGAGAAAGACCGCAAGCTCGGTGAGATTTTAAGAGGCATGGGTCGCGTATTAATCGCCTTCTCCGGAGGCGTGGACAGTACATTCGTCCTCAAGCGGGCACAGCAAGAGCTCGGAGATCAAGTGTTAGCCGTGACTGCGGCTTCCGAAACGTTCCCTACGAGGGAATTCGATGCAGCTGTTGAACTTGCCGAGCAGATCGGCGTCAAGCTGCACAAAACAGAGGTTAAAGAATTGGAGAACGCGAATTTCGTCGCCAATAACCCGGATCGCTGTTACCACTGCAAAACAGGACTTTATTCACATCTGCAGCAATTAGCCAAAGATTTGGGTTACCCATATATTCTAGATGGCTCCAATATGGATGATCTCGGCGATTACAGACCGGGCCTGCAAGCCAAGAATGAACAGGGCGTCCGCAGCACCTTGCAAGAGGCCGGCTTGACGAAGGACGAGATCCGACAGCTTTCCAAGGAATTAGGGCTGCGCACCTGGGATAAGCCGTCCTTCGCCTGCTTGTCCTCCCGCATTCCTTATGGAACGCAAATTGAGAAATGGAAAATCGACCAGCTGGATGAGGGTGAATTCTTCTTGTCGCAGCTCGGTCTATATCAAGTGCGGGTGCGTCATCATGACAAAATCGCCCGGATCGAAGTCATGCCGAATGAAATCCACAAAGTGGTGGAGCACCGCGACGCGATTTACGAAAAGTTCAGCAAGCTCGGCTTTACTTACGTAACGCTGGATCTTGCGGGCTACCGCACCGGCAGCATGAACGAAGTGCTGTCTAAGGAAACCAAAGAAAAGGTGAAAGAAGCATCCTTATGATGGACTTGGAGAAGATTCTAAAGCTCGTCCAGACCGGCGATCTGGACGTTGAAGAAGCCAAAAGGCAAATCGTCAAAGATGGTGCAGGCGCAGGCCCCGGCAACCTAGATCTCGGATTTGCCCAGCTGGACATCGATCGCGAGAAGCGTACGGGCTTCCCCGAAGTCATTTTCGGGGAAGGCAAGACCGCTGAGCAGATCGAGACGATTTTCCGGCGGCTGACGGAGCACACCGACCGCGTGCTCGCCACGCGTGTCGATCCGGACAAAGCCGCCCATGTTACCGCAGCCGTGGAAGGCGTCACCTACCACGAAACGGCCCGGGCGCTCACTTGGTTCAAGCGCCCGATGTTGAAAGTCCACGAAGGCTACATCGCCGTCGTGTGCGCAGGCACCTCCGACCTCCCTGTGGCGGAGGAGGCCGCTCTTACGGCTGAATGCCTGGGCAGCCACGTCGAACGCGTGTTCGACGTCGGCGTAGCCGGCATTCACCGGCTCTTCCGCCGGCTGGATCTCATTCGCGGTGCCAACGCGATTGTGGTCGTAGCCGGCATGGAAGGCGCGCTCGCCAGCGTCGTCGGCGGGCTTGTGTCCAAGCCGATCGTCGCCGTGCCGACGAGCATCGGATATGGCGCCCATCTGGCAGGCGTGGCGCCGCTTCTGTCGATGTTAAACAGTTGTTCACCCGGCATTTC
This sequence comes from Bacillus sp. 3255, assembly GCF_031456485.1. Taxonomy (NCBI): domain Bacteria; kingdom Bacillati; phylum Bacillota; class Bacilli; order Caryophanales; family Bacillaceae; genus Bacillus; species Bacillus sp. 3255. The sequence goes on from NZ_JAVDUS010000010.1 coordinate 157,784, forward strand.
CGTCGTGAACATCGACAATGGCTTCGGAGCCGGCTATTATGCAGGGCTCATTAACAAAAATATGTCGAAACGAGCGTGAGATTCGTACCATGCGTATTTTATATTTGGACTGCTTCTCCGGTATCAGCGGCGATATGACCCTCGGGGCATTGGTCGATGCAGGAGCAGACCGTGCATACATTGAAGATGAGCTTACCAAGATCAAGCTGGAACCTTATATGCTGGAGTGGAAACGTGTCATTAAGCGCGGCATCTCGGCTCTGAAGCTGGATGTCATCCAGGACCCGAACCATCCGCCCAAGCAACACCGGCATTACTCCGAAATCGTCAAAGTCATTCAGGGGGCGGGATTCAACGAGCGAGTAACAGCGCTCAGCCTCGCCATCTTCGAGAAAATCGGTATCGCTGAGGCGAAAATCCACGGTATTCCTGTGGAGAAAGTACATTTCCACGAAGTCGGAGCGATCGACTCCATCGTTGATATCGTGGGTGTGGCTTTGGCCATCGACTCGCTGCGAATCGAGCGCATCTACGCATCGCCGGTTCCTCTAGGCTCGGGTACGATTCAAATCGATCACGGTACCTATCCGGTGCCTGCACCTGCTACTTTGGAAATGATGCGCGGCTTACCGATTGCATCAACTGACTACAGTATGGAGATGACCACGCCGACAGGGGCCGGTATCATTTCCGGCATCGTGGATGAGTTTTCCAAAAGCTTTCCGCCAATGGTCGTGGATACGATCGGTTACGGCGCAGGCACGCGGGATTTGCCTAAGCAGCCTAACGTGCTTCGCGTTGTCATCGGCCAAGTAGACCCTTTCATCGGCAAATGGCAAGTCGGCCACGAGCACTTGTCTCATGAACATAATCACGGCCATGCTCATACGCATGATGATCACCATCACCACCATCATCATCATGATCATGCGCATTCGCACGATGACCATCATCATCATCATGACCATGATCATGATCATGCACACTCGCACGATGACCACCATCATCACCATGACCATGATCACGACCACGCCCATTCGCACTCTCATACACATACGCACAATCCTCAGTAACGGCATAAACGCCTCTTCCTATACCATTAGGAGGAGGCGTTTTTATGTTCTTGCTGTTGCTGCACAAACCGGTGTCTGACTTCTTCATACACCGTCTTCAATGGCACGCCATGAGCTAGCGCAACCTGCTCGCATTCTTTAAACTCAGGTGCATACTGCACTAATTTCCCTTGGTGATAGCCGACTTTGACCGACAACGAGCCCCACGGGGTTTGTACCTTTTCGAACTCTCTGGCCAAACGATGGCAGGATGCGTGCATATACCGAATGCCTAACGTTGTAGTCTCGCTGAAAATAACGTCTTCAATCGCCGAGAGCCGTTCTTCCTCAACGAGCACATTCAACATAATGCCGGGCCGGCCCCTTTTCATAATAATCGGTACCACGTACACATCGTTCGCCCCTGTATCGAAGAGCTTGTCCATGATATAAGAAACCCACTCCGGATTCATATCATCCAAATTAGCTTGAATCAACAGCATCCCGTCATCCACATGCTCATCTCTATGGTTAAAACTCATCCATTTCACCCGCCTTATATTGGCATCATAGCAAAAATAAACGAACAACAAAAGATCTTGGGATAAACACGATAGGAAGCGTACATCCTAAGAAATAACATTTCAGGAAGGATGATAGTGATGATAAGCAGACCCTTTTGGTCGCGGGTTTTAATTTGTAGCCTCCTCCTATCAGCAACCGAATCAGGAATTCTTTCAAATGTAGAGGCTGCGCAGGCTGTCGCTTCCGACCTCTCGCTCGCTTCTGCTCCATCTAAGGTTACTCCCAACCTGAACTCTGAGCGGAAAGAGCTGTTTGAGAAAACAAGTATTATTTCCGGCATCCCATGGTCTTATTTGGCCGCTGTCGATCAGTACGAACGAACGATGAATATTGCCAAGAAACGGCCTGCGCACAGAGGGCTTACTAGTATTTACTTTCCCGAGTCGGATTGGGCCGGCATCTTGAATCCGGACCAGCAGGATACGAATCCCAAAAGTATTTCCATCTTCCACGGTTATGGGCGCGACGGTTCCGGAGACGGCGTTGCTGAACGGGACAACGATCTGGATCGGCTGGCTTCAATGGCATTTCTGATGAGCAAGAATGGCATTAAGGAAGATAATCTGCAGATCAACTTATGGAATTATTACCAGAACTCGCGCAGTGTTGAACGTATCAAACAGTTCGCTACCATTTATGAGACGCTCGGCACCTTGGACGTTGGCGAGCATGCATTCCCGCTGCCGGTTACGGCCGATTACTCCTATCGCAGCACGTGGGGAGACAGCCGCGGCTGGGGCGGTCATCGTTCCCACGAAGGAACCGATTTGTTTGCCGGTTACGGCGTTCCCGTGCGCAGCACCTGCTATGGGATCGTGGAAGTGAAAGGCTGGAATCCATACGGCGGCTGGCGCATCGGGATTCGTGACGTGAACAACATCTATCATTATTACGCCCACCTATCCGGGTTCCAAAAAGGAATCAAAGAAAACGACGTCGTGAAGCCCGGCCAAACGATCGGTTGGGTTGGCAGCTCCGGCTACGGTAAGCCGGGGACTTCCGGGAAATTCCCGCCCCATCTCCACTTCGGCCTCTATCGCGATAATGGATTAACGGAGTGGAGCTTTGATCCTTACCCCTCCTTGCGCAAATGGGAAAAAGAAGACCGCAGCAGACGCAGAAAATAAGCCGGCCCCTAGGGGGTCGGCTCTTTTTCCGTTCCTTCTGGCGTAGAGGTCCCTTCGCTCTTCGGCGTGGTAGTTCCCGAGTTCGGAATTTGCGGAAGCGATAAGCTTGGCGGGCCTGCGTCCTTGCTGCTGCCAACCGGATTGCCCTTGTTATCGTAGTAATACGTCGGTACATCCCCTACCACAAGCGAATAGGAAATAGGGATTTCCGTTTCCACGATTTCCGTATCCGAATCAAATGGAATAATGACCGATACTTCGGCAATAATGCGAACGTATACCTCGAACATCACCATGTTAATGCCTGCGTTTTGAGATCGCGTATTCAAATCAACCTTCACATTCCCTACAGGCAGCAGCCTGATCGGTATATCGGGGCCGAACGACGAGAGGATGGCGCTGTTCATCGCTTGCCCTACCGGAATATGCTCGGATATCGTCTGCAGATGATCAAGCTCTCCTTGTACGGTATTGATCGTATCGGAGGTTATACGCATATGTTCGTTATAATTCAACATGAAGCCTGTGATCTTTCCGTTTTTATCCATTTTCCAATCGATAAGCTGCTCCGCATTCGTGCTGCCAGCCACATGATCCGCAATTGCGCTGTTAATCGCTTGTGTGGCGATCTGCTTAATGCGGACCTTCGCTAAGTTCATCAGCGGAGGCCGGAGATTCCGTTCAACATAAATAAAAAACTGCACGCAAAATAAGACAAAGATGAGAAGACTGATCAACAGCACCTTTTTCCGGTTGGATTTCCCTGTAGGTCTGCTTCTCCACCGTCGCCTTTGCAGCATCTCATTCCCCCCTAGCCCGCTTGTCATTAGTACTACCTTATGCGGACATGAAGTGAAAAAGAAGCCTTAGCGCCGGCTCGGAGGGGAGGCTCCGGAAAGCTCCGGTGAGCTATGGGAGGTACCTATTCGGAATTCACTTGCTTGCTATTGCCACTATCCCATCTGCTCAGGGCCTCCTCGTCTCTTCAAGCTCGTGCTCCAGCTGCACCTAGCCACCTCTAGCTGCCTCTAGCCGCCTCTAGCCGCCTCTAGCCGCCTCTAGCCTCTAGCGCAGCCAGCTCTAGCCGCCCCCATTGTTCTTGCCCGCTATATCAACACTATCCCTTTCGCTCAGATAAAACATGGTTATATCGAGTAAATTTTTCCAAAATTATATTGAAATTGAATCAAAGGTTCGATATACTACGAATAGGAACATTTGTTCTTGTCTGTGAGATTGAATGGAGGGAAGCGGATTTGGACTTTTCAAAATTGTCTTTCGAGCAGTTTATGGAACGTTTCTCCACCGAAGCCGCTTGTGCGGAATATCTCTTCCGTGTCAAATGGCCACAAGGCTTCTCCTGTCCACAATGCAGCTTTAGGCACGCCTATTTAATTAATACGCGCCGACTTCCGCTATACGAGTGCAGCCGCTGCCGTCATCAAGCTTCACTGACCTCCGGAACCGTTACCGAAGGGAGTCGGACCAGTCTTCGGAAGTGGTTTGCAGCATTATTTCTTGTCTCCTGTTCGGAGGAGGGTGCCAGCGCTGTCAAACTCTCGCATATCATTCAAGTCACCTACAAAACGGCATGGTTAATCCTGCATAAAATAAGATCATTGATCCATCTGTGGGACGCACAAACGCCTCTGACCGGCACTGTTATTATTAATTCTGCCATTTATGGACGTCCATACAATCCCACCGTCCGTAAGCATCCACAAGAGCACCTTCTCCTGCTTGGCTCTTCACAAATCCACAGCAATGAATCCGGTTATCTCAAAATCAAACATATCATCCCTCAGCTCCCAACCAACAAGCATATATCTCGCCGCGATCTACATTCGTTTCATAACCAACATATTGACCCTGCCGTGCGCAATATAGAAATAACAACAGGCTTCTATACGCCCATACGTTGTCGTCCATTGCTTCAGCTGGCCAGACAAGCCGGCAATTGGATAAATCGAAGCTTTCATGGCCTTGGCGCTAAGTATTTACAAAAGTATCTTGATGAGTTTTGCTATCGATACAATCTGACAGCCCGTAATATCCCGGTATTTCCTCATTTATGCCGGCTTGTCTTTACTCATGCAAGTACCGATTGTTTCCGTTTTCTGAGCGCTAGGGATAGTGGGCACAGACACCGCCATAAGGAAAACCACCTTCGAGAAAGGTGGTCGGCTGTGAGTCTTGGCTTATTTAATATCGATCCATCATAAGCTGTGTTTTTAATGAATCCTGGGGTAAGAACCAGCCTTTGGCCTGCAGGTAAGCAATTAATTCATCATGTTTCGTTGAAGCCTCCGACTCGCTTTTCGTTTTGAAAGAAGCTTCCACTATGTATTCCGTGCCTGTTCCCGCCGCATTTCGAATAGGCCACACTTCGATATACAATTGCTGCCCGCTCCATGTACCGATCGAACGCTTAGCCAGAACGGGACCATAGATGCGTGAGGAGGATAGTTTGCTCGTTCCCCATCCGTCAGAAACCCAATTATTAAACTTATCAGGAGCATTATTAATTAGAAGACTGCGTGAATCTGATTGATTGGGGAGATCCATACCGCTGTATCCGGATTTACTGCCGCTTTTGGTACGAGTAATACTGAGCGTTTTTTTCTGATATCCCCACTCGATTTGTGCTTCATAGCCCGTATCGCCGGAATCAAAACCTTCTTGGTTAGCTAATGTCAGGGCACTATTGATATCGTTACCTGTGATGGAATAACGTTTCTTATAACTAAGCTCGAAGTTATCCTCGCCTTCCGTTTTGCGAATTCGCGGACTCCATCCATTGTTGTAGATATCCTTAGCATTCGTATCCAGGAATTGAACATTCATCTTGGTCACCGTATCCGGCATCCCGAAGGCGGTTTTCACACTGCTTGTGAGTTTATAATCCGTGCCAAGAACCGTGCTGGGATTAAGCAGAAGCTTAACCTCATAATCCGGAACCATATTACTCGCTGCCTCAACGGACTGTGGAGATCCTCCGATTCCTGCGACTGAAACAGCTCCGAAGAGTACAGCCAATGCCATTCTTAATGTGTACTTTCTGATCATTCATTCATCTCCTTTGACTACTTAGTAAGTCTTCTTCCTCACAGAGAAGAGCATAAGGAAGATTTGTCATGGGATTGTGATTTCGGCATGTCTTTTTTGTAAATGAAATCACTCGCCATGGACGTACTATCATAATAGGAGGAGCGAACCCAAGCCCAGAGACTGCTGGCCTTTAAGTGATGCCGCACGCGGCTGCCAAATGCAAGCGTTACGCTACGAACTCCATCAGGGTATGCCTGATGTGCGTAAGATGACCCAAGACATGAACAGCCCTTTCAAGCTTTTAGTTCATGCCCCGTATAAAGAAACAGCCGCCCTAGTTAGGCAGCTGTCCTTCGAAGGTATCACAAATTTAATTTCCTTACAGCCGGGTGACTCGATCCAGATATAGACACCTATGACTGTAATTCGTCAAGAAGCTGATCCCAAGAGGTAATCCTCGGCAGATCTAGCTGTTGATTGTAGGATCTGTCTTTGACGTATGCTTTCACCGGCAAATGGGATAAGGTTTCCAGAACGGTCGGCTTATCGTCGAAATAATAGTCCAACTTCAAATCGTCGATGATATGTACTTTCTCCGAATCGCTCATCCCGCAGAAGAAATGCCCGTCCGCAACGGGAAAGCCGTTTTGAACCAGCCACTCGCGTGTCCGTTCCGTATGTTCCTTGGCTCTAGCTGTGATGTAGTACACCTCGTGGCCTCGCTTGACCAGCTCATGCAAAATTTCACGAGCATGCGGGAAGGGGGCGCAGTCCGAATAATAAATATCATCACGGAGGCTCTTCCACAGCCTCCCGCCCTCTTCTTTCGTCAGTCCGAATGCTTCGTGAATCTCCATCGTTTTTAGCGCATCAAATATATCTAAGCCCACGTTCTGTTTCAGTTCCCGATTATAAATACGGAAAGCGTGTTCCCTTAAGTTGATAAGCGTATCATCAATATCAAATCCAAATTTCACGACAGTCTCCTCATTTCATCGATTGCGTTTATTCCTTTAGTATAAGCCCTAAAAGACTCGCAAATACAGAAGCTTGTCCTCTTGAAATGATGCAGCCGCGCAATTCCTCTACGCCTGCACCTAAATTCGTGAAATCACAGGAGCTGAGATCGATGCCTGTTAGCTTAGCCCCTGTGAATTGGGCACGGTCCAGCTTGCAGTTATCGAAATATACTTTCTGAAGCGTTATCTCGTAGAAGTCCGCGCTTAATAGCGAGCAATCCTGGAAAGCAATCTGTCTAAAGTTAGCCATTCGGAAATTGACATAATCGCCTAAGCAGGAATCGAATAAAACATTACGAATGGTCGCTCCTGTCAAATCCATACCCATAATTTTGCAATTACGGAATTCCGTCCGATGAATCGTCGCTTCTCCGAAATCCACATTGGACAGATCGCATTTTTCAAAAATAACATCCGTTAATTCAAGGTCTTTCATGGCAATCCGGGTAAAGGTTACATTGCGGAAGATGATTTTATCAAATGCAACTTTGGATGCTTTCTGATTATCGATGGTACAATCGCTAATGATTCCTGTATGATAGTTATCTTCCGCTTCCAGCTTTTCCTCCGGCAAAGAGATTAACGGTAATTCTTTCGGCATTTTGGGTGCATCAATTTTGGCATTGCTCATAGTAATAGATACTCCTCTATCGGTTAATAGGAATGTTGATTAGAGTACGATGACAGGCGTCAGGCTTTGCAGCATGAAGAAGAGCGAACCCCACTTGCGCTTAATGAAATTGCGGCCGCGAAACAATCTTGTTTTGATTGTGGACACAGGCAGTCCCACCTCTTTGGAGATATCCTCCAACGACATATCCAGGAAATATTTGTACACGATCAGCGTTTTATACTTCTCCGGCAGGTCGCGGATCATCCTCTCCACTTGTTCGGCTGTCTCCTGCTCGATCAACTGAACCTCCGGCGTTTTGTCCTGGCTCGTCAACTTCTCATAGAAAGGCAGTGCATCCTTATATGGATGCGGATTCGTATCCATGGACAGCTCCGACTTCTTTTTACGCAGCACATCAATGGTCACGTTCTTGCCAATGCTGAAAATCCAAGTTGAGAAGTTTTTGCTCGCATCAAATCGGTGGGAATGCTGGTACGCTCGTAGAAAGGTCTCCTGCACGACATCCTCGGAATCCGACTTGTTGCGCAGCATGCGATAAGCTAATCGGTAAATTTTGTCTTTATACAACTCAAGAAGCCGGCCGAACGCTTTGGAATCCCCTTGAGTCCACATTGTTGCAAGTTGACTATCGCTTAATCGCAGCATATTACAGCTCCTTTATCATATCTACCATCTTCTGTTATTACCCGAGGAGTCCCGGTCGTTCCAACCGTTCAACCTCTCGAGCATTTCTTTATACATCGTGAACAAAGACTGAATTTCTCTAAATTCCCGATCGTCCGGACCTCCGCCCTGCATAAACATGATCTCCAGCATTTGCTTGTAGAACGTCAGACGTTTATGAACGAACTCTTTCTCAATCTCGAGGATATCCTCCAAATCATGATAGTCCATGAACGCTTGGATATCATCGGGCAATTCATTCTGAGGCGGTCTCTCTCTGCGTGATGAGGAGGGGACGGGGATGGGCTCGGGATTGCCCGATCGTCTGCCTACGTCGACTGTCGTCCGTATTTCCGATAGAATGATATTTTCTTTCGCACACATCACGTGAAAATACTTATTCTTGAGAAGCTCGTTCATCACAAGCTCACACATATCTTTATTGCGAATCAGCATGCCGTCAAAAGGATGAAGCGTCCATACATGGTCTTTCTCATAGAGATTGAAAGTAAACCACTCATTCGCATACAAAATTCTTGTATTAATTGTGTATTCATCCATGATTTCGAATGTAAAATCCAGCAAATTATCCCCTCCAGAGCCTTAGACACTCTATTCTTTATTCTACCAAAACCGATGAAAAAAAAGAAACCTTTGCAGGTTTCATAGATGACTATTTTTCAATAAATTTAGATACGGATTCCGCTTTTTCCGAGGCTGCGACGACAATGAGAACGACGATGATTCCAGAGAGTATGATCCCGCCAATCATCATGCAGTGCACCTTCTTTGAATGATTTAATCGTCTATATTCAAAGATATGATGCGCAGCTTCATTTATTCGCCTTTATTCGCCTAAGTTCATAATCATGTAAGTTTCAATATGACTGGCCGTGATGCCGAACCGGGGCTTCTGAATCTCAACCTGTCCGCCCAAGATTGATTTCACTGCCAAGTACGGGAAATTAATACCCGACAAGCACGTGACATGCAGGCCGCCGGACATTCTCGGGTTGATTTCGAGCAATTTGGGCACGCCCTGATTGTACTTCACTTGAATATTATAGTTGAATGGAATTCGGTATGCGGCTGCAACCTTGTTCGCAATCTCAATCAGCTCGGGCACTTCTTCCAGCACGCGCAGACGCCCGTCCGCTTTGCGGCGCGGGACAGCCGCTAACAATTCGCCGGAGGCGGTCGCCAAGCAATCGATGCTGTACTCATATCCGCCCAACAGCTCCATCACCATGAGGTCATCGAAACGCTCAACGGACGATAATGTTCGATAAGCTTGATCCGAAGTGAGATAAGGGGTAACCGTCCCGAATAAGTCCTTCAAGGCGTTACGTTCGTTGCTAATAATGCGGAAGCCTGTACCGCCTTCGGCATTGGTTGGCTTCATGCAGACTTGATGACCTGCATGGCTCAGCGATTTGTAAGCGTCCATGAACTGATCGGCCGTATTCACCACATGATAATCCGGGATGCTGAGGATATTTTTATCGCGGATAGCTTCGTAAAATTTTTGCTTTTCGAGCAAATTCTCCAGCAGCTCCAGATCACGGCATACGGTGACTCGGGTGCCGATCTTCTCGAATTCATCCAAATGCTTCGCAATTGCATACATATGCAGACGCGGGATGAAGACGTCAATGCCATGCTGCTTGCAGAAGCCCAGCGCAAATTCGATATAATCGTCATCGCCGAGCACCGGCTCCGTGTCCGCATAATCTGCCGCTTGCAGAGCCATATGCGCACGATCCGGATGCGTCGCATACATCTTGAAGGCCATGCCGTCCTCATTGTTGCGAATGCTGTTCATGTAGTGATAAGCGACCGAAAACCAGCGGTTAAACCATACTTTTTTCATGAGGACTCCTTTATTCGGAAGGAATGATGATTCTCGTTAGGAAGCGTTTGTACATAAGCCAGAATCTCATCGGTTGCAAAAATGCCGGATGCCTCTGTGAACTTGTACTCACCCGTTTGCTGCAGCTGCTCTTGCCTGAATAACTCGCCATGTCTCGGCGCTATCGCATAATCGGCAAAGTCCAGCAAGATTTGATCCAGCAGCGAATCGCCGGATGCTATGATCTTGTCATCCCCCAGCATCGTCTTCAGATGCGCTACGGCATCCCTTTTGTTGACAGCTGCAGGGACAACATAAATTTTCCTGCCTTGAATGGAGGTGTTCCACCCCATACGCCGAAGCTCATCGATCATCTGGCTCACTTCTTGATGCGGAATTTTATCCCGCTGCACAATGTGAGAGAAGAACAACTCATCGCAATAGCTGGAGGAAATGACCCATTCCGGATGAAGCACCTGGTCCATCAGTCTCCGGACCTCCCCGACGTGGGAGCTGGATTGCTTCACAAGGTTCAGAATATGCGATTGCCATTCGAGGTCCGGCTGGCCGTCGATCACGATGTTCCCGCCATTGCTTGTTACGGCGTAGGCCGGCTTCAAGATTTGGCTGACCAAATGTATGCGGAAATATTGATGCAGCGTTCTCGTCGTCACGGGGATGAACGTCAGCTGCGCCATAAGTTCTTTGAGCAGTTGGAAAGCGTCTGCTGACATATACGATCTCACTTTGCCATCGATCAACTCGGCAATGACAATGCGGCTGCCCAGTTCGGCCGCTCGGTCTTCGGGCTGTGAGTAGATCAAGGTCTGATCCAAGTCGCTGGCAAATATCATCTTATTCGGCATCCCCTTTCACAGACTTAATCATCCCGCAGCAGGAATACGTTAGGCCCGGATACACCTCGACCGGCACATCTCTCGCTTCCGCCAGGAGCCGAATATGGCGAATATTCGGATTATCCAAGCGATCAACGAGAATGCGCCATGGTACCCTGCGAAGCAGGACGCGGGTTGTTTCTCCAACCCCCGGTTTAATCAGGTTTATATCCGCGATCTCGAACGCCTGTTGAATCGCCTTAATATCGTGCAGTCCTTGCCAGGTTATCGCAGGCGGATGGGCAAGCCAATGATCTGCCTGCTGCCTTGCCTGCGCAAAGATATCGCCAAAGAACGGCGTGATGGCCGCTATAAAATGATTGGAGAGATCCTGCTCCAGCCACTCTTCATAAAATTTGGAGCCGTGGAAGTCGTACGGCCCGATCAAATCGTCACGAAGCACCGTCCGGCTCATCAGACCTGACACCGTTGCGTTCAAGCAAGCACTCGGGATGAGGAAGTCCTCTCTCGTGCCGAACCATTCCGCACAATGTCCAGGATCGGCCAGCACGGCCAAATCATCGTCCAACTTGATGCCGTAGTGACGCTCCATCTGGGCGCATGCCTCAGCCAGCACTTTGCGGATCGCCCCCTTGCCTGTCCAGCCGTCGACGAACTGAATCCTGGCCTCCGGATGCTTCTGCAGGATATAGATTAGGGCATTCTCGTCAATGCCTTTCCCGCGAATAATGGAGATGCTGTAATGCGGTATGTCTAAGCCATGCATCTCCAACAAATAGCGCCGGATCAGAATGCCCACCGGCGTGCCTGCTCTCGCCAATGAGACGAGCACTGTGTTCGCCCCCTTACGGCTGCGAATGAGTTCCGCCGTCGTTCCAATTGCGAGGGCTGCCTTCCGGGCCGACATCTGCAGCGTCTCATGATACAGCTGCAAATAATCGGGAGACGGCTGCTTCTCGACCGGGAGCATTTCGGAGTAATGCGTACCGGATTGAATAGCCCGTTCCCTGTCATCCGTCGATTTCTCCAGCTGCACACCGCGCAAATCCTTCAGCAAGAATGTAACATCGGAAGGGGGATAGCTGCCCAGTCTTACCGGTTCCTTTACCGGTCTGCTCCGCCAATCTTCCATACCGCTCCCTCCTTCCACTCCACGGTCTGTGGTGAGAAGAAAACGAGATGAAGCCGCTGCAGGCCGCGCGTCTCCAGAATTCGCAGCAGCGGCTGCAAGGCTGCTTGGTCCGCCTCTCTCTCCAGGAAGAGATAGAGATCCTCATACTCGCCAACCGGGACGTTATACATGAAGTGCGTAACCTCCGGATCCTCCGACGATGCGTACGGATACCCTGACTTCACAGCATAACCGTCCCGGTCAATCGTATGAATCGGGCTGCGCGTCGTCGACTGGTAGGATACCCCTTCGCCCATTTCGGCGGCAATCCGCATCGGGATGTACATGAACTCGCCCGTCCCCACGCAGAGGGTCTTGGTACCGATTCGCGTTTCTCGAAGGTACTTAGCGGTTAGGGATAGGGCGGCTCCTAATTGGGCTTCATGTTCCGGCGTAAGCCCGAATCTGCCGCTGTATTGCAAATAAGGGCGCTGATTCCCCCATGGGCTATGAGCAAATAAGTGATCGACGTACATAATGTCTATGGAAGTAGAGCCTTGGCTGAGAGGCAATTCCGGTTGAGCTGGCGTTAAGCTTTCCGAAGATCCGGTCACGGTCACCTCGCCTTTCACCAACGTAAGGACATGAACGGCGATTCCAAGCTCCTGTTCAAGCTCCCGAAACCGTTCCAGATCCGCTGCCGTTCGCCAATCGAGCAAAGCAAGGACGTAATACGTTTTTTTCGGGAATTTGGCCTGCATATCGCGAATGATGTTTAAAGAGGTTTTGCCGGTTGTCATTTCGTCGTCAACCAGGACAACGACCTCCGCTTGTGCAAAGAGGTGAGGATCCTCCGCATAGCAATAATGCGCTACCGCATGGGAGTGTTCCTCGCTGAAATTGAGGATGGATTGTGAGTCGTCAATGATTTCTCGTGTGGTATGAATATAAGTATTATTAGCACCAAACGTATGGAAAGCGGCGTGCCCGATCGCCGTTGCCGTCTCTGCGAACCCGATAAACACAGCTGGCTGAGGCAGCTCTAACCGGTGACTCCGAATTTCTTGGTAAGCATTGTCCGCACGTGCAGGATCTATCAAGCCTTGTATGGCCAGCGGCAACAAATGATCCGGCATACTGCCTTGCATCGCTTGCTGGAGGAGCAATCCCAAGGAAACGCCGCTTAATAACGAAGTATAGGGACGAACCGGAATATGCTTGCCGAGCACTTTGCTCACGAATAAGAAGGAGCGCTTCTTATTAATTCTGGCCGCCATCCCAAACAGGCTATCCAATGGGATCTGGAAAGGATTCGCCTCTACCTTCACTTTCAGCTCTAAATCTCCGGCGATCTTATACGTACGCTCGGTTACTGGATAATAATCCACTGTATTGTTGTTGTTCATGCAGCACCCCATAGATTTGTGATCGTAACAAAATCTTTCTCGCCCAATTTAAATGAGGTTTTATTTCGTTCATTTTATTGGCATACTCACTTCTGATCACGCCGAAATCCCCATTGCTGTTCGCCACAATGCTGGCTGCATCCGTGTACTCCTCGTGAGACACCGTGTAAAGCGATTGAACCGGCTTAATATGGGTCGGATGGATAATCGTTTTCCCCGTCAGCCCGTTTTCTTTGTCCAGCATGACTTCGCGGATTAACCCTTTATGCGGGAAATATTCCCAGACCGGTCCCGAAATGACATAAGAGCTATCCACTCTTCCAAAGACGTTGATAATGTCGGCCACGCAATCCCGAATCGGAGAAATATCATAGATCGTCATCTCCGGGCTTCGGCGCAAGCCGAATAGACTTGAGAAATCGGTAGCCCCGATTCTAACGTTAAGCACCAAATCCTTATAGGTATCCAATATATGTTTGATCGATTGAAGCGATTGAAACCGGCTTTCTTTATAAATGATGGCGCTTGACTCGAGAATAGGAAGGCCGTATAGGGCGGGGGATGACGCAGACTTCTCGTCGTTGTAATTCTCAAGAATTCGGAAATACGTTTCTCCGTTATCCGCTGTAAATTTCGGGAAAACGAAGCCCGTTAGAAGCGCAACGTCATCCTCCAATCTTTCGATCAAATAGTTCAACTGATTGGCGCTTCGGACTCGAACGAACAGCAGCGGCATGTTCTCCTTATTCAAGATCCCCAGCTCGATGAAGGTCGCAAGCTTGCTCATTTGATGAATGAGCGACTCTTCCGCCGCATGCACCTCATTCTCGCCGACCGCATCTTCCAAATCCAGAATGGCCGAGACGAGACCTTCCACTTTGCCGAAGGCGATATTTTCAGCGATGGTAGGACGTGTTGCCGGCATGTATAGCGCGGCTCCAATGGACGAAGCTAGAACTTCTTTGCTCGAATGATTGTCAAAAGAGGTGGGAGGCAAATAAAATAAAGCTTTTTGTTCATCCGGCGTTAAGTAGTTAAAGTATCTCATACAATTCCTCCCTCTTTTGGATTGAAACAACAATCCCTCCATTAGGGGAGGGATTGTGTTAGTTCCGTTGTATGTTAGCTGGCGGATTTCTCTTTGCCTTTGTTGCGCAGCAGACTGAAGATAATCGTACCGCCGAACAATGCGATAATGACGGAGAAGAAGACTACGTGGGAAATATGGAACCCAAATGCACCGGCAATCATCTTCAGACCGATCACGATAATGAGAATGAACGCCGTTTTCTCCAGTTCTGGAATTTTGTCAATGAGCTTCAAGAAGACTTGAGCAACCCCCCTCATCATGAGTACGCCCAAGATACCTCCGAGGAACAATACCCATACTTCTTCACTGACACCAAAAGCAGCAAGCACACTGTCCACGCTAAATGCGATGTCCATGACTTCTACCGCAAGAACCGTACGCCAGAAGGACATGCCTTTGCTTTTCACTTCGCCATTTTCATCGGTTTCATGCTTCTTGAAGAAAAGATTGCTGATGGCGATCCATAGGAGATACGCACCGCCGAGTACCTTGATCCATGTGATTTTGACTAAGAACGTACCGACACCGATGGCAACAAATCTAAAAATGTAGGCACCTACAAGTCCGTAGAACAAAGCTTTCTTCTGTTGTTCCTTCGGCAAATGCCTTACCATGACGGCAAGTACCAACGCATTATCCGCGGACAGCAAGCCCTCCAAGATAACTAGCGTACCGATAATCCCCCAACTCACGGGATCTGTCAATGTCTGGGACAGCACTTCCCAACTAAAAAAGTTTAGGAAGTTATTGATAAAACTATGAAAAAAATCTGCCATGCCTCGACCCTCCTGAATTTTCCCTTGTTATTTACTGCCTGCGACCCATCGCATCCCCCAGCCAAACGCTTCATCCAACTGTTTATGGCCGGAGAAGTATTGTACGAGCCGTTCGATGCTGAAAGTCTCGTTATTCTGATTACGAATGAGTGCAATGGCGCACATGCCTTGGCGATTGTCGTGCTCGTTCAGTTTCACTTCAATGTCGGGTCCGCCGTCCTGCTTAATGGAGACGACACCGTCGGCTTCAGACCAGGTGGTTGCACCTTCGTAGATAAAGGTAAAGACTAGAATTCGTTCAAATTCCGCAAGCTTGTTGCCGTTAATTCGGATGTTCTCGCCCGTTTTCACAGAGCCTGTCCGATCGTCGCCGTCCAGTGCTATGTAAGGCTCTCTTGTCAGAGATCCGAAACGATTACCGAGCGCTTGAATAACGCCTTTTTCACCGTTTTTCAGTTCATATAAACAGGCCAAATCCAAATCAATGCCTTTGCTTTTACCGAAAAAGCCTGTCGATTTCTTCTGATTCCAGTTCAAATTAATGAGAATTTCCCCGAGTCGGCCCGGTGGCTTCTTCTCTAGTGAGATGCGGTCACCTTTCTTCTTCAGTTCAATCTTGGTCAGATTAACCGGAGTTGGCGGGGTAACCGGCGGAGGACTAGGGGGAGGCGTCTGCTGGACAGGCGCCGGCCCCGGTACAGGAGCGGAAGGCTCGTCCTTGACCTCAATGCCGAAATTGCCGCACAGCGCTTTAAGACCGCCCGAGAAACCGGATCCAATCGCACTGAACTTCCACTCTGCGCCGTATCTATATAATTCCCCTACGACAATAGCTGTTTCGACGGAGAAATGATTTCCCAGTTCATATCGCAACATATCTTGCCCAGTTTCTGGATGAAAAATCCGAATATAAGCCTGGGTCACTTGGCTGAATTGCTGCTTAAGCTTCTCACCGTCATGAATGGTGAGTGTGAAAGCAACCTTCTCTACATTGGCCGGCACACCCGTCAATTGAATGGAGAACTGCTTTCTATCTCCGCCTTGATTCGGGTTGTCGATGAAACTAACACCGTTCTTGGTCGGATTGTTATAGAACACAAGCTGTTCGTCATTGTCTACTTTTCCGCTTGCACCTAACAGAAACGCGGAAGTATCCAGATCATGGCTCGCCGGAGCGTTCCATCCGATCCCGATTCCAATCTTCGTAAGTCCTGGGTTTGTTTTGGTCACATCCGCTTTCTGACCTTTGACAACTGAAATATGCATGGGGCAGTCCCTGTCCCTTCCGTCATTCATAATTGAAGGGGTGATGCCTTGCATGCACCACCCCGTCTGGTCTACGGCTTATTGCGCATCTAGACCGTAATTTTTGCAAAGCGCTTGAAGTCCCCCTTGGAAACCGCTGCCAACAGCTTGGAACTTCCACTCTTGGCCTTGGCTGTCCCTGTACAATTCACAAATGACAACCGCAGTTTCGATGGAGAAATCTTCACCCAAATCATAGCGTAGAATTTCTCGCCCTGTCACTTCGTCCATGAGCCGTACGAACGCATTGGAAACTTGTCCGAAATTCTGGTTACGGCTCGTGCCTTCATGGATTGTTACAGCGATGCCTACACGATGGATGTGAGCCGGAATTTTGGAAAAATCGACTTTGATCTGCTCGTCATCGCCGTCTCCGTCACCTGTCCGGTTATCCCCCGTATGCTGAACCGCACCGCCCGCGCCAACCAAGTTGTTATAAAAGACGAAGTCCTCTATGCCTTTGGCTTTGTTATCCGCATGAAGCAGGAAGGCCGAAGCGTCTAAATCGAAAGAATGACCGCCGCTGTATTTGTTCGTGTCCCAGCCTAAGCCGATGATCGCTTTCGTTAAACCGGGGTTCGTCTTGGTCAGGTCGATTCTTTGTCCTTTGGACAAGCTAATCGTCATGTTGACAACAACTCCTTAACCTGAGTGTACTTCTTAGGAAGTTTGCAGACCGTAGTCGCGTGCCAGACCGGCCAGACCGTCTTTGTAGCCGCTGCCGATCGCGCTGAATTTCCACTCTCCGCTGTGACGGTACAATTCGCCGATAACAACGCCTGTCTCAATGGAGAAGTCCTCGCCAAGATCATAACGAATCAATTCTGCGCCTGTGCCTTCGTTCAAAATACGAACATAAGCGTTGGATACTTGTCCGAAGTTTTGGCCTCTTGTGTCGGCTTCGTGGATCGTGATGCAGAACGCAATCTTCTCTGTTTCTGCTGGAATCGCTGTAAGATCAACGCTAACTTGCTCGTCATCGCCGTCTCCTGCGCCCGTACGGTTGTCACCGTTGTGCACAACGGATCCGTTTGCATTTTTCGGGTTGTTATAGAAGATGAAGTCGGATTCGTTGCTTACTTTGCCGGATGCGTTCGCGCAGAAAACGGAAGCGTCCAAATCGAAATCCTTGCCTCCGTCATATTTGTTCGTGTCCCAGCCAAGACCTACGATTACTTTCGTTAAACCCGGGTTTGTTTTTGTCAAATCGACTTTTTGACCTTTAGATAATGAAATTGCCATGGATAATAACCTCGCTTCTTATATTAGTTTATTTGATCTTACATATAGCGTTTGACAAGTTGTCCGATTGTCGTGTCCGTGCTGCCTTCGCCGATGGCGTTGAATTTCCACTCGCCGCTATGACGGTAGATTTCACCGACAATCAGGGAAGTTCTGCCGGCATAGCTGTCCGTCAAACTGAATTTGACGAGTTCTTGTTGGTTGGCAGCATTCAGAATACGAATGTACGCGGATTGAACCAGACCGAAGTCTTGTTTTCTATTGACACAATCGTAGATATTAACCACGAAAATGATTTTGCTGACGTCCGCAGGCACTTGATTCAAATTCACAGTAATTTGCTCGTCATCGCCATCGCCTTCGCCTGTCCGGTTATCGCCGGAGTGAACGACAGAGCCGTCAGGGCTTTGCAAATTGGCGAAGAACACGACGTTCTTCTCTTTTGTCAATTTGCCGTTCTCGTCCAACAAAATTACGGAAGCATCGCAGTCAATCTCAACGGCTGTTTTTTTCGATCCGAAAAAGCCCTTCTTCTCAATTACCGCAGGGTCCCAGCCCAAACCTACAACTACCTTAGAGAGACCAGCATTACCTTTTGTTAAATCGATTTTCTGACCTTTGACCAAATTGATAGCCAACGCGGTCACCTCCCTCAACAGTGTGTTTTATCGTTTGCTCACTATTTGATACGGATGAGTGCCCATCGCGTTTCATAAGTTTCGATTAAATTTTTGTGAATTCGACGCTCACAGACTGAATTCGGCAGGATTGAGGCTTAGCGTGGCACAAATGTCACGGACGACACGCTTCTCGCTATCGTCGAAATCGCCGTCGGCAGCCCCGATCGCACAGCAAACAGCGATGATAATGCGGCCGACTTCCGGCTTATTGCTGAATTTGCCTATCGCCTTCATGGCTTCTTGCTTCCCGACCAATCCGGAGAATTCGAAGTTACTTGCATAATGGTTAAAGCGCGCAATCACATTGCTGACATCGAATACTTTGAGCTCTTCGCTGCGGGAAATATATCCGATCATTTTCTCCTTTTCTTGATTGCCGATACTTCCGTCCGCAGCGGCAACGACTGCACAGCCGGCTACAACGGCATCAAGAAAATCCTTGTTTTGAAATTTTTTGACCTGGTCGGTCAAGCCTGTTTTGGCACTGGTAAACCAAGATTTAAATGTACTCATTTTCGGCACCACCTATTCGTCAGATGACAGATTTTGGCTATCTGGCACAAATTTATCCACAATAGCGCTACAATTTCAGTGTAATCGAAACGAAAGTCGTTTTCAAATTCTGGGAATCGAAGCGTGTCATTTTGTGGCGTATTTTAGGATTCAAACGAAGCTGATGGTTGGTTTAGCAAACTCCTTTATTGGACAAACAGATTATTATCACATCTAAGGAGTGTTCTTATGGATGCTAGTTTGTCGAATTCATTAGACACTGTCGTTTCTTCACTGGACGATAACCTTCGTACGCTGAAGGTTATTTATTATAGATGCAAGGATGTCAATTATCACAATTTCATCATAGGAGGTACGACCCGGGCGTTAGTCGTGTATATCGAGGGAATGGTCAACCTGGATTTATTGGACAGGAACGTCCTGACCCGCTTACTGGACGAATCGGTCGAAGAATGGAATGAAACGGAGAAAGAGCTCTCATCTATTATTTCCATATCGGACGTCAAGGAAGTAGCGAAGTTTGCCGATATTGTCGCGAATATATCCAGCGGGAGTGCCGTCCTTCTCATCGATGGCATAGCGGCCGGTTACTCGCTCGGCATCGCCTATTGGGAGAAGAGAAGCATCGAAGAACCGTCCGCCGAGTCCATCATTCGCGGACCGCGCGAGGGCTTCACCGAGACGATGATGGTGAACACCGCGATGCTGCGCCGGAAGATCAAGAGCCCTGCGCTCAAGATGATGGCCTACCAAGTGGGGCGGCATACGCGCACGGAGGTAGTTATCGTCTACATGGAGGGCATCGCCAACCCGTCGCTGATCGAAGAGGTGGAACAGCGGATTGCCGACATCGACATCGACGGCATCCTGGAAAGCGGCTATATCGAGGGCATGATCGAAGATAATCCGCTGTCTCCGTTTCCGCAAATTCAAGTGACGGAACGTCCCGATGTCGTATGTGCCGCGTTGCTGGAGGGCCGAACGTCGATTCTGGTGGATGGAACGCCATTCGCCCTAATCGCTCCGGCAACACTATTCTCGCTCCTGCAGTCGCCTGAGGACTATTACCAAAGGTTCATTATCGGAACCTTCATCCGGTGGCTGCGTTATTTATTTTTCTTCATCACGCTGCTGCTCCCTTCGCTCTATGTCGCGATTCTGACCTTCCATCAAGAGATGGTGCCTACGTCCCTGCTGCTCAGCGTCGCCAAATCCCGGGAGGACATCCCATTCCCCGCATTGGTGGAAGCGCTGCTGATGGAAGTTTCTTTCGAAGCGCTGCGCGAAGCCGGGGTGCGGCTGCCCAAACAGGTTGGCGCTGCGGTTAGCATCGTCGGGGCGCTGGTCATCGGTCAGGCGGCAACGTCCGCCGGCCTCGTATCGGCCCCCATGGTCATGGTCGTCGCTATTACCGGGATTGCCTCCTTTATGATGCCGCAGTACACGACGGGGATCGCTTTACGGATGCTTCGCTTTCCCATCATGTTCCTGTCGGGCCTGCTGGGCCTGCTCGGTCTCATGCTCGGATTCATCGCGATCGTCATTCATCTGTCCTCGCTGCGTTCGCTCGGCGTGCCGTACCTGCAGCCGCTCGCACCGGTGAAAAGGTCGGAGATGAAAGATGTGCTCGCCCGAGCCCCCATCTGGGCGATGCGCACCCGTCCCAAATTCACAGGAAGAGCAAACCGGATCCGGCAGCCGAAGGGGCAGCAACCAGTACCGTCCGAAGGGGATGATACCCATGATCGATAATGGCCGCATCTCTCCGCTCCAAGTCGCCATTCTCCTGCATCCGACTATCGCCGCTACGGCGGCGCTTTCGGTTCCGTCCATCACGATGAGAACCGCCGGCATCGATATGTGGATGACGCCTATCCTTGCGGCGATTGCGGGGATCATTACGGTATATGTCATGTACCGCTTGTTTTTGAAGTTTCCCGAGCTTACGTTCATTCAGTATACCGAATCGATTCTAGGCACATATGCAGGCAAAACCCTCTCCGCCTTCTTCCTGTTCTCCTTCTTGTTCACGAACGGGCTCGTCCTGCGCGAATACGGGGAATTCGTCATCGGCAGTTTTCTTCAGGAAACCCCGATGGCCGTCGTCATTTTTGGCATGGTCGCGGTATGCGCCTATGTCTTGTATGAAGGAATCGAGGTGCTGGCCAGAAGCTCGCAGATTCTGGTCCCTGCGGCTGTGCTCATCATTTTCTTCATGGTCGTTCTGCTCATTCCCGATCTTCATCCGAAAGAGATGTTTCCCATTATGGGAAACGGCCCGCTTCCGCTGCTGGTCGGCTCGTTGGTCCCAGCCTCTTGGTTTACACAGTTTTATATCTTGACCTTTCTCTTCCCTTTGATCAACCGTAAGGAACATATACTGACTTGGTGCTTCATTAGTGTAGGATCCGTGATGTTCACACTGCTAGTGATTAATCTGACGATACTGCTCTTATTCGGTCCGCTTACCGTTCAATTTAACTACGCGTTCCTCGTGGCGGTTCGGTACATTTCCATCGCCGACTTCATGGAGCATGCGGAATCGCTGTTGATGGCCATCTGGATTATCGGCATGTTCGTCAAAATTTCGTTAATCTACTATGCCACCGTCCTCGGTACGGCCCAGTGGCTGGGGCTGCCCGATTATAAGGCGCTCATCGTTCCGGTAGGTATCCTTATCATCCTTTTCAGCTTCTGGGTGTCGCCAAATTTCGAAGAGCTCAAGCGTACGCTTGGAACAACCATCCCGTTCCTGGGCATGCTCACGCAGCTCGGTATCCCGTGCGCTCTGCTGCTTGCCGCCAGCTTCAGAAGGGGGCGGCAAGGATGATCCGCTTGGGGAAGCTTGCCGTTCTATCCTGCCTCTTCTCGGTGGTAGCGACAGGCTGCTGGGACCGTACAGAGGTTAACGATCTAGCGCTCGTCACCGGAGCGGCTATTGATAATTACGACGATAAACTCATCGAAGTCACGATTCAGATTTTCGTCCCGCGCAGCTCAAATGCCGGGGGCGGGATGGAAATCAGCAGCAAAGGAGGCGGCAGCCAAACCTCCTTCGTTCGATCGGCGGTCGGCGTGAATATTGCCGACGCCCTGTCCAAGCTGCAGGAGAAGCTGCCTCGTAAAATTTTCTGGGGACATACGGAGATTATTATTTTCGGCGAAGCCCTGGCGCGCGGCGGCATTCGTGATGATATCGATTATTTGATGAGAGCCCCGCAGCCGAGAGAGCGTGCTTATGTCTATGTGTGTAAGGGAAATGCGCGGCAGATTCTTGAAATGAATACGAGGCTTGAGCGGAATACGTCCGAAGTCATGAGGGAGATCGGCAAAAGTAAAATTATTCTTAGTGTCACGATGGCCGATTTGGCGCAAATGCTGGCGAATCAATCCGGTTCAGCAGCGTTGCCGCTCCTCGAAATCCTCTCCCCGAAGTCGCCTAGCAATCCGGATCGATCGGAAAGCTTCGTGAATGCTTCCGCCGTGTTTAAGGACGATAAAATGGTCGGCAGCATCGATGACGTTACAACGCGCGGTCTATTATGGCTGCGGAATGAAATGAAAACCGCGGTCATCACCGTGACACCGGAAGGCGTGAGCGGGACTGTTTCTCTGCGGCTGCTCAAAAGCAAAACAAAGCTGGAGCCCCTCATCGAGAATGGCAAATGGCAAATGAACGTCTGGATTCATACGGAAGACGACGCCATACAGAACACGACGAAACTGGACTTGGTCACCAACCCCGCAGCCGTCAAAGCCGTAGAAGCCGCTATGAACCGAGATATTGAGAACCGCGTCGGACTTGCATTACGGAAATTGCAGCAGGAGATGAAGACGGACATTTTGGATTTCTCCGGAGAGTTTCACCGTGCTTATCCGAAGGAATGGCGGGAAAACAAAAAACGTTGGGATGACATTTTCCCGCAAGTCGAAGTCACCGTTCATTCCGACGCCAACATGCTGCGTCCAGGGTTATCAAGCGTAAGAAAGTTAGATGAAGGAGAGGAAACATCGAAATGACGCCTAAGGATATTCCGGCATTCATGCTCGTGAGCTTGCTCATTACGGTAATCCAATGGTTTTACCGGCTGAGACACGCACCTAAGAAAGAACGGGCGGCCTACCTCTCGATTCTAGCCTTGTGCTGGATTCTCGCTATATCACTGGTGATAAATCCCAGGTTGCCCGGCCCGAGTCAACTTGTCAACTACCTCTTTCACCCGCTAGGCCAACTTCTGGAACATTAAGGAGCTTATATGGACATGCGAATCAGCGGGAAACAACTATTCTGGATGATGATGACCATGCAAATCGGCATGACAGTCCTGCTGACCATTAACCCGTCTATACGAATGGCCAAGCAGGATGCGTGGATTTCAACGCTTTGCGCAACCGGCATCGGGGTCGGAATCGCTTATGTCTGCACCCGCGTGAGCCTGGTGTTCCCTGGGCAGACGCTTATGTCCTACGCCAAGAGCATATTTGGCCGTTATCTTGGGCAGGGGGTTGCTTGGCTGTATTTTATTTACTGGTACAGTGTGCTTGCGGTTATCCTACGGCAATATGCGGAGTTCATTGTCGCAACCATTTTGCCCAGAACGCCTATCCTCGTTCCCATCCTCGGCATGCTGCTCGTAGCCGTTTATGTAACTTACTCCGGCATAGAGGCGCTTGCCCGATGCTGCGAGATGCTGGGGCCCATTACGCTGCTAGGCATTGCGATCCCGGTCCTGCTGAGTATGAAAAACATTCATCTCGACAACATCCTCCCCATCTATGCCGACACCGGTGTGAAGGTAATTCTTCAAGGGGCGCTGCCGACCTCGACCTTCCTGGGCGACTGCATGATGCTGTTAATTCTGCTGGCCTTCGTGTCCAAACCGACGTCAGGCGTAAGACCCGCTCTGCTCGGCGTAGCGATAACGGGACTGGTTACGAGCATTTCAACGTTCCTGATCGTATCCGTTTTCGGTGAGCGTACCGCCTCCGGCCAGACGTATCCTTATTTCAATCTGGTACACTATATCAGCTATTACGATTTCTTTCAAAACCTGGACTCCTTCGTGGTTGCGATCTGGATTATGAGCGTGTTCACCAAAGTGTCCCTGTATTTCTTCATCTGCACCTACGGCACCGCCCTAGGCCTCGGCGTTCAAAAGTGGCGACGCCTGATGGGGGTAGTCGCTCCGGCCGCGGTCCTTATCGCCGTGATCCCGCGGGACTTCATCGAAAGCTCGGTCATCTTCCCGCAGAAAATTGCCATCCCGTTCTTTTTCCCGCTCTATTCGGTCAGCCTGCCATTGCTGATGTGGGGACTAGCCCATTGGCGGCAAAATCGGCATAAATAAAGCCCTTGGTTCTCTCGCCGGGAGAGTCCAAGGGCTGTTCGTTTCGATTAGTTTTGGATGAATTCCTGCACCCATACACCGTTGTAATAAGCGACGCCGATTTTATTGAAATTAGGGCTTAAAATGTTTTGGCGATGTCCTGTGCTGTTCATCCATGCGGTCATCACAGCTTCAGGCGTTTGCTGTCCTTTGGCAATATTCTCGCCTGCATAAGAATAACGAATGCCATAAGAGCTCATCATATCGAATGGGGAACCGTATGTCGGTGAAGTATGATCGAAGTAACCGTTATTGTACATATCCTTTGCTTTGTCCAGCGCCATGCCGGTCAGCACGGTGTCGCTCGTCAAAGCTCCAAGACCTGCTTTGGCCCGTTCCTTGTTCACTAGTGTGACAACCTGGCTGGCGAAAGCAGATTGTGCGGGCGCCGTCTCCGCTGGTGTTTGCGTTTGAGAGCCTCCTGCCTGAGCAGCTCCGGGAATGTTCAGCTTCATGCCGGACCAGATGACATTCGGATTCGCCACTTGCGGATTAGCCTGAATAAGCGATGTGAGGCTGACGCCATATTTCTTGGAAATAAGCCACATCGTATCGTTGTCCGCCACCGTATGCGTAGCCGTCGCGGCCATCGCCGCAGTTCCTCCCATCAGAACGCTCAGGGTCAATGCGCT
The DNA here is from genome assembly GCF_031456485.1 of Bacillus sp. 3255. Classification (NCBI taxonomy): domain Bacteria; kingdom Bacillati; phylum Bacillota; class Bacilli; order Caryophanales; family Bacillaceae; genus Bacillus; species Bacillus sp. 3255. Next base: position 182,760 of record NZ_JAVDUS010000010.1, read on the forward strand.
TGTTACGATGAATTTGGTATAACGTTTCATGCTGCTATTCTCTCCTTCTTACGGCCTGCGAGGTTAGCTGTCGGATTCGGGTCAAAGAGGAATCACCCGGCCGCTGTTCTGCGGCTTCACCCCAAAGATTGGGTCCCCCGTGCTTCCGGAGAAGCTTCGGCCTTCTAGGTTTTAGATCCATAACGGATCTTTCCGATTGTAACACGCGGATATCGCGAAAACATGGCACAAAATTTTCCACCAGTAGATTGCAAACGCATTCAAACTCTATTGTCACGTTTTTGAACAAGTATTTTTTTTCAATACGCATGCATAAATAACCAAAACTTCCACAAACTACTCGTACACCAAATAAAGGAGTGAACCCCATGGCTAGCAACAGAAACAGCAATTCCTTAGTTGTCCAGCAAGCAAGAGCAGCTCTTGACCAAATGAAATACGAGGTCGCGCAAGAGCTCGGTATTCAGATTCCGCAAGACGGATATTACGGGTTCATGGCAACGCGCGATACCGGCGCGATCGGCGGACACATTACAAGAAGACTTGTGCAAATCGCCGAACAACAACTAAGCGGGGCGGCATTCAGACGCTAAACTCCGCCTAATAAACAAAAAGACTGTACCACCACTTCCTCCTTGGTGTTCCAGTCTTTTTTGTTTATGCCCTGACAAATTCCATGAAAACAGGAGATCGCAGCTTGCCGTTCTTGGTCCAGTTCCGTGTCTTGATTCTTGCCATGAGGAGAGGTTCCATGTAGACAAAATGTTGGTCTTCTTTCAAAACCAGACGCTGCCTGACTCCGTCAAACAGATTCTGCTGCAGAGGGGTAAGTCCTGTCTCAATGACGCCGGCCGGAAGCTTGGCGCCATTCGCCGAGTCGATCGATGCCAACAGGGCAAAATTGTGCTTGCGGTAACCGGAAATATAGACATCCGCATACGTCCAATTGATGACCTTCTGCCACTGTCTGGAGCGTTTGTTGCTCTCGTATTTGAAATGATCCTTCTTGGACTTCAGAACGATGCCTTCAAGCCCCCGCTCTCGGATTGTTTCGAAATAATCGACCGCTTTACCTTCATGAATCTTGATCTTACGATAATGGCCATTCTCGACAAACGCTTGATCGAGCAGTTCTTTGCGCTTAAGCAAAGGCAAGCCTGTAATGTCAATGCCCTTATGCCGCAAAATATCAAAGGCGACAAAAATAACGGGCGTTCGGTCCGTCGGAGACAAAAATCTCGCGGACATCGCCTCGAAATCAGGCCTGCCTTGATCATCCATCATGATCAATTCTCCGTCAAGAATCGTTCCTTCCGGCAGCGGACAGTCGAACAGTTCCGGAAATTTGTGCGTAACCGATTGACCGTCTTGCGTATATACATAGAGTTTATCCATATGAGAAACAATACATCTAAGGCCGTCTAATTTCACTTCAGCTATATGATGTTTACTGTTATAAGGTCTGTTATCTTTGGCGTCTTGCAGAAGCATAGGAGCAATGAACATGTGAGATCACCCTATGTAAGATGATACTGCATGGCCGTTCTCCTGCCTATAGGTACTTGAAGGAAACAAGCTTAGCTCAGGTTGGCGTAGGCAAAAAAACCGCCCAGCGGCAAAATCCAGATGAGGGGAATACAGTTCCAAAGAAGTGCGGCTCTGTATCTCCGGCGGGAGAACATGAGCCACCCGGCAATGAGCGCTGTCAGCACGCCCGCAGGGTACAATAAGATGGCTGCGAAGATGAGCCAGGTTGTGGCCTTGCTTGCCGCATCAGGGCTATCGAACATCATAACCGACATACCGGCAATAAACATCCATACCAGGATAAATAAAAGATAGAAAATTTGCGTTGCAATTAGTGTCCAGAGCGTTGGTTTGCGATTCACGGATCAGCCTCAATTCTATTATGTATGCTTCTATTAAATAGAACGAGCGGCCGATGTGTCAATGAGAAAAATCGTGGGCTATTTTGAAAAAAAGCTGTCCCCGGCTGATAGCCGGCAACAGCCTCTTGCATTTATTTCCCATTCTTCGCGTACTGCGCGCTGAACTCCTCAATCACTTTGTCTCCGCCGGCTTTTCTCCACTGCTCGATCGCCTGCTTCCAGCCCGCCTCATCGATTTTGCCTAGGATGTATTTCGTCCGGGCGTCGTCAATAATCGGCTTCAACTCGCTGCCTTTGGTCGTTTGCGTTTCGGAAACGAGCGGATTCGTCGGATTGTTCACCGCAATTGCTTCGTTTTCTTTGATCATTTTACCGTACTTCTCCATAAGCGGGGTCTCTTTGCCTGTCGTTTTGGCCGTATACTTGGCAATCTGGAGCTGCAAATAGCTGGAGCCGACCTCGGTATCCTGAAGCTTCTGATCGATAAATACCGGCTTGCCGTCCTCCATCTTGTAATGTTTCCCTTCAATTCCCCAGCCCAGTAAATCCAGCATCTTCTGATCGGACAGCTTATCGTAGAAGCCGAGAATTCGCTTCAGTTCCGCTTCTGTTTTCACGCTGGATTTGGGGAACATGAACACGCTGTTGTAACCTACCCCGCCAGGCAACCTTTCGCCTTTGGGCCCTTGGATCCGGGAGACGACGTCGATATCCGCGCCCGGGAACGATTTGGCAAGCGTGGCTTGGTAGCCCGCTCCATCAATCATATTTGAAATAACGGCGCCAGCTTTGCCTTGGTTGATATCATCTTTCTTCTGCTGATTGTTCAGAACAGGGAAATCCTGCTTGATCAGCTTCTCATCATACAGCTTCTTATAGAATTTCATCGCTTCGAAATATTCAGGTGTAAGGAAATCCGGACTTAACTTGCCGTCCTTCACTTCCCATGAGTTCGGTGCGCCCAAGATGGAAGCCACGACGCCGAAGCCGTCCATCGTTTTCTCCTCCGTCAAGCCTACTGTATCGGCCTTGCCGTTCTTGTCCGGATCGTTAAGCGTAAACGCTTTTAGAACGTTATACAAATCATCTAGCGTCTTCGGTGCGCTTAAGCCGACGTTTTTCAGCCAGTCGCTGCGGAACAGGATGCCGTAGGTGGACAGATCGCGCGCCCGGAACAAGCCGTATATTTTGCCATCGACCTTAATGTTGTCGAACACCGCCGGATTCATTTTGGACAAGTTCGGGTAATCCTTTAGATAAGGGCCGATTTCCCAGAATACGCCGGCACGAACCGCGCTCAAAATGTTGGAATCCTTGTTGTTCTGCACGAGCAGCGCCTTAGGAAGCTCGCCTGATGCGATGGTGACATTGACTTTTTCCTTGTAGGAGGAGTTCGGTACCCAGGAAATGTCCAATTTCGTGTTCGTATAAGCTTCGATCTGCTTCTGAACTTCGCTGTCCGCTTTAGGCGGCTCTGCATACATGAGCGTCATGACGCTCAGCTTCAAAGGCTCCTGGCTGGCAGCCGGCGCACTGCTTGAACCTGCGCTTCCTCCCGCAGCCGGATTCGTTTCGTTCCCGCAGCCGGCAAGCAGCGCAGCTGCGCCTACCATAACTCCCATTGCAGCCAGTCCCGTTTTTCTCATTCCCGCATGTTTCTTCATTGTGGCAATGCCTCCCCATAGTCTTATTCTATATGAATGCTGCCCGATCACAATAGTTTTCGGGCCTGTTACCGGCTGTTACCCTTTCACCGATCCGAGCAGAACGCCTTTCGCGAAATGCTTTTGCAGGAACGGGTACACGATCAGAATAGGTACCGTCGAGATGACGATAACGGCCATCTTGATGATGGTTGACGGCGGAGCGATGTAGTTCTGGTCGAACTGGGTGGAGTCTCCGATCCCGCCTTGGGATAAAATGACGATCTGCCTCAGCCACACTTGAATCGGCCACATTTTCGAATCGTTGATATACATGATCGCGTTGAAAAAGGTGTTCCAATGCCCCACGGCATAAAACAGGGCAAAGGTGGCCAGCACCGGCGCCGAGAGCGGCAGCACGATCCGGAAAAGCAGTCCGACATCGCTGCAGCCGTCGATTTTGGCTGCCTCTTCCAGCCCTTCCGGCAGCTCGCGGAAAAAGCTCACGACCACGATGAGATTGAACGCGCTGATCGCATTCGGTATGAGCAGCGACCAATAGCTGTTCAGCATGCCCAACGCTTTGACGACGAGGAACGTCGGCAGAATGCCGCCGTGAAACAGCATCGTGAAGACGATCATCATCATGAACAGCTTGCGCCCGGCAAAATCCGCCCGTGATAGCGGATAGGCGAGCAGCGACGTGAACAATAAGTTAATGAAGGTTCCGGCCACCGTAATGCCGATCGTGACGAATAAGCTGTTGACAATGGTTTGCGTCGAGAAAATATAACGGTACCCTTCCAGCGAGAACGTCGTCGGGAACAGGATGAATCCGCGCCTCAGCACTTCCTCCGGCTCTGCAAAAGAAACCGAAATAATGTAAATGAACGGCAGTAGTGTGACAAGGGCGAATATACTGAGAAATGTGTAATTGAAGCCGTCAAACATACGGCTGCCCAAACTTCTGTTGATCATGGATCACCAATCCCTTCTTTAATACAGGCCGCTTTCGCCGAATTTTTTGGCCAACCGGTTGGCGCCGACCACCAGCACCAGACCGACGATCGACTTGAACAATCCGACGGCCGTACTATAACTGAATTGGCCTTGCTGAATGCCGACATTGTAAACGTACGTATCGAATACTTCGCCTACCTCGCGGTTCATGGCGTTCAGCATCAGGAAGATTTGTTCGAAACCCGTATCCAGGAACGATCCGAGCCGCAGAATGAACAGAATGACAATGACACTGCGAATCGCCGGAAGCGTAATATGCCATAATTGGCGGAACCGGTTGGCCCCGTCGATTCGGGCCGCCTCATACAGCTGCGGATCCACGCCGGCCAGCGCCGCAAGGAAAATAATCGTCCCCCAGCCCGTTTCCTTCCATACCACTTGCGAAACGATCATCGTCCGGAACCACTCGCTGGAGATCAGAAACTCCACTTTCGGCAGACCCAATGAGACCAGCAGATCGTTGACAATCCCGCCTTCAGTCGTAAAGAAAATGTAAGAGATCCCGACGACGACCACCCAAGATACGAAATGGGGAATGTACACAATCGTCTGGATGCTGCGCTTGAACACTTCCCTGCGCACTTCGTTAAGAAGGAGCGCCAGAATAATCGGCAGCGGGAAGAAAAAGACGAGATTGTACACGGCGAGGATAATCGTATTTTTGAACAGCATACCGAACGACGCGTCAAAAAAGAATCTCTCGAAATGTTTCAGTCCCACCCACTTGCTGTGCAGCATCCCTAAAGCCGGCTGGTAGTCTTGAAAGGAAATCAACAGCCCCCACATGGGCAAATAACGAAAAATAATGAAATAGAGCATGCCGGGTAGCGCCATCGCGTACAGCCATTTGTTTTTCAGCAAACGGCCCAGCCTCCGGCGAGCCTTGCTTTTGGCACCCGTATCCGCTTGTAACGGTTTGGAAGTCAGTTCCACCTTCGCCTCGTCCTCCTCGTTTGATGTGACAGCGTTAGCATATCGAGGCGGCAAATTGCTTGCAATAATCAGCAGCGCTCCATCTGCTTGAATACCTGGTGAAACCCGCTATTTCAAGCTGCATCATCATCTGTATAATCATCAGCGGCCCTCGGAATAATCATTGAACGACGCCAAAAAGCCACCCGTATGGGTGGCTCTTGAATAAATCGTCAACTCGATTTGCGAATCTGCTCCCTGTACTGGCCGGGCGTCATGCCTTCGAGCTTGCGAAATTGACGGATGAAATTCTGGGCATTCGTGTACTGCAGCCTTTCGGCGATTTCGGTAATTTTCATCTCGGTCCCGCTGAGCCAGCTCTTGGCCATGTCATGCCGGTAACCGGATAAGTAATCGCTGAAATTCATGCCGGTTTCTTTGCGGAACATCCGGCGGATGTAGTGTGTGCTGTAATTTAATTGCAGCGCGCACTGCTCCAGCGTCAACTCGCTGTCGTAGTGGGCGTGAATGAGATCCATGACCGAGCGTGAGATGCTTTTGCCCGACGTTTCGTGCCGCTTGCGGGTCAGCTCCATCATCGGATCGATCATTTGCACCTTGAACCAGGCTTCGATCTCCTGCGGAGTCTTCAGCCGGAGCATCTGTTCATAGGCGTTGCGCTGATCGTGCGACAGCACCTCTCCGGCATCGTACAAGACCCGGAGGAGGTCCGTCAGCAGCATGGCGAAGGACATCCGGTACACGTTCGGATCGGTCTCTACGCGCAGCACCTCCATAATAAACTGCTGAAGCAGTTCGCCCGCCTTGTCTTTATCCAGAAAAGCGATCGCCTGCGTCAATTCCGACACCAGATGGTGCGGATAATAATGACTGGGCGCCTGCTTCGGCTTCAGATCGTCGAGATGAAGAATCGCTTTCTCCCCTAGTCGAATGCGGTACTGCAGCGCTTCCTTGGCTTCAAGGAAGGCTCCGGCCGTCCCGAACAAGTGGTCATAGGGCCGGGAGATGCCAATGCTGACCTTGAGGCCGAGATACTCGTCCGCTGCGCTTTGCACCGACATGGCCAGTGCGCTCCACTCGCCGAGCAGGTCCATGCGGTCCTCCGTATCGCTGCCCACTAGGATCGCTTGGTAATTGCCGATCGGCATGGCATGGATGCGCTTCGGCATTGGGATCAATTCCGCAGCCATATTGTTAATGGCGAATAGTAGGAGATCCTGCTCACTCGAGCGGTACCGTGTCTGATCGAGCGTATCGATCTGCAGCACCATAACGGCATAGCGCCTCCACGCCGGCAGCTGGAACCGCAGCGCTTGCTCCTCCATCTCGCTGCGGTGCAGCTCGCCCTGAAACAGCTTCAGCATGAAGTAATCGACGAGCTGACCGGCCTGGATTTTCATTTGGCCTTCCAATTGTTCCTTGGATTGATGCAGCGAAGCGACCTGATGGCCGATCCACTGGAGCTCGTCCTTCACGGCTGAGCCCCCGCCTTGCTGCTTGCTATGGCGCATCGTGAACTCCATGAGGCTGCGCACCGGAAAATACATGCGCTTGGACGCCCAATAGGAGAGCAGCGCAGCAAGCAGCAGCAGCACGATGCAAGCTGTAAGCGTAGCCCATCCGATCGCTGCGGATTCCTTCTTCGCCTCTTCCAACGGAATGACCGATACATAAGTCCAATTATTGTACCGGGATTGATTGTAGATGATGCTGTACGGCTTGCCGGACACCGTGCTGTTGATGTATCCCTGCGTATGACCGGGCTGCTTCAACTCCTTGGCCCATGGCTCGGCAAGCACATTTTGCCCGATTCTGGCCGGATCGCTGTGGATGATAATGTTCATCTTGTCATCCACAACCATCGTTTCCCTTGTCGAGAAGCCGCCTGTCAGCAGCTTGGCCAATTCCGTATTCGACATCCGGACGAATAGATAACCCTTCGGCTCTGCAGCCAGTGCCGGGATCGTCTTCACCAGTTTAATTCCGGCGAAAGAGGCATCCTGATCGGGCATCCACCGGGACGTATAGACGGAATTTAAATCATTAACCGTTTTGGTCGTATCCGTGCCGAAATAGAAGCCCCCGTCTTTGATGTACCAACGGTACTGCAAGCTGTGCAGCTCCACGGATTTGACGCCAAGTTCATACGTCTGGACGCCAAGCAGACCTTTGACCAACAGCTCGATATCTTGAAAATCTTCAATTTCCATTCGCCTGCCGACGGCATTCACGACGAAAGGCGTCTCCGCATAGCGGCCCGAGACTTGGTCGACGACTTTGAGAATCTGCTCGACCCGGCTCTGCGATTGCTGCAAAATAAATACATTCGCTTCGTTCACCTTGGCTTGAACGGTGGAGGTCGACTGAAAGAAAGCGTATACACCTAAGCATAGCAAAGGCAGAGCGCTGATGAGCGACGTCGTCACGATGAGTTTGATCAGAAATGAGTAACGCGAAGGCATAAATTCCTCCAAAATCAGTCCATATTCGTGGTCTCATTGTAACATATGCCGCATGAATTTGGGGATAGTCTACATCCCTACATATTCATCCTCCTTTTCTCCATAGGAATTTACGGTGATTGTGATTATTATGGATGGATATTCTAACTAGAATGAATGATAGAAAGTATGAGGTGTTTCTTCTTATGTCCATCCTGTTTGATGCTCAGCAGCGCTTATTTCATTTGCAAGCCGGCCGTTCCAGCTATGTGCTGCACATTTATAAATCGGGTCATTTGGCCCATCTGTACTGGGGAGATCCCGTCCGTGACGCGAAGCCGGATCGTCTGATCCGCACGACGGACCGCGCATTCTCTCCGAATCCCGAGCCGCCCGACAGATCCTACTCCTTGGACATGCTTCCGCTCGAGTACCCCGGCTACGGCAACTCCGACTTCCGTGCGCCGGCCTATCAAGTGCAGCTGGCTAACGGGACGACGGTGACCGATTTGAAGTATGTCTCTCATACGATTACCCAGGGCAAAGCCCCGCTGACTGGACTGCCTGCCACCTATACGGAAGATGACGCTGAGGCGCAAACGCTGGAGATTGTGCTGGAGGACAAGCTCATCGGGCTTCAGGCGATTCTGAGCTACACCGCCTTTGCCCGGCATGAAGCCATCGCCCGCAGCGTCCGGTTCGTGAATCTAGGCCAAGAGCCGCTCCGGCTGCTGAGAGCACTCAGCCTCAATGTGGATTTCCCGCATGACAAATTCGACATGCTGCACCTCTCCGGAGCTTGGGCAAGAGAACGCTACATCGAGCGGAGAGCGCTTAAGCCGGGCACGCAATCCATCGAGAGCCGCCGTGGTGCGAGCAGCCATCAGCATAATCCGTTCCTGGCCCTGCTTGCGCACGGTGCGACCGAGGACAGCGGCAGCGTATACGGCTTCAACCTCGTATACAGCGGCAATTTCCTGGCATCCGTCGAGGTTGACCAAATGTATACGACGCGCATTGCCATGGGGATCAATCCGTTCGATTTCTCCTGGCTGCTGGAGCCTGGCGAGTCGTTCCAAACGCCGGAAGCGATCATGGTGTACTCGAACAAGGGCCTTACCAGCATGTCCCAGACGTTCCACGAGCTGTACCGGACACGCCTGTGCCGTGGAGCATTTCGCGACAAGCCGCGTCCCGTGCTTATTAATAACTGGGAAGCAACGTATTTCGACTTTAACGCTGAGAAAATCGAACAAATCGCAAAGGCCGGCCAAGAGCTTGGCAGCGAGCTGTTCGTGCTGGATGACGGCTGGTTCGGCAAGCGGAACGACGACACGACCTCGCTGGGCGATTGGTTCGTCAATGAGGCCAAGCTGACGGATGGCTTGGAGGATCTAGCCGTTCGCGTCAACCGCTTGGGCTTGCAGTTCGGTCTCTGGTTCGAGCCCGAGATGATTTCCCGCGACAGCGAGCTGTACCGGGCCCACCCCGACTGGTGCCTGCACGTGCCGAACCGCACCCGGTCGGAAGGACGGAGCCAGCTCATTCTCGACTTAACCCGCCCCGAGGTGTGCGACTATATCGTCAATACGGTTTCCGGCGTGCTGGCTAGTGCACCCATTACCTATGTGAAATGGGACATGAACCGGCATATGACGGAGATCGGCTCCGCCGCATTGCCGCCGGAACGTCAGAGAGAGACTGCTCACCGTTACATGCTGGGCTTGTATGCCGTTATGGAACGGATCACATCCGCCTTCCCGAATGTGCTCTTCGAGAGCTGCTCCGGCGGCGGCGGCCGGTTCGATCCGGGCATTCTGCACTATATGCCGCAAACATGGACCAGCGACAATACCGATGCGGTCGTGCGCTTGAAGATCCAGTACGGCACAAGCCTCGTCTACCCGATCTCCTCGATGGGCGCCCACGTCTCCGCTGTGCCGAATCACCAGGTGCACCGGATGACAACGCTGGCCATGCGCGGAGATGTCGCGATGTCGGGCAACTTCGGCTACGAGCTGGATCTGACGACGTTTACGGATGAAGAGCGCGAGCTTGCCAAGCAGCAAGTCGCCCAGTACAAAGAGCTGAGGGAATTCGTGCAATTCGGCCGCTTCTACCGTCTCTTGAGCCCGTTCGAGGGCTTGGATGCCGCTTGGATGTTCGTATCCGAGGACGGCCGGGATGTGTTGGCATGCTACTTCAACATACTGGCTGAGCCTAACGATCCGTTCAAGCGCCTTAAGCTGAAAGGGCTCGATCCGCAGCGTAATTACCGCGACCTGAGCAGCAACGACGTATACGGCGGCGACGAGTTAATGTATGCGGGACTGCCTCTTCCTCGTCAGCGCGGCGACTTCCAAAGCGCGCTCTACCGCTTCCGCATCGAAGCCTAACTATTATAGCCCGAATAAAGCCTTGCGAAATGCTTCACTTCGCAGGGCCTTATTCGGGCTTTCATGTTACGGGCAGGCCACACGAATAGCCTGCCGATTACCATTCCGCTGCCGTACCACCCTCTTGGCGGCACCTTGAAGAGTTCGAGCCTCGTAATTTTCATCAGTGGCTGCCTGCTTTTCTTTTGGCCATTCAGTTCTCTTCTTCAAATGGCTAAACGAGCGGAATAAACACACTGAACGAATGCGACCGACGGTCCGGCATGTTCACATCTACGGCCCCGAACAACACTTGCGGGACGCCGTCTTTAATCAATAACTGCGGCCTCTCCAGCTTGGTTCCACTGAAAGTGCCATCCTCCCATTGAAACTCGTTCCCCAAAGCTTTCGGTTGAGCTGCCGCTTGCCAATTCAACCCGTCATAAGATTCGAATAATGCAATTCCGCCGTTCTCACCTGTGAAGATCCCTACGACATCCCGCGTTAAGGCGTAATAACGGTCAAGATCATGCCAAATAAACGGATCCTCCGCAACCATCCAATGATCACCTGTACCTGCATGTTCAAAAACATGTCCTTCTTGTTTGACATAAGGCCCTTCCGGTTTATCGGCAATAGCTGCTCCATAAAGCACTTGTCCGCCTTGCAAGCGATCGCAGCGAGTTATCCCCTTGTAGATTACAAGCACGCCCCCATCCGGACGCGTTGTCGCGCTGGGATTGGTAACCGCCAAGGAATCAAACGCAGTTGCTTCATCACTAATATCGATCGCAGGACGATCGAAACGCTGCCATGGACCAGCCGGGTGCTCAGCCACGGCGACACCGATTCTCTGGTTATTGCGATATTCCCACCATTCCGGATCGGACATCGAAGCAGGCTGCCGAACCTTCGCTTTACCAGTCGTACCTGTATAATAGAGATAATATAAATCTCCAATTCTCGTTATTGTAGGGTTATGCGTGCAGACGCCGTCCCAATAACTTGCTCCTCTTCGCAGTAAGGCCACACTTTGGAACTCATACGGCCCTAACGCATGATCGGCTACGGCATAAGCAACCTCTGAATCCGTAACCCAAGCATAATGGCCTAAGCTCTTCGGCCACCGCGAATAAAGCATATGATACTTCCCGTCATGGCCTTCTACTACACTTGTACACCAGATATAGTACTCATCATCCATCATTTTTGCCGCGTGCGGAACTTGCTTCACTTTGGAATAAATGTCCATGAATAGGTGCCCCTTTCTTCTTCCCTGCTTCCTTCTGATTTAAGAAAATTGAATCGTCTTGTCTGACATTCCCAGCCTTATTGTATAGCCGCAGGCCGATGAGCTTGTTCGAGATTTATGGGCATTGATTTAAAATTTTTCGAAAACAAAGAAGACCCATGAATACGTTCATGGGCCTTGCATTTCAACCGTTTGAGGTTAAGTAAACCATCGTTTCCTATACTTCTGCGGAGACTCTCCTATGAACTGTTTAAATAACGTTATAAAATAACGCTCATTATAAATGCCAATGGCATCTCCCAGCTCCTGATTGGAATAATCCCTCTTCTTCAGCATCTCCGCAGCGAGTTCAACCTTGCGTTGATTAATATAGTCAACTAAGCTTACGGACTCTTCTTTTTTGAAAAGTCCGCTGAAGTAAGCGGGAGTCAAGTTCACATGCTCGGCAACCTCGCCCAATGAAATACGTTCCGTGATATGGAGGGCAATGAACTCTTTCGCCTTCACAATTTCAGGCTTTCTCGAATGTTTAGCGGCTGCGGCAAAACCATTCTCCAGATAGCCCAATAGAAACTCCCACTGTTTGTTGAAGCTCTGTGATTTTATCGTGTCAACCTGAATCAGCGGAGCGGTTCTATGTTGATCTTGCAGTCTTCGCCGAATCGATTCCAGCAGATGGAGAACGATCGGAATCATCTGTGTTCTCGGAATTTTGTGATGATCAACCCAGCTTTTCATATCACGCAGCCTAGTCAATAAAAGCTCATGTTGAGATCCCGATTGCAGATGCTGCATAAAATCCTGAATTTTAACGTGCAGCTCATCTACATTTCGTGCCTCGTAGCGAATCCGGTGGAGTGGCGTTAAGATAGCTCCTTTATCCTTATAATAAACATCTTCAAAAATGTCCGCTGCTTCTTTGTAGACTTTGGGCAGCTGCTCCCACCCCTTGGCAATGCCGCTAAAGCCGATTGAAACGGAGAACTTTAAATAATTGCGCATATTGGCAATAAGCTCATTGCCTAACGTCAAGCAGCGCTGGTTATTTTCACTATCGCTGTACATATGAGGCCATGTAAGAATACCGAACAGGCGATCTTCCGCAATCTCGCTACAAAACCCTTGGGTATGACTCTGAATCGTTTCCTCGGCAATGTTCATCATCGCGAATCTGATCAGGCTCTTATCCGCTTGGCTCAAATGTGAAACATGTTCAATCGAATCCAGTTCAATCACAAAACCATTGTAGAAACTCGGTATGAAATGAAATTGCAGGTCCTTCGCCAAAACCACCATGCGGGATGGATGTAACTCCCCCCCGATAATCTCCTTAAGAATTTGTTTCCTAATACGGTACATATGCTCCCTATGGGTCTGCTGCAGCCTTCGCTTCATTTCAAACTCCACGATGCGGTATGACGTTTTCTCGAGCGCCTTGAGGATCGCCTCTTCATCCATCGGGACCTTGTTCACGTACTCTTGCACTTCAAGATGGAGAGCGCTTCTTGCATATTCGAATTTGGCGTATGCCGTCAGAATGATATAGAACGTCGAAGGCAGCCTCTCTTTCAACGATTGAATCATCATGATGCCGTCCATGCCTGGCATGACGATATCCGTTACGACGATATCCGGTTGCAGCTGCAAAGCGAGCTGTATGCCTTCTTGCCCCGAATAGGCATGTCCGATCAGATCGAAACGGTCGTCATGTTTGGTGAAAAACAACTTCAGCCGCTCCACAATCAACTCTTCGTCTTCCACAATGATGCATCGGATTTTTCTCATAAATGATCTTCCCTTTCTCTCGTCAAGTATGGGAAAACAGCTCTGACGCAGGTTCCTTTGTTCGGGGCGCTGCTTATCGTTAATCCATAGGCTGATCCGTGATGAAGCTGAATTCGCTGGTGGATGTTTAATAGTCCAATCCGTTTGCGTCTATCGCCGCCTCGGCTAACGCCTGCATGCAAGAGGCTGCTTGTCTGCTCCTCCGTCATACCGACACCATGATCGATCACTTCGATCACGGCAACGTTCTCCTCTCGGTAAGCTTGAATGATGACTTCACCGGCGATTCGGCCTCCCTGGTAGCCATGAAAGAGGCTGTTCTCGACGATCGGCTGCAGCAGCATACGGAAAACAAGCTGATCCATCAGAGGCTCCTCAATCTGCTCGACAAGTTCGAAATATTGGTTATTCCGCACATTCTGAATTTCAATATAATCTCGAATGTTGTTGAGTTCCTCTCTTAAAGTAACCTGAACCGCCGCGTCAGCAACACCGTACTCCAAGATGGCGATCAACGAGCGTATAACAGGGTCTACCTTCTCATAACGCCCCAAGCTGACCGCATTGCTAATCGAACCTAATGTATTGTACAGGAAGTGCGGATTAATCTGGGATTGCAGCATTTGAATCTCAAGCAATCGTTGAAGCTCCTTATTTTCCTTCAAATTCTCAATCAAGTCGGAAATTTGATCGACCATTTGATCGAAGGAGCCAGACAAAATGCCGAATTCGTCCTTCCTGTTCATGTTAACTCTTTCCTGCAAATTGCCATGCTTGATTAGATTGATTTTGTTCAGCAGCTGACTCATTGGCTTTCGGATATATCTGGTAATGACTAAAGCAATCATCAAACTAAGGATAAACCCAATCGCAATCAGAACGTACAGATAATCCGTAATTTTCTTCAATGATCGAGTCAGGAATTGTTCAGAGTTAATCGACACGATGGTCCAATTAAATCGCGAGGTCAGTCTTTTGATCATGGTGATCGGATGTTCCGATGAATTGCGGACGACAATCGTGCTTTCATTCGATTGCGCGATTTCCTCCGAGGTGAGCCCCCCGAAATGGAACGAACTGGTTTCAGGCTGCAAGATGCCTCCATGACCCGGCTTGCCGGCTATGATCTTGCCCTTCTCATCCAGAATAACGATATTGATGGACTCTTCGCGATTTATTTTCAATAGGGTTTGTTCAAATGAACTCAGATCGATATCCAGTGCTGCCACGATAGAAGGTCTGCTATTCGGTATATATTTGGCCATCGTGATCGTCCAACCTGAGAACGAGGAGTGATACGGACCTATTACAATCATGCTATAGGGGGACTGCGCCGCCAATTCATAGATGCGGTTCCTGTCCGGTGGCAGCTCCTTGAGCACTTTGGAAGGGATATTGCCTCCCACAATCGACATATCTTCTTTGATCACGTATACATCGGACACATAGTTGCTATTGATTTCATAAAGCTGACTAACCCGCGATTCGAGCGATTCCATATCCATTTCATTCGGATTGGAAGAGCTTACGGAGAACAGAATGGTATTCAACGTTGCGGAAGTCAGGGATACGTACTGATCAACCTTGGACAGCATTTGACTAATGTAATAATAATCGTTATCTCGAATTTGATTCTTAATAAATTGATAAGAGAGTTGACTGATGAGCAACACGCTGCCCAGAACAAAAATAAAACAAAGGAGGAACAACTTGACCGTCATGCTGCTATACCGAAAGATAAAGCCTCCCCCTCCTACGCTTAATTTAAGGTTATCATAAAAGCTAAGTGGCTATATGGGTAGGCGATGGCAGTTGAAAAAAGACCCGGGTGTTCAGGTCTTTTTTCAACTGCCATCGCTATGTTACTTAATAATTCCTGCTTCTTGGAGCTGCTTGGTCGTAAGCTCCTTGAACTTGCCAAGCTCAAATTTCGAATTCAATGTGTTGACATAAGAATCCCAATTGCTTAACGGTTCTTTACCGGTCATAAACTTCAATACCATTTCATTTACATATTTTTTGCGGTCATTGTATAAAGGATCTGCCGGGTCTGCTACGACATACGGTGTAATTTTGTTTGGTTGGATATACTTCAAATTATTTTGCCGAAACTCTGCCGTTTGCGGATTCAAAAAGTTGAAAAATATCGGGTCATCCACCCGACGAGGCATGAAATAGTTGGTGATCCATAATGTTTTGTTGGTAACATCCGGACTTACATTAAGCCTCTTTGCTTTGCCATCCACCAGATCCCATTGGGTCCCTTTCAGTCCGTAGGCGACATAAGGATACAGTTCTTTATCCGTGTACCAGTAGTTCAGAAAATCCAGAATGCGCGTTAACTTCGCTGGATCTTTCGCAGCCACTTTGGAAATCAGCCAGGAATTATTTTGGAAGGCTTCATATCCGGCCGTTTGATCCCCCCTCGGACCTTTCGGAGGAGCCATCACTGTCCACTCCGGCACTTCGCCGCCTACTTCCTTCATCTTTGCTTGACCGCTAGGCTCCATACGACGCAGGTCGTTTAGAACGATTCCGCCCTTGCCTTTGAACATTTTGGCATCCCGCGAAGCCGATTCATTCATAGATACCCAGTCCGGATCAACGACTTTGGCTTCTATGATTTTATTAATAAATGTCAATGCTTCCTTAAGTCTTGGATCTTCGCTGCCAATAATAAGTTTGCCATCCGAATATTGAGTGTCGCTTGGTGTGATGCCGAACATGAGCATGATGGAATCCCAGCCTTGGTTCCCGATGCTGCCGTCTTTCCCGACGCCTCCAATAAACCCATACGTATCATCCTTGCCATTGCCATCAGGATCTTTGAAAGTAAAGGCCTTCATGACCTCAAGCAATTCATCCGGGTTTGTCGGCTGTTTGAGACCCAGCTTCTTGAGCCAGTCATTGCGAATCCACCAAGCCTGAAATCCGCTTGCTACATCATAAGCCGGTATCCCAAATGTTTTCCCTTTATTTTTCACAGCATCCCATTGGGTAGCAGAAAATCGGTTTCGCAATTCAGGATACGCCTTCAAAGGCTCGTCCATATCCAGTGCAATGCCTTGATTGTAATACTGAATGGCATCCTGCCGATTGGACATAAACATTAAATCAGGGATGTCGCCGGATGAAATTAAGGTATTCAGTTTGGCCGCACTCTGATCCCCTGGAACAATCATATACTGCAAATCGATATTCACGGCCTTCTCGAGCATTTGGCGAATCGGGTCTTCTTCGCGCGGGGGCATGGCTGCGCCGGGGTTGAACGCTCCGGAGTTGAAAACGGTAAGTTTCATTTGTTTGGCGAAACGATTGTCATTCGGCGCCGGGCTCCCTGCACCGGGAGATGGCGAAGGCGTGAGGGTTTGGCCGGAACTGCAAGCCGATAAAAGCAGGCCGAGCGCAACAATTCCGCACAACAGTTTAACGGCATTTTTTGTCTGTTTCATAGCATCTTCCCCTTAAATGATAAATTATCGAAGCATTCGCTTTGAATACATCCATCATATTTATTCCATATCATCCGGTTGTTCAAATTATTATGACATCTCTCCGTGATTTTACGATCTCGTCCGATTAGCCTTTGATTGAGCCGAGCAGCACTCCCTTTGTGAAATGCCTTTGAATAAACGGATATACACAAAGAATCGGCACCGTGGATACGACGACGGCAGCCATCTGAACGGCTACCATGCTGACAGGCAGATCCGTAGACAAAGGATCATTTTGTGCAGCCTGAAGGTTCAGCAGGATGCTGCGCAAAACAACCTGAAGCGGCATCAGTTTATTGTCATTCAAGTACATGACCGCATCGAAATAGCTATTCCAGTGGCTTACTGCATAGTACAGGCCAATCGTCGCCAAGATGGGAAGAGAAAGAGGCAGAATGATTTTCCATAACAAAGTCATTTCCCCGGCACCATCCACCTTGGCTGACTCTTCGATCTCAACAGGCATTTGCTCGAAGAAGCCTTTCACAATAACCAGATTAAACGCACTTATTAAACCAGGAATAATCAGCACCCAAATATTATTAATTAAGCCTAGCGATTTCACCAAAATATAGCTTGGTATTAATCCGCCGCCGAACAACATGGTAAACACGACATACAGTAAGAACACGCTTCTTCCGGGTAAAAGCTTCTTAGAGAGCGCGTAAGCCGTGATGACGGTAAAGAAAAGATTGAAAGCTGTTCCTACGAAGGTCCGAAACAACGTAATTTTGTAAGCCTGGCCAATACCAAAAGAATCAAACACAGTTTTGTACGCCGTCCAAGTAAAGGTCTCGGGAATCAGGACAATTCCTCTTCGCATCACTTCTTCTTCCGACGTTAAAGAAACGCTGACCACATAAATAAAGGGGAATACACAGAGCAGTGCAATAACCGCCAGTAACAAATATACAACGCCTATTCCCAGTTGCGATTTGGATGTATACATCGTCAGTCCCCCTTACCAGATTTGTCCGTCGAATTTTTTGGCCAATTGGTTTGCGGAAATAACCAGAATCAATCCAATGACGGATTTAAACAAACCTACAGCGGTAGCAAGCCCTATTTGCATGCGTTCAATACCTTCTCGGTATACCCACGTATCGATGATATCGGCATTTTCCTGATTGAACATGTTAGACATCATAAAGATCTGGTCAAACCCGGCATCCAGAATATGACTGAGCCTAATGATTAACAGTAAAATTATGACGTTGCGTATTCCCGGCAAAGTAACGTGCCATAGCTGTCTCCACTTGGAAGCGCCGTCGATTTTGGCTGCTTCGTATAAGCTTGGATCAATGCCGGCTAGTGCCGCCAAATAAAGAATGGCTCCCCAGCCGATCTCTTTCCAGATATCGGAGGTGACTATCAGCGGTCTGATCCATGAAGGCTCTGTTAGAAAAGCAATTGGAGCCATTCCCAGTTCCTTCATAATTAAGTTAACAAATCCCTCTCCCGGAGCTAACAAGGCCACCATGAGGCCATAAACAATGACCCAAGATATAAAGTGCGGTAAATACGTTAGCGTTTGAACGGTATTTTTGAACCAAGATACGCTTACCTCATTGAGAAGCAGCGCTAAAATAATCGGGGCGGAAAACCCAAAAAGCAGCTTGTAAAACGAAATCAGGATGGTATTGCCTATAATGTCATAGAAATAAACGCCATGTATAAACTTCTCGAAGTGGTGCAAGCCAACCCAGGGACTGTCCCAGAAACCTAATGCTAAGTTATAGTCTTTAAATGCAACCAGAATACCCAGCATCGGAACATACTTGAAAACCGTAAAATATATCAATCCGGGCAGCAGTAATAAATAAATATACTTATATCTTGCCAGCTTGCGTTGGAGTGACAGGAGGCTATTCGAACCCAGTTGCATAGAGGCTTGCTGCTTGGTCGCTTGTTGGTTGTTCATGGTCCTTTTCCCTTTCCTTTCGAGAGTCTGCCGATAAGGCGCTGTATGGTGCTCCTTTGCTCCTATCATGCACTCATTATATCCCTCCCCCCGTATGCCGCTTGTTTGATATCTTTGCGAATCGTTTCATTATTTTACGTTTCGAGTTCCATAGGAGATGAAAAAGCCCCGAGACATAAGTCTCAGGGCTATGGGTTGTTTGGGTGCTATGCGTGCCAAGCGCTCTGAAATCGCTTGGATGCCACCCTTCGCTGACTTACCTCCCCCGCCGGGCGTTATGCTGAACCTTCCCATCGTCTCATCCCCGCTGGGCGATAACGGGAAAAACTCCCGTTATTCCGCCACCTAATTCACTTACAGAAGGAATAACGGGAATCCCTCCAGTTAAAATCAGCACTAGCTGCTCTTATGCGGCATTTTTTGCGAAATTAGCGGGAGAATTTCCAGTTGTCACGGCACCGCGACGGGAATTTCGATATTTTAAAAGGAGAAATTCCTGTTACGGGTCGGATGGTCCGAGTGATGGATCGCCTCTCCGAGTATCCTGAAGCCCCGAACCTGGACGTGCTCTACAAGAAGGGGATTTCGCAGCTCCGAAGCCGCGGTTGTTTGGCTGATCCTCCCACGGCTCATCCCCACCATGAGATATGCTGGATGTCTCATCCCCACCGGGCGTTATGCTGAACCTCCCGCCAGGCAATATGCTGGACGTTTCATCTCCGCTGGGCGATAACTGGAAAAACTCCCGTTATTCCGCCACCTAATTCACTTACAGAAGGAATAACGGGAATCCCTCCAGTTAAAATCAGCACTAGCTGCCCTTATGCGGCACTTTTTGTGAAATTAGCGGGAGAATTTCCAGTTGTCACTGCAGCGCGAGGGCGATTTCGATATTTTAAAAGGAGAAATTCCAGTTACACCTACTTGTACTATCAGGGCCGCCACAGTCTGCTCAAGCCTGTACCCCCCATCAACCTGCTGCATATACTACCACGATACGAATGTGCGGGAGGTTGATCGTATGAGTATGAGTGTAAAAAAGGTGAAATACAAGATGGGAAAATTAGGCAAACACAATTTCATGAAAAAATATAGCCACATCGCTCCATTACTGCCGGATACGGCAGCAGCGACTAAATCCAATATTTTGCGGATGATACGGAAGTATGATTCCCTTTACTTGAAGCCGGATGAGGGCACCGGAGGCCATGGCATTTATAAAATAACGAAAACGGATCACGGCTTCCTACTAAGAGGGGGGACAGCCTCAAGGAGCTTCGCCTCATTCGATGATTTGTATCGTTCCCTTCAAAATTTCATCTATAAAACCAAGTATGTTGTTCAACAAGGGATCGACCTAGCCAAACATAACGGCCGTTCTTTTGATATAAGAGTGATGGTCCAAAGAAATAGAAGCCGCCAGCTCGTTACGACCGGCATCATCGGACGCCTGGCCAAACCGGGCAAGGTTGTGACCAATTTTCACAGCGGGGGCACGCCGCTTCCCATTGAAACTTTACTCCAATCCCACCTAAGCGGAGATGAGCGCATAGACTTTATCAAAAAAATCGAATCTCTGGGCAGAGAAGCAAGTATGGTCCTAAGGGAAAGTTACCGAGGAAAAAAAGCCTTCGGTGTTGATATAGCCATTGATTCAACGATGAAGCCCTGGATACTGGAAATTAATACGGGACCGGATATGAGCATTTTTAACACGCTGAAAGATAAAACGATGTATCGCAGAATCTTGCGGTATGCCAAGTTATGATTGTGAGAGGCGACCGGTCCAGCTGCCTGAACATCATCTCTCCATCAGCCCGTACTTCTCCTTTATTCGATCCAGCTTGGAAAGCATAGGTTTAGCGATCAAATATAAGAAAATCACCGTAGAAACAGCATGGATCAAATCAAATGGAATCCCTTGCAGGTAGGCAAGGAGCAGCATTTCCTTCGTAGGACGGGCCGACGACATCAGAACAGCTGCCGGATTCATCAGCCCTCCATAGATGAAGAATGTCGCTAACCCGCCGAATGTGCAGAGGGCCGCCTTATTTCTGCTCAGAATACCTTTCTTGAACAGCACGCCGGCCAAAAAGCCGATAATCCCGAAGGCAAACATTTGCCACGGAGTCCAAGGGCCTTGACCGAAAAAGAAATTAGAAACGAATCCTGTGACCACCCCGACGAGAAACCCGGCTTCTCCGCCGAAGCAGACCCCTGCAATAATGACCATGGCCACAACCGGTTTGAACTGCGGAACCATGAAAAATGCCGCTCTTCCGGCTACCGCAATGGCGCACAGGACGGCTATGAGGATCAGTTCTCTCGCCTGGGGTTTCCGGGCTTCAAAGATCATGACAAATGGCAGCAAAGTTTCCAGAATAACAAGCAGGCTGATAAAATAATACTTCCGGTCGTTTAAGTAATAGATACCGAACCAAATGGTCAGCGGGATGATAAGTAGAATGAGAAAGGACGCAACCACTGTTCTCTGGGATAGCTTCCTTTGGCCTACAGGCGTTTGAAACGGTTCATCTATGCCCTTATCCCCCTCAGCCGCAGATCTCTTGCCTGACCCTGATTTCTTCTTCATTTCCTTCATACGATTAGGGGGATCCGGAACGGTCCCGCCCAAGGCGTTAATCACATCTTCCACCGTTACCGCACTTGGAATCAGGTGTCTGGCCATTCGGCTTGCCGCCGTCGTGTAGAAGCTGTTGCCTGTGAAAAATTCCTTTGGCGTGCCTTCGGATACCACCTTGCCGTCAAAAAACATCGCGCATGTATCCGCATAGGAGGCACAGAACTCCACATCGTGACTCACCATAATGATGGTCGTTCCTGCGTGCTTGAGGCTCTTCAACATTTCGCCAAGCTTACGTTTATATTCATTGTCCAATCCCTTCGTAGGCTCATCCAGCAGCAGAATGTCAGGCTCCGTCAACAAGATCTTCGCAAGTGCGGCTCTCTGCTGTTCACCGCCGGAAAGGTCGTAGGGATGTCTTCCTAATAAATCGCCTAGCTCGCACAGGTCAGTGACTTGTGCGATTCTTCGTTGCTGCTCCTCTTTGTCGATCGTTAAGCCCGAGAACATGTCTCTAAGATCCGCTTCAACTGTTTTACTCACGAAAAGGGTTTGCGGATTCTGCGGCAGAACTCCGAGCAGGCCGCCGTATTTCTCATGGTCGGTTAGATCTTGAATGTTTCGGCCGGCTATCTTGATCTCGCCTCTGTACGGCTTCTTCAGGCCGGAGATCAAGCTTAACGCCGTCGTCTTGCCGGCCCCGTTCCCCCCTAGAATGGCGTATATGTCACCCGGCATAACCGAGAAAGTCAACCCTTTCACAATATCGGAGGATTCTTTCTCATATCTGAACCAAGTCTCTTTCAGCTCAACAGCCGCTTCACCCATTAGATTCCGTGGTGTATCCGGCACATCTGCCCGCTTTCGAATCATAGGAGCCAGTGCATTCAACCATTGACGTCCTTCCCGAACCGTAAGCGGGCATTCCATTTCGTTAGCGACATGCGCATAAATACGCATAGGCGCAGGCATCGCGAAGAACATCGCATCCATGCTTTCCTTCAAGGCTCTGCCAACGTTCCTTGGCGTATCGAAGGCAATGATTTTACCGCTGTCCATAACGGCAATCTTATCGGAAACAGGCAATACTTCTTCCAAGCGATGCTCGGAAAGGATGATGGTTGTTCCTAATTCCCGGTTAATCTTCACCAGCGTATTCAGGAAATCTGCTGCGGCTATTGGATCGAGTTGACTCGTCGGTTCGTCCAAAATTAAAACGGAAGGCTGCATGGCCATTACCGATGCCAAATTCAACAGCTGCTTCTGCCCCCCCGAAAGCTCGAGAACTGATTGGTGAAACCAGGTCTGTATCCCGAAGAAGTTAGCCATCTCGGCCACCTTCAGCCTAATCGCAGAGGTGCTGTAACCCAGGCTTTCCAGCCCGAAGGCCAGCTCATGCCAAACTTTATCCGTCACAATTTGATTGTCGGGCGACTGAAGGACATATCCGATTCGGGATGCCTGCGTCCTTGCGTCGATGGTCTCGAGCTCTCTGCCTTCAAAGAACAGCGTGCCGCTCCTTCGGCCATGAGGGGTTAACACGGTTTTGAAATGGCGCAGCAAGGTCGACTTCCCGCAGCCGGACTTCCCGCATATCGTAATAAACTCGCCTTGTTGAATCTTCAAAGAAATATGATCGAGCACAAGCTTACCGCTGTTCGGATAAGAAAAGGTTAAATTTTCGATTGCATAAGCAGCTTCCATTTCCTATCCTCCCACAAGTTCATAATCAAAGGAATTGCACACATCAGCGCATATGAGAATAATGTACTAACGGTGAGAAGGGACATGTCATGACCTTTCATCGACGGGAAATACCGGAAATACAAGGTTCCGCGCATCGCATTTAAGATGCAATACCCGCCGCAAACACCCAAGGCACACAGAGCCCGTCGGTCACGGCGGTCGAACGTATAATTGGAATATGCCGTTCTTCCCTTCAGTCCGTATCCACGGCTCCTCATCGAATCCGACGTTTCAATCGCATTCTCTAACATCCAGGTGGTCATGATCGACAGGATTCGGACCCCATGCCGGATTCGTGCAATCACACCGCCGTTCGACATATCTCTGCCAATGCATTTCTGCGCATCCGACACCCTTTGGAACTGAGCCTTGAATGAGGGAACGAAGCGCAGCACCATTGAGAAAATTAATGACATGGCAGGGAGGAGCTTGCCGAACAGATAGATGAACTTATCCGAAGTCATCACAGCATTGTAACAGGAAAACCAACTGATAACCGTGATCAGCATTGCAGCCGAAGCCGCCCCATACGCAATGGATTCCAACGTAAGCGGGTTCCCGTTATCCAAATAGGTCAGAATCGTAACGCCTTCGTGATTAAACGCCGGGTTCATGAGTGCTGTGACAATTAACATGGGCAGCATCACGAGCAAATGAAACCGAATCGCCCTGCGGCCGTTCAAATAGATCGCGTAGGCCAAAGATAAAAAGAGAGAAATCAGCAGGCATGCCGGATGCAAAAAAAACATCGAACAAGCAAGGACCATAGCAAAATAAAGAAAGTTAACGAGAGGATGGTAGCTGGAGAAGGCATCTTTCATTGTTTCGTTGCTCCCATAGCATTGTTGGTGTCGCCAACGTCGCGCCCCAAGTCACATGTATAGACCCATTCAATGACATCCCCCTCTTTCAGCGAATAGCGGCTGCTTCCGTAATTGGGAAACCATCCGTTCACTTTATACATCCAACCCGAGAGCTCTCCGGCATCAAATTCATACAGATTGTTAATCCCCTCGATATAAGCGGAGTTGTAGATGGGCGTATTCACAAACTCCATATGAATCTTATTCTTCTTCATTTCCCTTTGCAGCACATTAAACACGGATTCGCCTTCGTAGAAAGTAACCTTGGTGGCTGGGAAGATAATCCCATCCTTCGGTACCAGCTCCACCTTTTCCTTATCCAGCAGCTTCATGTTATTCAGAATCGTCAAGCAGGTAACGGATAGGGTTGCCGTCATAGCCTTGTCTGTCATTGTCACGTTCTGAGGTTCGACAGGCAGCGGCTTGCCAGAAGGAACGGGCTCTGTCAGGTATTGATCTTTACCTGACTTGGGATCGATGACTTGCTCTTGCTTGGCAGCAGGCTGACTGGCGGCAGATTGACTTGCAGCAGGCGCGGGCGTCTCTTTGGGCGATTCGATACCGGTATTTTCAGCCGCTGTGCCCTGATCCGGTACCGGCGTATGCGCAGGAGCCGTCTCCGCCGGCTTAACCGTACTCATCGGCTGTTCCGTTGCCGGTTGGGCTGCCGAAGCTGCGGCAGTAGAAGCTTCCGGCTGTACGCCCGATCGGTCCGGGACTGCCGGGCTGCCGCTTCCCGCTCCCTGTGGCGATATCCGGCTCTCCGGCTGTACGGGAGCCTCCGTTGTATGTGCAGGCAAACTCCCGGAATGATTCGGCTGCGGCGGCCCCATAAACAGGTAGCTGGCCACAAGCACGAGTACGATGACGATTGCCGAAAATAGTGTTGTTTTCGTTATTTTCATGCCATCACCCGTTTCACAAAAGTTTGGATGCCTTTAGCAAACGGTACAGCATCTCTGACACTTCGCTGCGTGTTACAGCCGCTTCAGGTTCTATTTCTATCATCTCTTGCGATAGAAGATGTTCGCGGTAAGCAAACGCCAGGCTTGCTCTCGCCCATTCCGCCGTCGTCGTGTAGTCCGTAAACGGCGCGAGCATATCCCTTATTTCGGCGCCCTGTAAATCCGTATCCATTCCGCATAACTTGGCGGCATTGGCTGCCATAACCGCCGCTTCCTGCCGGGTAATCGTTCGTTCAGGAGCAAACGTATCCTCCGATATCCCCTGAATAATACCGTACGTATACGCAGTGGCTACATACGGTGCATACCAGCTATCTTCGGGGACATCTTGAAACACATGCTCAGCCTTAGGCGTAAGGCCTAAGCTTCTCGTTACTATGGCGGCAAATTCAGCCCTTGTCATCGTCCGATCAGGTGCAAATAGCCGGTCAGAGAGGCCATTAATGATATTTCTGGCTGCCATCGCCTCGATGGATGTCTGATTGGCATGGCCCTGAATATCAGAGAATGTCCTGCCGGGACTGACGATGACGCTCGGCGTAACATCTTTATGTTTATGGGGTAATCCTCCGCCCTCCGGCTTGGCGCTTGCTTGGTCCGGATCCGTCTGGGAACCTTGGGTTACATCTGCCATGTTGTACAGGGTTGTCTGTCCCGCACTTCCTCTTTGTACATTGACCAAGGCGTAAAATGCCTGCTCCGTCGACATCAGATTCTCACCGCTGCCGTCAGCCGAATGCAAGAAGCCGCGACCTTCCCGATAATAACTTAACAGGTTGTCGACAAGGCTGCGGCCTTGCTTAACGAATCTGCCGTCTTCCGGGTCGATGCCAAGCTCGCATAAGGCCATGAGCACTTGTGCCGTGCTTTCTGAATTGCCTACGTCCATACTCGAGTAGCCCCCTGCGTTATTCTGCATGTCGGACAGTGCTTCAATGGCTCTGCCGGTTGCTGCTTGGACCTTCTCAAGCTTCTGATACTTGGCCAGCGCCTGCAGCGCCATTCCGGTCACATCAGGGTCGGCATGCGTACCCGACAAAGCAAAGCCCCCGTCGGCCAGCTGTCTGGCCAAAATTTCGTTGATATACATCTCTCTGGTCGCCTGCGTCTTCGCGTTCTTATTCGCAGGTATGGCATAATTCCCGGAATCCAAAGCAAGTAAGGCAAAAATCGGACCGTTAATGCCCTGCCACAAGGTTCTTTCATAATCCCCTAATGGCTCAATCAGGTTATAGCCCGCTACGTCGGTCGGATCTTCGCCGATCGCGGTTAAAGCTAGAATCACTCTCGAATATTCCGTATATTTCTTATCATCCAGAACGCCGTCATGCTCCTTGACATACTCTTCTACAACCTTGTAATAATTTCCATAATAGTTTGACGGTACGGAATATCCTGACCGGGCAAGCCCTAGGATTACCCATTCGCCGCCTATAGAGCCTACCTGCGGTTCTGAAACGGTCTTTACCAAATAAGCCGCTGTGTCGGAAACGGCTGCGGATACATCGGTTTGACTCGCTGCAAGAACCTGTGCCGAACCGCCTAAACAAAGGCAGAGAATAAGCAGTAGCGCTGTAAACCTCTTCATACGTCTCATTAGTTCTTCCTCCCGCTCTTTCCTATAAAAGATCGGAGAAGGAGCAGAATGTGTTCTGCTCCTTCTCCATGAATTCATTTCGGAATCCGGTATTATTTCTTCTGGTAAGCTCTCATGGCAACGACGATCGCCATTTCTCTTGTTACTTCTTCACTTGGCTGGAAGCGGTTATTCCAACCTGTCATTAGCCCGCTGGCCACAACCGACTGAACGCCGGACTTGGCCCAATCGGATACTTGATTCATATCTTCGAGCTCCGTCATTTGACCTGCTGCTGGAAGACTTAGCGCTTTGACCATAATAACCGCCATCTGTTCCCGCGTCAGCTTCTCGTTCGGATAGAAATGATCGTTGTCATATCCGGAGATGAATCCGGCCTGATAAGCCGCATTCACATACGGATAGAACCAATCGTCTTGAGAGACATCCTGGAAACTCGTTTGCTTGCTAGTCTTCACATCCAGACCAAGCACGTTGGCCAGCATTTTCGTAAACTCTGCTCGCGTAACCGTAGCTTGCGGGTTAAATGTGCCGTAGCCGCCTTCAACAAAAGCTTTCTGAGAAGCCTCGCTGACGGCATCAATCGCCCATGTGGAGATCAGCGCAGCATCCGAATACAGCTTCGTCAGATCAAAGGCTTGTTCCGTTTCCGCTGCTGTTGTGAATGTAACAAAATCGGTAAAATGATTCGTTTTGATGATCAAATCCGTATCTTTGACAAAGGCGTAAGCAACCTTATCCTGGCCTTTCGTCGCTTCTACAGCTTTCTCTTCCGTTTCATAAACTTCAATCGGGGTGAACGCGTTCCCTTCGATAAACCCGGCACGCTGTGCTTTTGCTCCCTTAATGACGAAAGTAAGCGGCTTATCGAATATAACCGATTGATTGCCATTCCCCATAGCAAAAGCGTGCTTCAGCTTCGCTGCCTGCTTGATGTCATCCGCCAAGCCGCCCAGCACGAGACGCTGCAGATTCGAATCCCCGGTATCAAGTGTTGTGAGCACTTCAATGTTCGGATCTCCCGATTTCAGTGCGGTTCCCTTGTCAATCGAGAGAGAGATCTCACCCTTCACCACGGTGATCGACGGGATGCTGTCTTGAACATCCGTTACATTCAGAATCACTTTGGGCTTCACGTTCGGGATGTTCACAGTGATTTGCTCTTTGTCTTTAAGCTCTTTGGTAATGTTCAACTTATAGTCTTGCGTAATAGTTGCCGGGACGTCAAAGACCGACTTTTTATCCGACAGGATCGCGCCGCCCCCGCCAATCCCGCCTGGCGTCGTAACGGTCGGTTGACCCAAATCTTTGCCTAAATTCGTCGTGTAGCGCCATTGCACGCTATCGCCATTCTTAAGCACGTACGAGCTTGCCCCATTCCCTGGGTAGGATCCGTTGACACTGTACATCCAGCCGCTGCCGCTGCCATGATCGAACTCGCCGTCCCCGTCAATGGATTGCAAGTAGGCACTGCCATATGTGTCGTACCATTTGAACCTGTAATTAATTCCTTTGGTATCCAACGTTCTCTTCAAAATGCTCCATGCCGTATCTCCGCTTTGCAGCTCTACGCTCAAAGAAGGAATTACATATCCTTTATTAAGGGTAAGTTTGTCAACGGATAGGGTGACAGTAGGCTTCGGAGCCGGGTTCGTCCCGCCTCCGCTAGACGTTGTACTGGAAGCATAAGCGATGAAATCCGTAAAATGTTTCGTTTTGATAATCAATGCATTGCCGCTGTCATAGGCATACTCCATATTGCCGCTGGCAAGGCCTGCCGCATCGTTATCATACTTCCGGATGGCATGCGGGACGCCATTTTCAATATAAGCGGCTTCCTTCCCCTTCATTCCGGTGAAAGTCAAGGTAACGAATTGATTAAATTGGACCCGCGAACTGCCGCCGCCGAACGTAACGGCCTGATCCACCGAATCCAGCTTGCGCCCTGCCGGAACGAGAGTGCTCACCTTACCCTTCAGCGCCGCATCTGCGGCATCTTGGGATGTAATCAGTTCCAGCGCCGATGCATCGCCGCTTGTCGTCTGCGTCCCCTTAGGAATGATCATCGAGACATTGCCTTTGAGCGCCGTAATCTGAGGCAGGCCGATGCCGGACGGTAAACTCACGCTGATTGTGGATGAAGAGTTATTCGGGATTTCAATTGTAACTTCTTTATTCGCATCTGTTTCCGCAATCGGAATGAGATAATCCTGCTCGTCCAGAGGGATCTCGATCTTCGGCGTATCGCCGCTTGGCAGAGGCACCTCGACAGGAGCAGCATGAGAAAGCTTGGTCAAATCATACAGTCTCTCACCGCTGCCACTCTTATAAATCTTGTACGCAACCAGCGCCTGGAGCGCTTGCTCCGTCGCCATACCGTCGGAACCTGAGCCTTGCATATGCGAGAAGCCGCCGTCGGTTTGTCGGAATGAGAACAGTTTATCCAGCAGCGTAATACCGTTCTTCGTATAAGCGCTGCTAGTCGGATCCATCCCGTTCGCGGTTAAAGCAATGATCGCTTGGGATACGCTCTCGCTGCTGTTGGATTCCGATGACCCCCATGACCCGCTATAGACAACCGTATAGCCTCCGTCAGTTCCCTGATGGGTAGACAACCAGCTGCCAGCTTTAGCAATCGTATCGGCAGTTACGACCGCCGGATGATTATGATATGGCGCCAAAGCAGTTAATGTCATTGCCGTAACGTCGGGATCGCTCGCACCGCTGCTTAATACGAAGCCGCCGTCCGCATTCTGACGCGAAACGATCTCATGAATGATCTTGTCTCTGGTCCAAAGCGCATCGGATGACACCTGATACAATTTGGAATCCAGGGCGAGCAGGGCAAATTGCAAACCATTGATCCCTTGCTTGGTCATCAATTCGCTGTTTGCCAATTTATCAATCAAGTTATAGCCCGCAACATTCGTTGCATCGCCGCCAGCGGCTGTAATGCCCAGAATGGTTTTTTCCAGCTCAGTCACTCTATCGAAATTCGCGTTATCATCGGTCACGTTGCTGATTAACTTCTGAAGATACGTTCCCGGCAGCTTCTCCCCCGCTCGGGCGATGCCGATCGCACTCCAAACCGAGCTGACCCCGCCTACCGGGGATGTGGAATAGCTAATGGCACCGGCAATTGCATCCTGAAGCTGACCAGACTTCGGCACCAACCCTTGACGCGCAGCCGTCAGCTTCTCCAGCGCCGTATCCGCATGATACTGAATCGCACCGGAACTGGCAGCAACCGCATTCGCGAGCGTCAAGCTCGCTTGCAGCGCTTGCCAGCTGGCTTCGGTGTAGCTGCCGGACTGCAGCGCCTCGGCTTCTGCAATTGCGGCATTCAGCTGCGTCTTGTTCGCAAGCAACGTGACATCTTGCTCATAGTCATCGGAGTACACCAAGGTGATGACATCGTTGCTGTGAAGAACGAGATCGGCAATGCCAACCATTGCGAACTGTCCGTTGATCAAGTACATCCAGCCGCTCTTCGGGCCGCCGTCGAACGATGCCAGGCCGCCGATGCTGGTGATGTAATTGCCGCTTGGATTCACGAACGCAATGTCGTTCTGGTTCAGGACCTTCGTGATCGCTTGAGCGGCCGTTTGCCCCTCTTCGACCGTCGTCGCTCCGTTCAATACGAAGGATTTCCCCGCTGTGGCGCTATAGCCGCTTATAACGACAGAGACCGGAACCGGTTGCGGGGCAACAACGTCCGTCCCCTTTTGAATGCTGAGATAGTAGATCTTCGGCGTGTTGATGCCGTTCTGCGCAATTACGCGAACAATTTTGGGCGTAGTTTCGCTAAGCGTGATCTCTTTATCAACCGGCACGCCGGTTGTGCCGCTTGTATTATTAACGAACACCGTCGTCGCCGCGCCGTTCGCCGTGAGCTTGACGGTATCCGCGTTAATTCGGATGTTTGCATACGAATAGACGCCCGACGTAACCGTGACCGTCTTGCTTACAGCCGCATCCGCGCCTGTCCCTGTCAGGACAATGCTGGATAAATCGGCGGTTTCGCCAACCGTGTCATTCGGCGTAACTTTCTCAATGGATGTAACCTCTGAGCCGATCTCGCCAACGACACCGCCATCCATTTGAACCGCGTTGTATACCTTGACGAAGCTGACATTCGCTAAGCTTACAGGCTGACCTGCGCTATCCACGGCCCAGCTAATGTCGATCGGGTCGCCTTTGGTCGGCGACGTTACATAAGGATTGGCAGGTTCATTGTATGGCGCACTGCCGTTGCCATGCGAATCCGGATAGCCGAAGGCATTACTCCGGACAGCAATTTTCACGCCGCTATAAGTATACGATTGATTGTTGAAATCAGCCGGCGCATCCTTATAATTGGCAGGAATCGGATAATACGCATGCAGGTGAGAGCCATTGGTTTTCACCTCTCCGCTGCCGCTATGATTATCCGTCCATGGCACATTAACCCCATTCGGACTTGTAAAGTCCGGCTCGGGGTTCGTATACGTGACCCGGTAATCCCAAATCGTGCTATCCTCGTAATGCTCCGAGCCCGCAATGAAATACCAAGGACCAGGATTGCCGGTGCCATCATCCTGCGCTACGGCAACGCCTGCAGGTTCTTCATTCCCTGGAAATGCGTTGCCGAAAACCGTAAAGTCGACGCCATACGGATTCTTCGGATTGTTCTGAATCGGCTCATTGAATTGGAAGACGATGCCGCCGCCGAAAGACCCCAGCGATACACCGGCAGCCCCCGGCGTGTTCGTCCACTTCGAATTGATGTCGCCGGCCCCGCCCCAGCCTGCCTCATTGACGAACTGTCCAGGCGCAGGAAGCCACTCCCGGATGGAGCTCGGCCCCGTACCTGCCGCCGCTGCCGCTTGTTGACCCGGTACCAGAAGCGAACCGATCAGAGAAAATAAAAGAACCAGCGACATCATGAATGCGGTTAATGACTTGAAACGTAAACGATGTTGAAACCTCATTGTTGACCTTCCTCTTTTCTACTCTTAATTACTCAAAAATAAGCGCAAAAAAGCCACCCTTCCCAAAGGGTGGCCTAACCGTGTTTAATATTGAGCAGATTGCCTGTACACAGGCATTACCAAATAAGCCTTATCAGTGCATTCCAACGTGTTCCCTCTTCTCACCCCCAAAGAATTAGAAACGCCATAAATAAAGGCAGGTCTCCTGGCTTATGCGTCATTGCTTCTCTTCGCCTTCCCAATCTCGCAAGCAAGACAGTGGCATCAATGAAGAGTCGCTCAGCAATTACAGTGGTTGGGACCGCGTCGGCTTCGTACCGAGCTTCCCTTTTAAGCAAGCACCCATACCTGAATACTTGCACCTCTATTTAGTACATTATTAAATTATGAACTAATGGTATCTCCTTTCTACCTTTTTGTCTACCATCTTTCTTAATCCGATAGATTAAATATGATTATCCTGATGTACCGCGGTTCTGCGCCACATCGGGATTAAGTCCACAAGTAAGCTATCGATTCAGCTTGACGATAGCCGCATCCAACATGTCTTCAGTTAATGCGCCTCCGCTGAATGCTGCCAGCCCCCGAAGCGGCAAATACTTGAGGAACGCCGCCATCATGTCGGAGGTTAAGCTGTCTCCTTCACCATCTGCAGCAGAAGCGAACGGAGAATGCTTCACAAGCTCCATGACGACTGGCGCCAATTCCGGATGCTCCATGACATCCCCAATCGTTGAATTCCGCGTAAATGTAGTCTTTATTACTGAAGTAGACGTCACATGAACGGAGGCCTTCAATCCGATGTCCGCTGAAGATTTGCCGATCAGCAGCTCAAAGTCACCTGTCTCGACATACCAATCCTGCAGGCCAACGTGGTAATACGCGAACGCTCTTTTATCCAAAGTAAACGTCACGGTCTGTTGCTCACCGGGCTCCAGACTGACTTTAACGAAGCCTTTCAACTCTTTGTCCGGACGGGATATGCTGCTTGTAACGTCACGAACATACAATTGAACAATTTCTTTCCCTGCCCGGTGTCCGCTGTTTCTTACCTTGGCGGAAACGACCACTTGTTCATTATCCTGGATTTGTGCTCGATCGACAGTCAAATCGGAATACTCAAAGCTCGTGTAGCTTAAGCCATACCCGAAAGGAAACAGAGGGCGCAGCTTCTTCGTATCGTAATAACGATATCCGACATAAATCCCTTCGCTATACGCAACCCTATCTCCATCTCCCGGGAAAAATAAATAAGACGGATTATCGCTGAGCTGTACGGGGAATGTCTCGGCCAATTTGCCGCAAGGGTTGGCAGCGCCAAACAACAGGTCCGCAATCGCTCCGCCCATCGCCTGACCGCCCAAGTAGGCCTCCAGCACTCCACTCACGCCGTCAAGCCAAGGCATCTCGATCGGAGCCCCGTTGCTAAGCACGACCACTACCTTCTTCTGAACGGCAGCTATCGCTTCAATCAGCTTGACTTGATTGTCGGGAAGACACATATGCGTGCGGTCAAAGCCTTCCGACTCATAACGCTCGGGTAATCCGGCAAAAACAACCGTTACATCAGCCTCCCTAGCCGTCCGGATCGCCTCATCCCATAGCGCCGTATCGGAAGCGTCACTGTCCAGATCGTATCCCTTGGCATAAGTGACCGTTGCCCGGCTCCCCGCCGACTTCGATATCTCTTCAACAATATCATCCAGCCTCGTCGGCTTGATGTGCGAGCTGCCACCGCCTTGGTATCGCGGTTGACCGGCCAAAGCTCCAACAACGGCGATGCGGCCCTCCTGGCTTAGCGGGAGAACGTTGTGCTCGTTCTTCAGCAAGACCATACTCTCCCGGGCCACCTCCCGGGCCAGACGGTGATGCTCTTCGGCATCATAGGCCGCATCCGGTTTCTTATGATCAACCGCTTTAAAGATCACGCTTAATAATCGCTCTACCGCAGCGTTCAGCTTATCTTCGGAAAGCCGCCCGCTCCTGACTGCCTCCACAATCTTCCGGTCGCCCGCACCCGCGGAGGAGGGCATCTCCAGCTCAAGTCCGGCCCCAAGGCCGTCAGCCCTCTCGTTCACCGCGCCCCAGTCGGATACGACGAAGCCCTCGTGGCCCCACTCCTCCTTCAGAATATCGGTCAGCAGCCGTTCGTTCTCCGCGCAGAACTCCCCGTTAAGCTTGTTATAGGCGCACATCACAGTCCAAGGCTGTCCTTGTTTGACGGCTCCCTCGAAGCTTGCCAAATAGATCTCCCGGAGCGTTCGTTCATCGACAACCGCGTTGGTTGACATTCGGCGGTGTTCTTGATTATTCGCGGCAAAATGCTTCAAGGACGTCCCCACGCCTTGGCTTTGAACGCCTTGGATGTGCGCCGCCGCCATCTCGGAGGACAAGTACGGATCCTCCGAGAAATATTCAAAGTTTCGCCCGCATAGCGGCGATCTTTTGATGTTGGCGCCGGGACCGAGCAGTACGGCGACTTCCTCTGCCTGACATTCCTCTCCGAGCGCAACGCCTACTTTGCGCAATAATTCTCTGTCCCAGGAAGTCGCCAGCCCCGCTGCAGATGGGAAGCAAGTGGCCGGCACACTGTCGAAGAGACCCAGATGGTCGGCCGAGGCGCGCTGCTTGCGCAGCCCGTGCGGCCCATCCGTCATCATGACCGAGGGAATGCCCAGTCTCTCCATTCCTTTGGTGTTCCAGAAGTCCAGACCGGAGCAAAGTCCGGCCTTCTCTTCTAATGTCATTTCCGAGATGATACGTTTCAAATCGCGTTTCATCGTCATTCTCCTCTCTGTAATCCACTTCATCTTGTTAGCCTTTCACAGCTCCGATCGTCATGCCCTTCACGAAATACTTTTGGAAAAACGGGTAAGCCATGAGGATCGGGATTACGGCAATGACCGCGATCGCCATACGGAACGTTTCACTTGGCAATTGGGCGACCTTTTCCCCTGCGCTCGCACTTAGATCGCCATTGCTGGCTAGGAACTGAATATCGCTCATAATGCGATTGAGCACATTTTGCAGGCTGAACAGCTTCGGATCCGTTACATAGATCAATCCGTTATTCCAATCGTTCCAATATGCCAGCCCTTGAAATAAACCGACCGTAGCCAGAATCGGCAGCGACAAGGGCAGTACGATTTTATAATACATCTTGAATTCCGTTGCCCCGTCGATACTAGCCGATTCGAGAACCGGCACGGGGATCGTGGTCATGAAGAAGGTCCGCATCAACAGGACATTGAAGCCGTTCATGAGCAGTCCGGGAACGATGAGCGCCCAGAGCGTATTTTTCATATCCAGCAGCTGGGTATAGACCAAGTAGGTCGGAACAAGACCCCCATTAAATAACAAGGTGAAGAACAAGACGAAAGCGAAGAACGTCCCCCCCGGCAAATCCCGGCGCGACAACGGATAAGCAAGCATCGACGTGATGGCTAAGCTGGCAACGGTTCCGACAACCGTGATGAGAATGGTAATGCCATATGCGTTAAAAATAAGCGACGATTGCTCCCACAAGTATGCATAGGCAGATAAACTGAACTGTTTGGGAAAAAAGGAATAGCCGGTTTGCAGGATCGTTGTCTCGTCCGTGATCGAGGACATGACGAGCAGTACAAACGGAAGCAAGCACGTTAGCGAAAATAAGATCATCACTGTGTGGGCTGCCCACTGCCAAGCTTTATTTTCTTGATTCATGGTGATCCCCCTTAGAACAAAGCGTTTTCTTTATTAATTTTTCGTACAACATAGTTGGACACAATCACCAACACGAATCCGACGAGTGACTGGTAGAAGCCTGCCGCCGATGACATCCCGATATTGCCCAGCTGCAGCAGGCCCCGGAATACGTACGTGTCAATCACGTTCGTCGTATCGAATAAGGCGCCTGCGTTCATCGGCACTTGATAGAAGAGACCGAAATCGGAGTAGAAAATACGGCCGATCTGCAGGAGCGTCAGCATGATGATGACGGGAGTGATCAGCGGAATGGTGATCAGACGTATCTGATGCCATTTGGATGCCCCGTCCAGGGTTGCGGCTTCGTAATATTCCGGGTCAATGCCGATGATTGCCGCGAGATAGATAATACAGGCGTAACCGGCTCCTTTCCAGGTATGGACAAGTGTCAGAATGACCGGCCAATATTTCGGTTCGTTGTACCAGGATACCGGGTCAATGCCAAACAGCGGCAAGACCGTCTTGTTCATAAATCCGCTCTCTATGCTAAGCATGGAAAATACCAAATAACTAACCAAAACCATGGAAATCAAAAACGGTAAAATAATAAGGCTTTGATACATTCGCGATGCGAACTTGCTTTTAATTTCGTTCAGCAGAATCGCGAAAGCTACGGCAACGACAAGACCGATTACGATAAAGGCCGCATTGTATAAAATCGTATTTCGCGTAATCACATACGCATCCGACGTTTGGAACAGGAACTTAAAGTTCTGAAATCCGACCCAGTCACTCCCCCATATGCCCTTCGCGAAGTTAATGTCTTTGAAGGCAATGACGAGTCCGAACATTGGCAAATAGTTATTGATTAACAAATAAGCAATGCCGGGCAGCATCATGAGATAGAGCGGGCTGTATTTCCATATTCTCTTCGCCGCCAGGCTCTGCGTGCTCTTTTTCATTCCTGAATTCCCCTTTCAGTTTCGGCTAGATGTAGGTTTCTTTTCGTAATCTCATAGTAATCGATCGCCCGATCCCCTCACTACCGTTCCCACGACTTCCGAATTGCACTTTGCCGACTATCGGATGATTGACAGTCAAAAAGCCCCGCCGGTCAAGTGGACCGGGCGAGGCCATATCATCGTTATTTCGGGATGATGTTCAATTCCTTTTGTATAACCGGCAATAATTCCGCAGGGATTTCGTAAAAAGCGAGCTGGGACATTTTCTCAATGGACATGACCCCTTTGGTCACTTCAAAGAACGGATTGTTTGTCGTATGCCCAAAATATTTGAGAAATACCGCTTTCGCATCCGCATGGCTGTAGAGGTCTTCGATGGTATCATAGATGGAGTAGTATCCATCCTTCAGTTCGATCTGCCCGCCCCCGGACAGGTCGAAGTTCTCAAACCAATTGACGACATGCTTTGTTTTCTCTTCTTTCACATGGATATAGCTCTGATCCGCTTCCGCAACAAAGGTTAAAAGCATTTCATCCGTATGAACCATGCCATCTTCTTGCATAGCCTCGACACGAATACGATTAATTCCTTGTACCAACGCAACGTCTTTCACTTGGAACACGCGTTGACTGCCGCTCATGTCCGCAAGCAGCACATCATTGTGATAAACACGAATATGGTCCATATTTGATAAAATAACAATGTCGTTCCGTTCCTGGTGTCTGTGGACGAAGCGGCGTCCTGCCAGGTGTACGAAAGGCTCCTTGGACCAATAAGCCTTGCACAGATAGAAGGAATCCTTTCGCAAGGTTCGATCGATGGTCACAAGCCCTTTCAGATTCTTCCCTTTCTCCCCGCCTTCATTGCGGTTCGCGCTTCCGAAATCAAACATGTTCCACACATAGCCGCCGAGCACAAAAGGCCGTTCCCGGAACGTTTCCAGCGCGTTATGATGAAACATCAACTGATATTCTTCTGTGTAATCCTGGACTTTCGGGGTGTATGAGTGATAGTTCGGGTTCGTGTCGACTCCGTATTCCGATACCAGCACAGGAACATCCGGTCTTGCCTGGTGAAACTCGTCGAGTCTCGTTCCAAGATCTTTGATCTCGCCATAATACCAGCCATAGTACAGATTATAGCCGACTAGATCGGTAAAGCCGTTAATGACACTGTCATCCGCCACTCCGTTAATATTCGCCTGAGCAACGAATCGGCTGCGATCCAACTGCCTTGCAGCATCGACCAGCCTTTGGATCGTTCGGTACGTATTCTCCGTCTCCACGGCGATTGTGATTTCGTTTTGAACGCCCCAGCAATAGATGGAGCTGTGATTATACGCTTGTTTGATCAGGCGCTCGAGTTGCTCGAAGGCGTTGCGGCTTTCCGGATCCTTCGTGGACGGTATGCTAATGTACGGGATTTCGGCCCATACCAAGAGCCCGTACCGGTCGCAGAGGCTGTAGAAATAATCGTCATGCTGATAGTGCGCGAGCCGGATGCTGTTGGCGCCTACCTCCCTGATGATGTCCATGTCCAGGTCCATATGTTCCTT
This sequence comes from Bacillus sp. 3255, assembly GCF_031456485.1. Classification (NCBI taxonomy): domain Bacteria; kingdom Bacillati; phylum Bacillota; class Bacilli; order Caryophanales; family Bacillaceae; genus Bacillus; species Bacillus sp. 3255. The sequence continues at coordinate 220,443 of NZ_JAVDUS010000010.1, forward strand.
CGTAATGGCATTGCCTACGCCTCCGAAATCCTGATGCCGGCACACACCGTTGATGGGAATGGGCTTACCGTTCAAAATCACACCTCGATCGGAAGAAAGCTCAACCGTTCGAAATCCGATCGGAATTTGACGCGAATCCAGGATTTGTCCTTGCACACTCACGGTAATCATGGCTGTGTATAAATAAGGCTGCTCAACGCCGTCCCAGAGTACCGGACTGCTGATCCGCCCTTTGAACGCAAACCCGGCTTCGCCCGTCAGAGCTAGCTCCATGTTGTCCTCCCATATTGCGCTTCCCTCTTGGTCCGTAAGCCGGACCTCCACATAGCCCTGTGCAGTACTGGAGGATTCATTCACAACACGACCCTGGACGTCCAATTGAAAGCTCCCGTCACCCTGAGGGCTCTGAGTCAGATAGACGCCGTCGCGTCCTTTGTCCATCACGTCAAAGTGAATATCGTCCATAACCAGCAGCTTCACTTCTCGATAAAGGCCGCCGAAGAACGTAAAATCCGCTAAGAGCGGGTACACTTCATTGTCGTAACTGTTGTCTACCTGAATCGAAATCAGGTTGTCCCCCACTCTCGAATAAGGATCCAAGGGTACGCGGAACATCGCATAGCCGCAGCGGCTCTCCGCCGCGAGATGACCGTTGACATACACATGGCCGATATTGCCGGCAGCCCCAATTTCCAAATAGTGACGTTTGCCAATATCCTCCGCGGCAATCTCCAGCTTTCTTTGGTACCAGTAAGCCCCTCGGTCATACGGCTCGTTCCCGCCTTGACCATCCCTATCGTTCCAAGTATGCGGCAGCGTAACCCCTTGCCATTCCTTCATGTACTCGCTCGCGTAAGACGGATCGTTTGCTTTGGTGAACATCCAGCCATCATTTAACGGAATCGTATGCAGCATCGGTATATCCTCTTTTCTTTAGAGTAGGTTTGCGCGTAGCAATGCCCGCTCAACCTGCGGGTTGGCGGGCATCGGTGCAGCCAGTTCCTTATTTACTGCTTTTGGCCCAGGCATCCAGCTGTTTTTGCTTCTCCGCAATAATTTTATCGATTCCGGCGGATTTCAGCTTGGAGATGAACTCCGGAAGCGTCTTCTCCGGGTCAACGCTGCCTGTTTCAAGCGGAAGCTTATACTGCGTAATCACATTGGACACTGCCGCATACTCGGCCTTCACGGCTGTTGCATCGAATGTAAAGCCAAGAGCTTTTGATTTAATCGCCGATTTGTTGAACTGGTCCATCTTCTCCCAGATCTTCGGGTCCTCGCCGTTAAACACGTTAGAGAGGAACTGATTACCGAACAGGTAGCCCATATTCAAGCTGTAGCCCGAGGTTTTCGCATCTACGCCTTGCGGATAATCGATCACATGATCCGATTTAACAACGTAATGCTTGCCCTCCACGCCCCAATCGAACAGATTGACGATCTCTTTATCGGTATACATCAAATTAAGGAAGTCCATAGCTTTCTCCGGTGTCTTGGAGTTAATTGGAACGCTCCACATGATATTGGTGACGTTCGTTGTTGTAGAAACCGGTTGAACTAAATTTGCTGTCACGACCTGTACACCGCTGCTCTTCGATTCCTGCTGCTCGAAGCCCGGCTTCATATTCGAGAAGTAGGCGAAGCCGCGGTTCGACTTCAACAAATCGAATTGGGACGTTTTATTCGTCGCAGCGTCTTTCAGAATCAGCCCGGATGAGTACCAGCTGCGCATTTTTTTGAGAAAATCTGCGTATTCTTGGCTTTCGTATAGATTCACGACTTTCAGGTTATTGTCGTAATTCGGCAGAACGCCAATCGAGTCGCCAAGGGTATCGAACCAACGATACGAATCAAGCATCGTTCGGCCGATATTTCCCGGGACGAGCGGGGTTAGATTCGGTTCCTTCTCTTTCATCGATTTCAATATGGCTTCTACGTCATCCAATGAGCGTATTTTGCTGACATCAATTTGGTACTTGTCAACCAGGTCCTTCCGCATCGTCAAGCCTTGGCTAGCGGCAAAATCCCGAATTGTAGGAACCGCGTAGGTGGAACCCCCGATTCGGGCTGCATTCAAATAGGCCGAATCCATGGACTTTTGAATGCCTTGACCGTGGGATTCCAGCAGCTTATCCAACGCGACAATCTGTCCCTTCGCCGCTAAGCCGCTATACAGGTTGCTTGTCACAACCATGAGATCCAGCTTTTCGTTACTGCTAAGCATCAAGTTAACCTGCTGCTCCCAGTTCCCGAAGCTGATCGGTGTCAATTTCACCGTAGCATTGATCTTCTGCTGAGCAATTTTATTAATGGCAACCTGCACAACCGGCAAGTCCTTCGGCACCGAACCGAAAATCGGATAGGCAACGTTCAGTTCAACCGTTTTTTCCGGCGCCTTCGCAGCGGTATCCCCTTCATGCGAAGCCGTGCCGGTGTTATTACCGCCGCAAGCGGATAAGAAGAGCATGGCCCCTATTACGAGCGTGCTTGTTGCTGTTAATCTCTTCTTCATTGTACTCCCCCATTTGCAAATGTTTTCATCTGTTGAAACCGGTTCCGATCATGCGGATCCAGCAGTGAAGATATTTATATTGTATCTTTACCCCGAACCCGGCTCTGCCCCGTTCACGACTTTTCATTATGCATTTGCCGACCACCTGTTAGCTCTGATTGTTGATGCAGTTGACGGTACTCGTTAGGATTCATATCGGTGTGTTTCTTAAACATGCGGGAGAAATGTGAGAAATTAGCATACCCGATATGGGAAGCGACTGCGCTTATGGGCATATCGGTCTTCACAAGCAGCTCTTGAGCAAGCTTAAGCCTCTCTTGAAAGAGATAGTCGGAGATAGCCATCCCGGTCTCCTTCTTAAATATGCGGGTCAAATAATCAGGATTGAGAAACACGTGATTGGCAATATCTTCACGCGACAAATCCTCTGCGATATGACGTTTAATGTAACTGATGACCCGGTTAACCACACTTTCGGATTGCCCGACGGTGTCAGCGTATTCCATGGCCCTGCCAACGGCATGATTCATCCATGAGACTAAATTCGTTACGGAACGGGTCGCATTTTCGGAGAAATTCAATGAAACGTTATCACCAAACAATTGATGAGCCTGAATGCCTTTCGTTTGCAGAGCAACATACATCATTTGCTGAAAATCTTGATAAAATTGTTGAAGCAGCTTGGCATCCAACCGATCTTGTTGCACCATTCGTTCCACGTATGCGATGGCATCTTGAAGAACTTTATCGAACTCTCCTTCCTTCATCATAACGGCCCATAATCCCATATCCGGCAGCGCATGAAGGGAGGATTGTAAGGGATAACTGGAGACCAGGAAAACCTTATTGTTGTATGCAACATTGTTTTTCTCAACATCACGAAGGCGATTGACCATGCTGTATATGTCATGTCCGTGCACGGGTGAGCCGATATAACAGGAGAGATCGCAATAAAAGTACTGCCCGCATGCCGTTATATAGCTTTCACACTTATGCTTCAGAAGCAATTCTGGATCGGCATTGCCTTCAGCCGGTAGAATAGCAAGCAGCCTGCCGCCGTCGAGCGCTATCACTTGTCCGTTCTGTTTGTTCCCGACAATCAACTCTTCTGCGGCATTCTTAAGGGCATACTCCATGATTTTCTCTTCACGCAAAGTCAGACCCTTATGCCATCTTTGAACACTGAGGAGCACGGGGACAAAAGTCATCGCTTCATCATAAGGAATGTTCCGTTCCGCGGCGGCATTCCGAACCGCCTCCGCCGCAGGCGGAATCGCTTGATGGATAAGGTCCATCCAGAAGCGTTCGATCAGCATCGGCTGGTGCTGGAACCAGAATTGGCCATATTGACTGAACTGAGCCAATTCCGAATCCTTATGAATTTTGCCAATCGCTTTCTGGATCGTCTTCTCCAGCTCAATAAATGGAATCGGTTTAAGAATATAGTCGATACTCCCGAGCTGGAGAGCTAGTTTGGCATATTTAAAATCCGCATGGCAGGTTAGGAAAATGGTCAAAGTCAGCGGGTACTTCTCACTAACCCACTCCGCCAGCTCGAGCCCGTTCGCTTGCGGCATCTCGATATCGCACAGCATAATATCAATCCGCTCGCTCTCGAATACTTCCTTGGCTTGTTTCACCGTAAAGGCTGAGAATACGGACGATATCCCAAGCTTTTCCCAATTGACGCCAGACCGGATTCCTTCTACGGCATGAATTTCATCATCCACAATGAGGAGCTGAAGCATGATCTCTAACCCCTTTCCTAAAGTTTCGTTTCATAGGGCAGCTTAATTTCCACGACTGCACCTTGAGGAAAACCGTTATAACACGAAATCGAAGCTTTTCCCCCGTATAAAAGCTCCAGCCGCTTACGGACATTCCATATGCCGATATGTTCTCCTTGTTCATCTATCACCGTGTTCCCTGAGCGAATCATGGCTAATACATGTTCAGAGAATCCTTTTCCCGTATCGCGAACGATAATCTCGATGTAAGGCTCCAAGCCTGTTTCCTTCAGATCGATCGAAACGGAGATATGAATCGGTTCTTCCAGGGTTACACTGTGCTTAATCGAGTTTTCCAGAAACGACTGAATCACCAGCGGAGGGATCGGTATGTTCTCCAGAAAATCCGGTACGTCAATCGAACAAGTAAGGCTATCCGGAAAACGGAGCTCCTGAATGCGAACGTAATTCCGCACGTGCTGAAGCTCCTCCCGCAAGGAGACGAACGTTAAATTGCTTTGAAACATAAAACGGAAGTAGCGAACCAAGCATAACGTCATCTCCTGAATCAACTCGTAGTTTCTCACTTGAGCCAGGTTAAACAGAATGTTTAGCGAATTCATGAAAAAATGCGGGTTGATCTGAAGCTGCAAATGTTGAAGTTCCGCTTTCTGTTTACTCAGCCGTTCTTCATAGACATGGATCTTCAGTTCCTCAATTTGCGCCATCATATGATTGAACGTCCGATTCACCAGCTGAATTTCATCCGAAGCCTTGTAGGATTCGATCCGCACATTTACATTGCCGTCATTAATCCTCTTCATCACTGTAATCAAACGCTTTAAAGGGACAAGTAAGACATGACGAAGAAGGAACAGGCTTAGTGGTAATAAGGCAATGGAGATGATCGAAATAAACAGCGTTAGGCGCGATAAATTCGGCAGGTTCTGCAAAATTTGCCGGTCCGGTATGACTGCAGCCAGGCTAAAATTCCCTTCCTGTGAAGGCTCTCCGACGATTAGCAAACTGTTCTTGCTGCCGGACATATAGAAATGCTCGAATCCTTTCGTCAAATCGATCTGCCCGTCCGGCAGTGTATTGGTGCTGATCATGAGCTCCCCCGCTTTGCTGACGAGCAGAGCGCTCCCTTCCTTGCCTAAATCGATCAAGTTGAGCGGAACCAGCAAAGTTTTCGCATTCACCCAAGCTCCGATATAGAGATCCCCTGATCGAAGAACACGCAATGCATAAAAGTCTTGTCCGATTTTCCTAACGAACCACCGGCTTCCGTTCTCCTTCAGGCTGGGATGACTGCCCAGAATTCGATGCAGCTCTTGCTCTACCTGATCCCGTTCGGCAAATTCGATGTTCAATTTGAACACGTCCAGCAAATCGCTTCGAGAGTCGGAGTAGACGAAGAACGCGTCAATCGATTTATAAAGAAGAATATCGCTTGAAAGTTTAATGGATACATGATGCTTGGCCAACTGATATTCGTCCTCGGAATTGGGGATGTTCATGGATTGAATGTCATAATCGGAAGTCATTAACCCAATCAGATTGCGCTCCGCATCTCTTAACTGCGTGTCAATTTGCCCCATGTATAAAGAAATTAAATTTTTATTGGATAACGCCACTTGGTTGTGTACGACTCGAATACTATAAAAGTTATTGTACAGAAGTAATGTAATGAGCGGGACGGTCACAAGCAGCAGCCCCACGACCAGCTTGAAACGAATCGAATTCCAGGAAATATGCGGGAACTTCAATCTGACTCCCTCCCATTGATCTTCGTTAAAAGACTGCCGAGCGGGGCTCGACAGTCTTATCCATCTTCCTATTGTCGGTTTCTTTGCGGTTTCTGAATCATACCAAACTTCGCAAATCCACACTACCGTTTTGACGACATTCAACTGTGCATTTCACGACATCCGCGAAGGCGTGGATCCAATACATTAAGGGCCACAACATTTGAGTTGTGGCCCTTGGGTTTATTAAACAATTTAGCAAGCATCGACCCCTACACATCCGCGCCCAGCCGCTGCCGCGAAGCCTCAAACAGCAGCACCGTCGCCGCCATCGCCACATTCAGCGATTCGGCCTTGCCCTGCATCGGAATGATCACCTGCACATCCGACTGTGCAGCCACCTCCGGCGACACGCCCCGGCCCTCGTTGCCGAAAATCAGCCAAGCCGGCTGCCGCAGGTCTGTGTCGTAGCACGAGCGCTGCGCCTGCAGGCTCGTGGTCACGAGCCGCACGCCGCGCTCACGCGCGCGCGGCAGCAGCACCGCCAGATCCGCCTCCACGATCGGCAGATGATACATCGATCCCATCGTCGACCGGATCGTCTTGGGATTGTACAGATCGACCGTGCCCCGGCCGAGCACAACCGCACGGGCACCGACCGCATCCGCGCTGCGGATGATGGTGCCGAGATTGCCGGGGTCCTGAACGCCGTCCAGGACCACAACTAGATCGTGCTCGCCCGCGAGCAGCTCATCCATGCCGAGCCGCGACCGAGCGACGATCCCCAGCACGCCCTGCGGCGTCTGCGTGTCCGAGCATTTCTCCAGGACGGCCTGCGAGACGCCGACCCATTCCACAGCAGCCGGCGCCAAGGCGCTTAGGCCGGCCGGTGCCCCTTTGTCCACGCTGTATAGAATCGTTTCCACGGAAGCCCCTGCATGCAGCGCCTCCTCAACGAGATGGTAGCCTTCAATAATATATTTCCCTTGCTTGTCTCTGCCCTTGCGCTCCAGGAGCTGCGCCCATTCTTTGACGCGGGCGTTCTGTACCGACATGATTTCTATTGGATTCATTTCCACAACAACCTACTCTGCAAAAGTCACTTCAAAATGTTGAAGATTCGAATTTTTACCCACAATGACCAGAATATCTTGGGCCCGGAGCGTTTCATCCGCACTTGGCGGAATGATCAGCTTATCGTTTTGCTTAATTGCAATCACGTTGCACCCGTATTTGGCGCGAATATCGAGTTCTTTTAAATTTTTCCCGATCATTTGGCGGGAGGCTTGAATCTCCACGATACTGTAATCCGAGGACAGCTCTATGTAATCCACGATATTGGAGGAGATCAGATGGTGAGCGACGCGCTGCCCCATATCCCGTTCCGGATACACGACCTTGTCGGCGCCGATTTTCTTCAACACCTTGCCGTGAAGATCGTTGACCGCTTTCACAACTACCGTAGGTATGCCCATTTCTTTCAAAATTAATGTTGTCAAAATACTGGCTTGGATGTCCTCGCCGATGGCGACAACGACAACGTCGAAATTGCGGATGCCCAGCGCACGGAGCGCTTCCTCATCCGTTGAGTCCGCTTGCACGGCGTGCGTAACGATCGAGGAGATGTCTTGCACCGTTTCTTCCCGGAAATCGATCGCCATGACCTCAAAGCCAAGCTGCGACAAGGTTTTGGCAATGCTGGATCCGAATCTTCCCATTCCAATAATAGCAAATTGTTTTCTCATCGGCTGACGCTTCCTCCATATTCCCAATGTTATGCATAAATTATAGCATACTATCCCCACATAAGCTTACACGGTGGCAAATTAAGGCCTGCGCGCAAGAGAGGATGAAGGATGAGCAACTTGCGCATATTAGTATCGATACCGATACGGAAGCGAGGTCCATGCATGAATATTACGTTAAGACAGGCTATCGTTCAGCGAGTCCAGAATAAATCCAATGACGAGCTTCAAGAAATTATTGAAGATTCCATCGGCGGTGAGGAACGCGTTTTGCCCGGATTGGGCGTGCTTTTCGAAATTATATGGCAGCACAGCGAAGCCGGCATTCAGAATGAACTCGTCGAAACGCTTAAAGAGCATCTCCCTTAACCCTTAACGTACGACCCGTAATGAACCCTTCATACCCAATCGGCTAAGGGACTGCATCCAGGATTGCATCCCTTGGCCATACATCAGCAGGATTCAAGGAAAGACGCAAGCCGCAGGAAACCTCCCCTGCAAACGGCGGGCCGCTGTTCCATCTACATAGGATTCCCAATTCGGTGCTATGATTTGCATAATATCGTGAAAAGTTTCGAACGGATAATACGCCGTATTTTCCCCTGCCAAGTACCGGGCCAGACTGCCCCGCGCAAAAATCCAATCGGCAAAGCCCGAACCGTAATAATCGCTGCTGCCGTCTCCAATATAGATGACCAGATAGCCATCTTCCTTCAATTGCTTCACGACACTGGCTTTGCAGCAACCGCACCATGAGCACGCTTCATTCTTATTCTGCACCCCGAACTGAAAGCTTCCGTCCGATTCATAGCGAATCGGGTTCGCGATGACCGTGCTGACGCTGAGCTGTTCGCGGCGCAAAATTTGCTCAATATAGTACTGCATCCCGTCACTGAGCACGGTAACCGGCGAGCCCTTGGCTATGCAGAAATCTACAAAAGCCCGCGCCCCCTCGCGCAAATGCACGCTCTCCAGAATGCGGTCCACCTGTTCCTGCCTGCCGTCCAGAAGCGGATAAGCCGCCTCGATCCAGGCTAGGGAACCAGCCTTCTTCTCGCGGAAAAGCCGCGACGCTTCCACCACCTGAGGATGCGATGTGATGGCGAGCCGATCCATAATTTCGTCTCCGACATCCTGTTCCATCAGCGTACCGTCAAAATCAGTCACAACGGCTATTCTCTGCATTCACATTCCCTCCCGTATAAATAAAAATCCCCCTCTTAAGCCAAGAGGAGGATGAAATTATGATTTATTATAACACGGAATCCGGCGCAAGCGGCAGGGGCTTCTCGCAGGAGCTCTTCATCACATAATGCTGTCCGGTATCGGACGCATCATGGAAGCCGTGCATCGCTTCTAGCACGTGGTAGGCAAGGTCGCCGTTCGCGCGGTGCGCTTCACGCTCGCCGGTGATCAGCGCTTGCGCCATGGCCGCAACGCCCAAGCCGCGGCTGTTATCCTTGTAGCCGTGGGACAGCGGGATCGGCTCCCAATCGGATCCGTTCTTGCGGATCATCACTTGGCCGCCGAAGGTGTTCGGATCGGGAACGCGCAGCGAGCCGTGGCTGCCGTAGATTTCAATGTTCGGCAGCTGCGTGCCGCCCATGATATCGAAGGAAGTGACCAAAGTCGCAATCGCACCGCTGTGGAAATCCAGAACGCCTGCGATATGCGTCGGCGTTTCGACCGTAATTTTCTGGCCGCGCTTCTTCTCGCTCTTGATCGTCCGTTCAGGGAAGCTGACCCCCGTTGAACCTGTAACCCGGCGAATCGGCCCGAGCAGAGCGACTAATGCCGTTAAGTAATAAGGGCCCATATCGAACATCGGGCCGCCGCCTTTGGCATAGTAGAACTCCGGATCCGGATGCCAATGCTCGTGCCCTTTGCCCATCATGAAGGCCGTTGCTGCGATCGGCGTACCGATCCAGCCGTCTTGGATCAGCTTCACGCAGGTCTGGATGCCACCGCCGAGGAACGTATCGGGTGCGCTGCCGACGAGCAGCTCTTTGCTGCGGGCAATGTCCAGGATTCGGGTGCCCTCCTCACGCGTAACCGCAAGCGGCTTCTCCACATAGACGTGCTTGCCCGCTTCGAGCACCTGAATGCAGACCTCGGCGTGTGCGGCGGGGATCGTCAAATTGATGACAATATCGATGGTTGGGTCGTTCAGAAGCTCTTGAACCGTGTAGGCGTGAGGAATTTGGAACTCCTCCGCCCGCGCCTTCGCTCTATCCAGATCGATGTCGGCACAAGCAACGAGCTCCAGGTGCGCAAATCCAGGGATATTCTTCATATAGGCCGCACTAATATTTCCACAGCCGATGATACCGACTTTCTTTTTACTCATGTCCCGCTTCCCCCTCTTCGTTATCGCGTAGCCCAGAGCAGGCCGCGACGCATAAGTTCCAATGTTTCCGGCATCCGCACGATGTTCGCTTGATGGCCCAGCGAGTTATAGTACACTTTGCCCGCGCCATACGTTTTCGTCCAGACCACCGGCATCTCGACATCGCCGAAATCCGTCACGGCATGCACCTGAATCGCCGGATCCACATGCATATAATATTTCTCCGAGACGACAACGAAATCTTCAATGCCTGCAGTGAGAGGGTGCTGTCCGTCTTTGATCCGCACCGTATACGTTACCCCGTCATTGCCGGGATGCGCCACCCACTGGCCGCCGACCATGTACTGGTACTCGACTTCGTTGCGGAAGGAATCCGCCATCCCGCCGTGGCAGCCGGCAATCCCGGTTCCGCCTTCTTTCACCGCCGCAAGCAGCGGCTTCAATTGGTCGCCTTCAATCTTCCCCATCGTCCACACGGGAACGATCAGATCGACGCTCGCCAGACGCTCCGCATCCTTGAAGCTGTCCAGTGTATCGGATACCTCGACGCCATAGCCTTCTTCACGCAGCAGCCCGGCGAAAATGCCGGCAACTTCTTCCGGCTGATGGCCATCCCAGCCACCCCAGACAATCAATGCTTGTTTGCTCATTCGAACGAACCCCTCTCCATCCTATGATATACCCAGATTAAACCTCGCTGATCTTCACCCAACGGCGCTGCTCAATAGACTGATCTACGGCTTCCAGCACCTCTTGGCACTTCACGCCGTCTACGAAGTTCGGTACCGGCTGACGGTCTTCCGCCAGCGCGTTCATCAGCTCAACGACCTCATGAACGAACGTGTGCTCATAGCCGATCGTATGGCCGGCAGGCCACCAAGCATCCATATAAGCATGGGACGCATCGGTCGCCAGTACGCGGCGGAAGCCTTGAACATCCTCATCATCGCTCGTGAAATACACCTGCAGCTCGTTCAAGCGCTCGAAATCGAACTTCACGCTGCCCTTGCTGCCATTAATTTCAAATGAATTCGTGCACCGGTGACCTGCGGCGAACCGAGTCGCCTCGAAGCTGCCCAGCGCACCGTTCGCGAAGCGCGCCATGAACAACGTCGCATCGTCGACGGTCACCGGCCCGTGCGGCGCATCCTTGCTGCCTTTGGCGCTCAGCCCGGTCATCGAGCTCGGCAGCGGACGCTCCTTCACGAACGTCTCGCTCATCCCGATGACTTCGGTCATATCGCCGATCAGGAAATGCGCGAGATCGATCAGATGCGCGCCCAAATCGCCGTGCGATCCCGAGCCGGCGATCTCCTTCTGCAAGCGCCATACGAGCGGGAACGTCGGATCGACGATCCAGTCCTGCAGGAACCAGGCGCGGAAGTGATAGATCTGGCCGAGCCGGCCGGACTCGACCAGCTTCTTCGCGAGCTGCACCGCAGGAGCGAACCGGTAGTTGAAGCCCACCATGTGCTTCACCCCGGCCGCTTCAGCCGCTTCCAGCATTTCCCTTGCATCCGCAAGGGTTAGCGCCAGCGGCTTCTCGCAGAACAGATGCTTGCCGGCCTTCGCCGCAGCAAGCGCGATTTCCTTGTGCGCATCGCTGGGCGCATTGATATCGACGATGTCGATATCGGGATGCGAGACCAGCTCGCGCCAATCGGTGACGTACCCGTCCCAGCCGAATTGCTCGGCTGCGGCTTTGACACCGTTCTCATCTCGCCCGCAGATGAGCTTCATGTTCGGCACCGCCGTCTGCGGGAAGAACATATGTAAATCTTTATAAGCGTGGCTGTGCGCCTTACCCATAAATTTATAGCCGACCATACCGATATTGAATGATTTCAATGATTTCATGAATAATTGCCTCCTCTAACATGTATGTAGGTTTCTAATCTCCTGATCCATGTCTCCTGTCTTGGCTGTTACTTCCGGGGACTGCCCTTAGACGATTGGCGGACTACTAATGAGGTCGGCAGCTTCACGCTGACAGGCTTGGCGCTTTCCCCGTGCAGGAAGCCGGCTAATACACCGCGCGCTGCTTCCTTGCCCATCTCATAGAAGGGCACGCTGATGCTGCTGAGAGGCGGATCGCTCAGCTTGGCGCTGTCGGAGTCGTCGCAGCCGATTACGGCAAAATCGCGTCCCGCGATCCAGCCTTTCTCGCGAAGCCCTTGCATGAGCCCGATGGCCATGCGGTCGTTGGCAGCGAATACCGCTTCGACCTGCTCGCGCTGCTCCCATAGTTGATCGGCTGCTTCGTAGCCGCTTTTGCGGCTGTAATTGCCTTGCAGGAGCAGCCCGGGAGTCACCTCCAAGCCCGCATCCGCCATGGCTCTCAGATAGCCCTGCAGCCTGTCGGCCGAGTTCGAATATTCGGGCGAACCGTTCAGGAAGGCAATCTTGCGGTAGCCTTCCTCCTGCAGATGGCGCACCGCCTGATAGCTGCCCTCCGCATGATCGGCATCGACCTCATAGAAAGTCGAACCCTCGAAATGCTGGTTCACCAAGCAGAAGGGCAGCCCCTGCTCTTGCAGCTGCTGAAGCGATTGCCTCTGCTGCGGCGTATCTCTGGCGCCCAGAATGATACAGGCATCCACCTTCTGCGACCGGTAGAGCCTTGTGTAGTCCAAGCTCTCGTCGGGCTTCAGCAGCGACAGCAGCAGATCATACCCCTGCTCCCTTACCTGTTCCCCGATGCCGCTTAATATTTCCGCGAAATAATACGTGGAGAACAGATGGACTTTGGGCATATACGGGAGCACGACACCCAGATTCCCGCTGCGTCTGCGCGCGAAGCTTTGGGCGATGGCGTTCGGATGGTAGTCCAGCTGCCTGGCTGCTTCAAGCACTCGCTCTTTGGTTGCAGGCTTCATAGGGCCTAGCCCGTTAAAAACACGGGAAACGGTCGCCTCGGATACCCCTGCCAATTCAGCGACCTCTTTTCTAGTCACCATGTCTTGCAGCCTCCCAACCTCTTGAAAATTCAATATGTACACGCGTACATTTTCTCATTCATCACCCGCTTTTGTCAATACGAAGAAGGCGGCAAATATTTTCCGCCGTATCCGCCGCTCGTTTTCGTCATCCGCTGCCTATAACCGTGCAAAAAAACGACTAATTTCTGCAAAATGACCTAATTTATCGTATTGTCTAGGGCTCGCTTTTCGTTCTATAATTAATCGTATGTAGACAACTTTGATGCGGAATGAGTGATAGCAATGAAAGTAGCCCGGCGCCTTCTTCACTTGGCCTCATCGACAAATTTCGGTGCTCGGAGAAGCATCAGACAAGTGTCTCGCATTCATCAGCGAGCCAAGCTCCAATCTTTAATCCATCAAGCCGTCCGAAGCGACCGCAGATCCGCTCCCGCTGCTGCCGGGCTGCGAACGCTCCTTGTTCTGGATGTTGACCGTTTCCGGCAAGTCAACCTTTCCTTCGGTTATGCAGCCGGCGATCTCGTGCTGAGGGAGGTCGCTAACCGCCTGCAGACCGTTCCCGGCTGCCGCCTCGCCGTTCGTTCCGGTGACGATGAGTTTCTGCTTGTCCTGCATGCTGCACACCCAGATCAGCTTGCCCTCTTCGCTCAGCAGGTGCAGCAGCTTTTCCATACACCTTTCCTCATTCAAGAATGTGAATGTTATCTGAACGTCAGCATTGGCCTAAGCGCCACCCAGCTGACTCCTTCTACGATCGAACAAGCATTGAACCAAGCCGATCAAGCGCTCCAGAATGCCAAGCTGACCGGCAGAAACAAGATTGTGAGCTTCAGCTCTCTGCAGAGCCCGCCTTCTCCTGGCTCCCTGGTGATGGAAGCGGAGCTGCGCAAAGCGATACAGGACAATCAACTGCTGCTGTACTATCAACCGCGGTTGGAACTATCCACAGGCAAAATCATTTGTTTGGAAGCCCTTGTCCGTTGGAATCATCCGAAGCACGGCATGATTCCGCCCGGCGAGTTCATTCCGCTGGCTGAAGAGTCAGGCTTGATAATCCCACTTGGCGAATGGGTGCTGCGTGAAGCCTGCCTGCAGAAGATCAGATGGCTCGAAGCCGGCATGCTGGACTATCAGATCGCCGTCAATATCTCGCCCTGCCAGTTCCAAGATGAGGGCTTCGCCGACAAAGCGATTCGCATCATTGAGATGACAGGCATGAATCCCGCCTATTTGGAATTCGAAATTACCGAGAGCTCCATGATGCAGAACATGGAGAAGACGGTTGCCGTGCTGGATAAGCTGTGCAGCAAAGGAATCTCCATCTCCATCGACGATTTCGGAATCGGCTATTCCTCCTTGAACTATTTGAAGCATTTCCCGATCCACTGCTTGAAGATCGACCGTTCTTTCGTACAAAACATTCATAGCAACCAAGACGATTGGGCGATCACGAGCGCCATCATCCATTTGGGGCATGCCCTTAACATGCAGGTCGTCGCCGAAGGCGTTGAAGAGGTAAGCCAACTGGAAATATTGCGGGCAACCACCTGCACGACGATTCAGGGTTATCTCTTAAGTCCGCCCGTTTCCGTTTATGAGATTGAACAAAGCTTCGACCGCTATGACAACAGGCCGGGTATGATATCATAACCGGCCGTATGCTCTGGCGTATCTTCTTATTTTGGCGAAAATACGCTTATCCCGCAGCCTCCGGAAAATGAACGGATCCGGACTCGTATTCACCTCTAGAATCCACGGATGCAGCTCGCTGTCCAGCGCGACATCAACCCCGATCTCTTTTACACCGTTGTATTTGGTATGAATCGCTCTTGCTACTCCCGTCCCGAGTACATGCAGCTTCTTAAGAAATTGCTCCTTCTCGCTTTCCTTCAAGTAGCCCTCCAGCAGCGTATCTACCGGTTTCAGCGTTCCCCCATTATGGAAATTGGTCACAATTTTGGTCGGGTGTGCCACCCTGCCGATCACCCCGGTCGTCTCCCATTTGCGCTCCGGCGTTTGCTGCACCATAATCCGCAGATCGAACCGATTCCCTTTGTATTTCAGCAGATGAATCCCCTTCTGCACCAGGTAGCGTTCTTTGCCCGTTTTCTTGATGATGGATGCATACATATCCTCGAACGTTTTGAACCGTTTCAAATGAACGCCCAATTGATACGAGTACGGCAATAGCGCCCCGCTGCCTTCCGCGTATTCCACGCGGATGACGCCGTTGCCGAACATACCTACGTTGGGCTTGATATAGACCATTTTATGCTGTACCAGCATTTGCTTCAGCGACTCCGCCGTCATCCATTTGGTCGTCGGCACATATTGTTTGAGGGTGGCGATGGCTTCCACCGCTTTCGTTTTGCCGATCTTGCTTGTGACATAGCGCGGGTATTTAATTGCCCGTTTCTTTAGCATCCTACTCATATTTGGCCTCCAGCTTCAATCTATAGAAGTCGGCTAGCGATTGCGCGGTAGCCTGCCAGCTGAATTGGCTTACGGCATCGCTGCGGGCTTGCTTGGCTAAGCCGCTAGCCCACTCCCTGCGCTTGGCGACAGCCACGATTCCCCTTGCGATCGCCTTAGGGCTGCGGTAAGCCCGGATCAAGACGCCGTTATGCCCGTCCTTGACTATTTCTTTCACGCCTCCGATGGCCGAAGCGATAACGGGAAGTCCGGATGCCATCGCCTCGACATTCACCAACCCGAAAGCCTCATGCCGCTGCGAAGGACAGACGAAACAGTCGGCGAGACCGTACACCTCGTGAATGTTGCGGTGGGGAACATTTCCCAGGAATTTCACCGGCACGGCAAGCCTTCGAGCCCTGCTGCGCAAGCTCGCCTTATAACCTTTGCTCTGCTCTCCCCCGGCGATAAGCAGCTTCATGTCCGGCACTTCCCTCCTGGCCGCATGAACGGCCTCGATTAACTGCCGGATACCTTTGCGCCTAATGAGCCGCCCGGCGAAGAGCACATGGAACCCCCGTGTAATGCGGTACTTGGCTCTTAGCCGTTGCTGTTCGGTTCGGGATCTTGGCCGGAAACGCTTGATATCGGTCCCGAGATACACCTTGTGCATCTGATTGCGGCTCTTTGGAAACCGTTTGATCAACTCCTGCTCCAGAGAAGCGCTGTTGGCTACAATCCAGTCGACGGATCGCAGTTGGGCCGCGCATTTGGCGGCAGTCGTATAAGGAGGCTTCACGAACGTCAAAGAGTGCAGGAACAGGGAAACCGGCGTCTGAGGAAAATGGCGTTTGATGGCAGCCGCGTAGTTCGGCCGGTTGTCGACTTGAACCCAGTCGAATGTCAACCCCTTCATGGCCCGGATCACTTCTCGCAAATACCCCGCTTTGCCGTCCGCCCGCACCCTGATTATTTGGAGTTGTCCCCGCTTCGTCATACGGCTATAAGAACGATGCTGTCTGGATATGACGGTCACTTGATGCTTCTTCGCAAGCTGCCGGGCAATCGCATAGATGCATATTTCAACGGAGCCGCCCCGGATCGGCGGTACTGGAATTTGCTCAGGTGCAATAATGAGAAGATGCACGTCTCGGTTTCACTTCCTTAAAGCGCATATTGGGTACTTGTAGCCCGTGATTATTGTATGAAGATCAACGTCCGGCGGTAACCAGGAACCATCGTCTTCGCCGTCCAAAATAACAAAAAGACCGCACGTCAGATTAATCTCTGCGTACGGTCTCTCTATTAAGGGGCGCTTGTCAGAAACTGCGCGTTCGGATTCTTCTCCATGGAAGATCTTAATGCGTATTCGCTCTCGAACAAGCCGACATAGTTGCCCTTCTTATCCTTAACCAGTTGCGAATTGATGCGGAATTTGCCCGGATCGATTTTATCGTCGATAATCCAGCGCGCGAACTGGTAGTTCTGGCGCTGCAATAGAATGTCCACGCCATACTCGGATCTCATCCGGTGCTCCAGCACCTCGAACTGCAGCTGGCCGACGACGCCAAGGATCATGTCCTCGAAGCCGATCGTTGTGAACACCTGAATCATTCCCTCTTCCGTCAGCTGGTCGATGCCTTTGAGGAATTGCTTCTGCTTGAGCGCATTCTTGATCGACACCTTGCTGAACAGCTCCGGCGAGAACGTCGGCAGTTCATCGAATACAATCTCCGACCCTTCGCTCAGCGAATCCCCGATTCGGAAGATGCCCGGGTCGAACAGACCGATGATATCGCCTGGGAACGCTTGTTCTACGATATCCCGGTCCTGCGCAAGAAACTGCTGCGGCTGCGCCAGCTTGATCTCTTTGCCTACGCGCACATGCTTCACGGCCATGCCGCGCTCGAACTTGCCCGAGACGATCCGCAGGAACGCAATTCGGTCGCGGTGAGCCGGGTTCATGTTCGCTTGAATTTTGAATACGTAACCGGAGAATTTCTCCATCGTCGGCTCGATCACACCGGCCGTGCTGTTGCGCGGCTCCGGCTTGGGCGCCAGCTGCAGGAAATTCTCCAGGAACGTCTGCACACCGAAATTATTCACGGCACTGCCGAAGAAAACCGGCGTCAGCTCGCCCTTCAGCACCTTCTCCATATCGAAAGGATCGCCGGCTACATCCAGCAATTCGATATCGTTGCAGAGCTGCTGGTGCAGGAACTCTCCCGCAATTTGCCGGATGAGGGGATCTTCCGCCCCTTCCACCTTGCGCACTTCAATATCTTTGTGATCCTCGCCATTGTACAGCTCCAGCTGAGACTTGCCGCGGTCGTATACGCCGCAGAACTGTTTGCCGGAACCGATCGGCCAGTTCATCGGATACGAACGAATGCCGAGCACTTCTTCCAGCTCTTCCAACAGCTCGAAAGGATCGCGCCCTTCGCGGTCCAGCTTGTTAATAAACGTGAAAATCGGGATACCCCGCATCCGGCATACTTGGAACAGCTTCTTCGTCTGGGTCTCGACCCCTTTGGCCACGTCGATCAACATCACGGCGCTGTCTGCGGCAGTCAAGGTACGGTAAGTATCCTCACTGAAGTCTTGGTGGCCGGGAGTGTCCAGAATGTTGACGCGGTGCCCTTCGTAGTCGAACTGCATGACGGAGGAAGTAACGGAGATTCCCCGCTGCTTCTCAATTTCCATCCAGTCGGACGTGGCGTGCTTGGAAGCTTTGCGCCCTTTGACCGTTCCGGCGAGGCGGATGGCGCCTCCGAATAGCAGCAGTTTCTCGGTAAGTGTCGTTTTCCCGGCATCCGGGTGAGAAATAATCGCGAACGTCCGCCGTTTGGCGACTTCCGTTTCGAGAAGTTTAGTCAGTTGCGTTGTCATCTGATTGTTTAATTCCCTTCTTCTTGAACATAGGTACTGCTTTTCGCATTAGGCATGGGCTTTCTGCAACTCAATGCTCCAATCCGCTTCGGTCAGGAACGTACGGTTGCTGAACTCTCGGCCCCGCACGGTTACCTTATCGGCGAATACTTGCACATAAAGACCTTGCGCTTTATGTTTGGCTTCCTGCTGGTAAGCTCGATTAAGCGTTCTGCCGACCGAGGAATTGTGGAAATAATGGAACGTCTCCTTCATGTAGTGCGGAGTGCCATTCTGGAAATCCTGATGGCGGTGTCCGCAGAACACGAAAACGTTCCTATAAGGTTTAAGCGTTTCGCGGAATTGGATGGCGCGGATCAATTGGTGCGAGCCTCCATCGGTGCCACTGGACGGCAGCGGCTGATGCGTCATGACGAACAGCGGCCTTCCCGGCTGATACAGCGCTTTAAGCCGTTCCTTGAACCAAGCCAGCTGCTCGTCGGAATACCAGGCTCCTTCACCGACCTCCGGCTTCTCCTGCACATAAGCTTCCTGCGACAGCAGCAGGATGGAATGCCCTTTGGTCGTAAAATCGTTGTAAAGCGTCTTGTAGCCGAAAAACTTCTTGAACTGCTCCCGGCTGACTTCATCGCTCTTGCCGTTGGGCACAGCCGCTTGATCCCAGTTGTTCGCTTTATTGATCCAGATCGTATAATAATCGTGATTCCCCATGTTGGCGTGAACAGGCGGAAGTTTATACTCACTTACAATGGTACGCAGCTCCTTGTAATCGCGTTCCGTGCCGGTGTCCGTCAAATCGCCGGTCAGCATGATCGCATCCACAGGACCGTCGAAGTGCTTAATATCATCAAGCGCCTGCCTCAATTTCTTAACGGTCAACGGGTCCCCAGCTGTGATGTGAAGATCGCTTAATATGAAGAAGGACATCAGCGGCCCGTCCGGTTGAGGTTCTTCCGAAGGCTGCGCGGTCGCTTGCGGCGCCTCGGGCTTCGCAGATGCTAAGACAGGCGCTTCGTCCGCCATGAACCTCTTCTTGACGATCTGACTGAATAAGGCGCTTAATCCAACCAAAGCGGCCCCGATGGCAAGCAGCCATCTTATGAAAGCTCTACGCGACATGTACGCACCCCAAGTATAATAGTAAGGAATTACCCCGTAAGTTCTATTATACCACAAAAAAACCAATAGGCGTCAGACGCCTATTGGATGTTATACGTGTATGCCTAAGTTAAAACCGTCGTTTTCTGAACGGCTTCCCAATCGACTTCCCCTTCGTTCTGACCGTTGATTGGCCACCATTTGAAGCCGTCGTCCGTCAGCAGCTTCGTCGCCTCTTCCGGCCCCCAGGAACCGGCAGGATACGACTTCAGATCATCCGTCCGTTCATTCCATGCCGCTGCAATGCGGTCCACATAGGACCAAGCCAGCGCCACTTCATCCCAGCGGGTGAAGTACGTGGAATCCCCGCGCGCTGCATCATACAGCAGACGCTCGTAAGCTTCCGGCGTATTGATGCCGATTTGGCAGCTTTGGCAGAAATCCATCGCAACCGGAACGATGACGCCTTCGGATCCCGGCTGCTTCGCGTTCATCTTCAAGTAAATGCCTTCCATCGGATTGACGCGGAAGACGAGCAGGTTAGGCTCCATCACGTGCTTCTTGGCCAAATAGACGTTGTTCGGAATGTTTTTGAACTCGACTACGACTTCCGTCGTTTTGACCGGCAGTCTTTTGCCTGTGCGAATGTAGAAGGGGACGCCCGCCCAGCGGAAGTTATCGACGTGCACGCGTGCGGCGAAATACGTTTCCGTCGTCGATTGCGGATTCACGGAATCCTCTTCGCGGTAAGCGGCCAGCGCTTTGCCTTTGTTCGAACCTGCCGAATATTGGCCGCGCACGACGTTGCGGCGCACATCGTCGCCGTCCTCGAACAGACGCAGGGAACGCAGCACCTTCACCTTCTCATCGCGGATATCTTCCGGATGCAGACGGCTTGGCGGCTCCATGGCCATCATCATCAGCATCTGCAGCATGTGGTTCTGACCCATGTCGCGCAGCGCGCCGGAATGATCGTAGTACCCGCCGCGTTCCTCTACGCCGACGGTTTCGCTAAGCGTAATCTGAATGTTAGCTATGTACTTGTTGTTCCATAGCGGCTCGAAGAAAGCGTTCGCGAAGCGCACGAACTCGATGTTTTGCACCATTTCTTTGCCCAGGTAGTGGTCGATGCGGTAAATATCCTTCTCCTCGAACACTTGGCGAAGCTGGCTGTTCAAGCGCTCTGCCGACGGCAAATCGTAGCCGAACGGCTTCTCGATGACGAGACGGTGCCAGCCCTTCGTTTGGAGCAATCCGCCTTCGCTTAAGTTGTAAGACACATTGCCGAATAGCTCCGGCGCCAAAGCCAGATAGAACAACCGGTTGCCGCCGGTTTGGTATTTCTCGTCCAGGCGGGCGGACAAGGCGTTCAATTCATGGAATCCGGCGACGTTGTTGATGTCCAGCGACATATATTCGAACCGCTCCGAGAAGCGAGCCCATTCGGCGTCGTCCGTACTTTGGTAACGTGCGAATTCTTGAATCGAATGCTTCACGTCATCGCGGAACTGTTCGTTCGTACGCGGTCTGCGAGCCAACCCGACCACCGCGAAATTATCTCCTAATTTCCCTTCACGGTACAGGCTGTAAAAGGCCGGGAACAGCTTTCTTTTCGCTAAATCCCCCGTTGCCCCGAAAATATAAAAAACAGCTCCACTCATCTATTCATCATTCTTTCTCTATAGGATTAGTTAATATGCTTAGCATACCTAAAATTGTCAAGCTATTCAACTTTTCTGAGTATTTTTACTAATAACAATTTCTTATACGCTACTAGACATTCGTCTATACCGAAGTGCAGCAGACAGAATAGGCTATAGTACACAACAACACGGAGGTGCCATGATCCTCATGCAGCCCATTCATCCCATCAGCGAGAAATCTTGCAAAAGCCTGTGCGGAAAGTCTGTGCTTCTATTATTGAACGATGGCTCGCAAGTATACGGCGTATTAAGCCGATTGGACAAAAACAAACTCGTTCTTAATGACGAGGCGCGCCCAAAGCTTAGCACCAAAACGATGTCCAAGAAAGGTAAGAAAACCGCGAAAGCCAAATCCACTCAAGAGAATGCCGTCCAAGAAGAGCCGGCCTTTCCCGTCATGGGCATTGAGCCCGTGCGGCTATCCTTCTTCGGCGGACTGCCTTTCTTCGGCGGCCCCGCTCCGGCGCAAGAAGGCCCGATCGATATTCCGCTCAACCAGGTTGCGGCCATGTTCAGCGAATGAAGAAAAGGCTGCCGATGTTTCTTACATCAGCAGCCTCTTGTTTTACCGAATCTGCTTCCTCATCCGGTAGCAGCTTAACTCGGGCAGATACTCCTGGAGGTCGTACCCTTTGCTTAAGTAGAAGCCTATCGCCTTCGGGTTGCTGTCATCGACGAAAAGCTCCGCCGTGCGGCAGCGCTCACTTCGCCCATACGCTTCAGCCGCCTTCATCAGCTCTTTCCCCCATCCTCGTCCTTGCGCCCGGGGATCGACGGCCAGCATATCGACGAACAGCACATCCGATTTGCGGAGAATGGAGATGAAGCCGTAGGGCTCTTTATTTCCTTGGGCTGCCACGAATGTCTTGTTATGGTTCAGCCGCTTGCGTATTTCTGAGAAGGTGATGGAAGTGCCGGACTGATATTGCCTGGAAAAAGGAACCAACTGTTCGATGACCAAACGATAAATCTTCCTGTCGTCACCTGCAGCCATCCGTTTACGAATCACGCGCATCGCCTCCACAAGAAGCAATAATGCTATCTTATGTCAATTTATTTGAAATTGACTCCGCGACATGCACGAATTTATGCATGACGCCTTAGGGCACGTACCAATTTACCCCAATTGCTGCGAATGATATACTATAATCAATCGACAAAGGGGTGATTGTAATGATCTATGCCTATCCTCCGATAACGGCTGTGAACTCCTACCAAACCCACAAGGACTACTATCGCGTCAGCGCAGTACGCGCCATTGCCGGCGGAACCTCAAGCACGGTACGCGGGACGCTGAATCTGCCGTACGAAGGCTCCAGCTACCAGCAGCTCGCCAAATCGGCCGCCAAGCAAGTAGCCGGCTTCGTTCAAACAGTCCACGACGCCAAGGCTTCGGCGCAATCCGTTGCAGATGCCCAACCTGCTGATAGCGGACGTCATACAACACTAGAATTAGCCCCCATCCGGGACTTCGTAGATACATATAATGAGCTCCAAGCCGCTTTGCAGGATTCGCCGGACTATTTGAACCGCTCGCTGCTTGCCGGATTGGCGCAAGCCGCGAAGCCTTACTCCCTGCAAAATATCGGAATCGAGCATCGGGATGACGGAAGTCTGGAGCTCCACGAGGATGAGCTTCAAGATCAAATCAGCAACCCGCCAGCCGCATTACGCCGCAGCATGGGCAGCTTGACCAGCTTCGCAGCCTCCTTAGCTAATGCGCTGGGACAACTGCAGCAGCTGCCGTCTGAAGCGCTGTTCCAGATGAACGGTTCGCCGCTTCAACCTTACGGCCAATACCGCTCCAAGCTGCAAGCGTATTTGCCCGTACCGATGAGCGGTTTGCTGCTGGACACGCAGATCTGATGTGCTCCTCCATAAACGCGAACGACCCGCAAGACGTAGACATGCTTCTCGCATGTTCGCCCTGCGGGTCGTTTTTTTATGAATTAGAACAGCTTCTTCCCTAATACATGATCAAGCGGAATATAACCGATCACCCGGCTGTCCATACTGTTGTTGCGGTTATCCCCCATCACGAAGACGTGATCCTCCGGTACCGTCCACTGTTTATTGCCATTCGCCTTCATCGCTTCGTTCAAGTAAGGCTCTTCGAGCAGCTCGCCGTTGCGGTACAGCTTATCGTCCTTGATTTCCAGCCGATCTCCGGGTTTGCCGATCACACGCTTGATCCACACATGCTTATCGTCGTTCTTCGTAAACAAACTCAGCAGCGGGCTGTCGAGCAGATCGTTCTTGAACGTGCGCTTCAAATCCACCCTGGAATCAATGATGACGATATCCCCGTAGTTAGGCTCATAATTGAATGTATGCGATAGCTTCGACACATACACACGCTGGGTATCATGCAGCGTCGGATCCATCGAATGTCCCATCACCTTGGTCGATTGGAACACGAATACACCGAGGAAGACAACCAATACAAAAGAAATGGCAATGGAGCCGAACCAACTCCACAGCTGCTTGAGAAAATTCATCCTTATCGCTCCTTGTCCACTAGTTAGCTATTCGGCCAGGCCGTGCTTGAAGGCATAGATCGCCGCTTGGGTCCGATCCTCCACACCTAGCTTGGCCAGTACATTGGTGACGTGAAATTTCACGGTTTTCACTCCGATAAACAATTCATCGGCCAACTCCTGGTTTGACTTGCCCTTAGCAATTAGACGAAGGACTTCCATTTCCCGTTCAGTCAAATCTTCATGCGGCTCCGCCGCTGCTTTCGGCTGCCGGAAGCGGTTCATAATCTTCGAGGCGACTTGCGACTCCAGAATGGACTGGCCTTTGGCCGCGGCTCGGATGGCCTGCGCGATCTCGGAGGCACGGGACGTTTTGAGCAAATAGCTGAATGCGCCGGCTTCAATGACCGGATACATTTTCTCATCGTCCAGGAAGCTTGTGAGCACGATGACTTTGCACTCCGGGTACAGCTGCAGCAGCTTTCGCGTCGTTTCGATGCCGTCCATGCCTTCCATCACCAGATCCATCAGCACGACGTCCGGGCGGTATTCCTGGGCTAGACGGATGCCGTCTTGGCCATTGCTGGCTTCGCCGACAACCTCAATGCCGTCCTCGGTCCCGAGAACGGCGGCAAGACCGATTCTGACCATTTCATGATCGTCGACCAGCAGTACTTTAATCAATGTATCGTCCATGTTCGTCTCCTCTCTATCAAGAACATCTATTCTACCGCATCCCCGGCCAGAATAGGCACGCGGATTTCTATCCGGGTTCCCCTGTCTGGGGCGGTAATGATATCGACGGAGCCGCCGATTTCGTTAACCCGCTCCTTCATCGACACAATGCCGTAGGAGGTCAGCTTCTTCGCATCGAGCTCGAAGCCGACGCCGTCGTCCCGGATCGCCAGTCGAACGCCGTCCGGGCGGTGCAGCAGCTTCACCTCCAGCTTGTTCGCTTTGGAATGCCGCAGCGCATTGGACAGCGCCTCCTGCACGATGCGGAACAAGTGGTCTTCAATCCCTTTATTTAATCGAACGTCTTCGTCCATGTCCCACGTGATCGTCATCGGCACCTTCGCCGCCAGCTCCTTCAGCAGCTCCACGAGCCCTTCGGACAATCGTTTGCCCTCCAGGTGGATCGGCCGCAAATGCAGCAGCAGCGCCCTCATCTCCGACTGCGCGACGGAAGCCATCTCCTCGATGAGATGAATCTGCCGCTTGGCCTTCTCGAAGTCCTTATCCAACGTCCGGCCGACTGCCGTCGCCGTCATCGAGATGGCGAACAGCTGCTGGCTGACGGCATCGTGCAGCTCTCTGGCCAGCCGCTGCCTTTCTTCAATAACCGCCGACAGCTTCGCCTTCTCCGCCAGTTCGGCGTTATTGTTCGATAACCGCTGAAGAGAAGTAACCTGCTCTTCCCATCGCTTCATAATGCGGCCCAGCTGCTCGCCGAGCCGCCCGATTTCGTCTTCGCCGTTCTGGAAACGGTCGCGGGTGAACGTCCCTTTTTCCAACAATATCATCGTTTCCATCAAGGGCTCCAGCCGCCGCGTAATTCTGGAGCTGTTCCAGTACCCGTATCCGGCGCCGACGCAGCCGACGATGACGATGGCCATGAAGGTGAATTTGACGCCCTCCTGCCAGCTTGTGAAAGGCGTAATGAGATTTCTCGAGTTCATGAAATAGATAATAGCGCCAAACACCAGAAAACTAAAAATAATCGATTCAGCCATACTGCGCCATATCATATTCGTTAATCTTCTTTTATAGCCGTCCAATATGTGCTGAACCTCCTCTGGGCCTACAGTTTACAAGACTTTTATTTTAATATCTCCGACGATATAGGATAGCACCAGCTTGACGCGGTGGTCGCAGCGCTCATAGTTCGGGGACTGCCAATGCAGCTTGTTCATGACGCCGGACTCGCGTTCGACGCCCACTTGAATCTGCCCGAACGTGACCGAAGCCGCCACCGATACGCCGATGTCGTCCGGCACTTTGATGTCTACGTCCCCTACAACCCCTTGCAGAATGACCGTGGTTTCCTTTTGTTCCAAAATCGCGAGCGATAAATCGATATACGTTTCACCGATGATATACCATGTCGAGCTGTTGCGCATAATCCATGGCTCGCGCCCCAGACGCACACTGTCCACCAGCTTCTGCTTCTGAATATAGGTATCGTCCTTCTGCATTTGCTTGGATCGTATGAAGAAAACACCTAACGAGATTAATACGATGGAGATGACAATCGTCACATGATCCCCGAATAGAATGACTCCCCCCACGGCTATCAGCACGAAGCCTTTGCGCTCCTTGCGGGAACGGACCCGGTGGATGCCCAGCAAGACCAGAATAATTGCGAGAATGGGGAAAAAGCCGATCGTATGATCCAGAAGCAAAAAAAGACCGGCGCCAATCAGCACAAGGGCTGTATTCCGGTTGCGGTTGTTTTTGGTTTCTTCGCCCATCGCTGCACCTCCTCTGGCTGCCGATTATTTCGATCATATAGATGTCTAGCATACCACAAGAATGGACAGCCTCCAAGATGCAAATCCTTGCGGGGCAAGGCTCTGGCAAGGCTCTGGTAGGGCTCCGGCCAGATGGCCGGGGCCTGCCGCGCCGTGCAGGCGCATAGGGCGCAGCAGGGTTCCGCGCGGATTATTTCTTGTCGCGCCATTCCTTTTGGAGCCTGCGCAGCTCCTGATGGAGGTTGTCGCCCGCTTCCTTCAGGGTATCGCGTGACACGCGCCCTGCTATGCGCAGCCCCTCCATCGCTTCCCGGCCAAGCTCGCGGCCGGTCGCCTCCAGCTCGCGCCAAGTCTCGCGAGCCTCCTCCTTGGACAGCCCGCTCCGCGGCTGTCCCGCCGTGCGGCGGCCTGTACGCAGCGCCGCCAACTCATCCGCCAGCGACAGGCACACGTCCTGGCTGCCGGCATACTGCGCGCGGTACTGCTCGGCCGCTGCTTCCTCGCGCAGCTTCTCCTGCAGCGCCATGCGCGCCAGTTCCTCGTCGCCTGCGCGCATCGCCAGCTCGGCTTGCTCGCCGCGCAGCTGGGCCATCTCCTCGGCTGTCACGCACTGCCGGCGAAGCTCGATTGTCCGCTGCAAGGCTTCCTCGTAGCGCTGTTCCAGCGCCTCGATCTCCAGCGGCGACACGCCGGCGGCAGAGCCGCTGCCTCCGCGCTCATGCAGATCCAGCTTGCTTGCCGCTTCTTGTAAGGCCGATTCGGCCATTCTGCCAATTCGATTGAATACGCTCATTATGCCACACCCCCCATGTTCCTATCGATAATCGTGATAATTCGACGAATAACCAGGTTTCTTCCACATCCGGCAGCCGTAATAGATAAGGCCGACGGCCAAAGCGACTGCAAGCAGTCCGGAAAGCTTCGTCATCAGAATCAAAGCCCCAATGCCGAAAATCACCCAACCGATCTTTTTATCGTTCCTAATCCCTACATAACCAAGCCCCACCATTGCCGCAGGAACAATCAATCCCATCAGATGAACGTGCATGCCGAGTTGGTGCATGCAGATTAGCAAGCCCACCGTAATTAAAATCAATGCCCAGCTTTTTGATCGATTCATGCTCATGTTTCGCATCCGCCCTTCGCTTAATCTTCATGTATCTATCGTAGCCGAAATCGATTTTCGCCAAAACGGACTCGCGACTGTTTTTCAACCTAGACCTAAGTCCAGTACCGGCTACGACCGTTATCCATATTTTGGAGGTTGTTCCCGCTGGTCCGTCAGTGATAAACTATCTGAAGCCGAGTCCGGCGCACAGACAAAGTGCCGGTACGGGGGACGATTTACTTGGGGTGAATATTTGCTCTGTACCCAGAGCAGACTAGGGAGAACCTTCTTCCCGAACCCGTCAACTAACCTCGGAGGCTCATCTAGAAGGAGGATTACCAATTGCATATGATAACTAAAGGGTTAACTTGCCTTGCTGTGTCCGCCACAGTTTGGGCAGGGGGCTTTCTTTCCCCATTTACGGCACATGCGCATGCTGCTGCCGCGAGTATGGACGTGAAAGTTCAGGTCAACGATAAACTGGTTCAATTTCCGGATGCTCAGCCTTTTTTGGATGACAACCATGCGACACAAGTACCGATCCGTTTCGTAACAGAGAAACTGGGTTATGATGTACAATGGCAGAAGGAAGGCGACCAAATTAAAGTTACACTGAACAATGATAAGCACTCCATCACTTTAGTTTCAGGCCAGAAAGAAGCGGAAATTGACAACAACCGTGTCGAGATGGACACACATGCCGAATTTCAAAACGGACGCGTCTACGTCCCCCTTCGGTTCCTAAGCAATGCCTCTGATATTCCCGTGAAATGGGACGCAAGCAGTAAACTAGCCATCTTGAGCAAGGATGGCAACAACTATGCACCGGATTACGAGCTTTTCGAATCCACCGCTTACTCGTCTGACCCGTCCGAGAATGGCGGCTATGGCGCAGTGGATTACATGGGCAATCCTCTACGAATCGGAACTGTCGCTGTAGATCCTACGGTGATTCCGCTCGGATCTAAGCTGTATATAGAGGGATATAACTTCAATGGCTTGCCGGCCGGTGGCATGTACGCTTATGCCACGGATACAGGCGGATCCATTAAAGGCAAACGAGTCGACATCTATGTGCCAGGCTCCAACCAATCTCTTCGCAGCTTCGGTTTCCAAACAGTCAAAGTGTACGTGCTAAACCCGTGATCATTCACGGGTTATTTTTTTATTACGCAAAAAAGCGGCCCCGGCAATCGCATGCCGGAAACCGCATTTTTTCGATATTTAAAAGAAGTCCGCCAAATAGGTCGTCCGTTCAGGAATCGCCGCTTCCAACCGTCGGATCCTTTCATCGGAGCCCTGGAGATGGCCGATCCGCGATAGGAATCCGGCTTTCTTATAACCGATGAATAAGGCCGATAACGTTTGGATGCTGCAGCTCAGCACATGATCCTCTGCCGGCAGCTCGCCTGCGGGAAGCTTGGCAACCTGTGCCGCCTTTCCGCTGCCCGTAAACGTTAAACGGTAAACGCCTTCATTCCACTCGGCATAGGGGTCCGAAATCCTTATGTAGACGGGTTCCGCTTCACTCCGCGCTTCGAATGCATACTGTGACAGGAAGGCTTCGACATCGACGATCCGTGCTGAGAAGTAGGTAACTTTTTCCTGTTTGAATCGGGGATCCGGCACCAGGAACGCCAGCTCGTCATCGATCGGAGCTTTGAGCTCCACCTTCGTAATCATTGAATCGTGATCCGCGATGAATTTCCACAATCCGCGCCTTGCCTCCTCATCGAGAAAGACCATCTCATGAACGGTGGCCGTGAACGCCTTCACCTGATAAATCACGTAGCCGGTTTGTTCGCCTTGCGGATTCACGTAGACCGCTGCCGTTCCTTGCTTCGCCTTCAAATATTTGTTCCACCAAACGCCGTCGCGGTCCAGCATGCCGTTATACTGCAGGGCATACTTCGCATAGATCCCGTTTAGAAGTTCACCGTCTTTCTCCACCCGCACGACCTTGCTGCCTGCTGCGGCTTCGAACCTTGGCAGCTTATCTGCCGGAATCTCATACTTCAAGTAATCCACATACGCTTCCCAGCCAAATTTGCGGTAAAATTCAAACTTGAACGGGTGCAGGAAGGAAATCGTCTGCCCTCTTTCTCTCATCACCTTAAGCGCTTGAATAAGCAGCTGCTTCACCATCCCGCCGCGCCGGTATTCCGGCCACGTAGCTACGCCAGCAATGCCGCCCATGGCATAACGCTGACCGTTCAGCCACGTATGGAAATCAAGAAGATGCAGCTTCGCCGCAAGCTTATCCTGCACATAATAGCCCCATATTTGCTTGGGATCCGTCTCGCTTATCCGCTCTGCCTGCTCTTCTGCGCTTAGCTCGTATTGAAAAGCAAACTGGGATAAGGCGAGACTCTCCGGGAGCTCCTGCGCTTGCAATGTACGAATATCACTCATTAGGATCACCTCATTATTTATTATACTTAGGCTTATTTCAGAAGTAAAAGCGGGCATAAGTCCAATCAACAAATGTCTACAAGACATATGTTGTATAGTGAAACATCCCAATCAAATAATTTTGAACCGGAGGGGATACTATGTCATATGCAGCTGGTTGTGGAACTGGATACGGTTCCGTAGGTGTTGTTCTTGTTCTGTATGTTCTGCTTGTCATCATCCTTGCTACTTTCGCAATCTAATGATGTGAAAATGGGCCTGCCGTCACCTGCTTCCTTCGCGAAGCAGAGTGACGGCAGGCCTCATTTTATTGGATAGGATAAATATGTACGCGTTCGTTCCTTGCGAATCCTGAGCCTCCGGCCGGCAGATAAATCAAACAATCCGCATCCTTGATGGATACCATGATGCTGGATTTATCGATGCCAGCAGGCTTCACTCGCAGAGAGCCATCCTGTACATGCGTCATGCCTCTTACATAACGCGGATATGCGGAGCCTTTGTCGTAATCAACGTCCAGATAGGCGGTGACCGCGTCCGGATACGCTGATGGACAGCCGGCCATCGCCAGAATCAACGGCTTGGCGAACAATTCAAAGCCTACGAAGGAGGCTCCGGGATTGCCGGAGAGCGCCAATAACAGCTTATCGTTCCACAGTGCTGCACTCGTCGGCGTGCCTGGACGCATGGCTACTTTATTAAACAGCAGCTTCCCTGCAAAACGGCTGAAAACATCAACCAATACGTCGTAGTCTCCTACAGAGACGCCGCCGGACGTAAGCACAAGATCGGCCCCGGCCAGTCCCTTCTGCAGCGCCGCCTCCACCTCATCCGCATGATCGGAGAGCGCCTGCATAATGATGGGGGTGCCTCCAGCCGCTTCTACTTGAGCGGCCAGCATGTAGGAGTTGCTGTTGCGAATGCGTCCCGGCTCCAGCTCGTCATCGACATTCAACAGCTCCGAGCCTGTAGAGTAAATAGCTACCTTAGGCTTGCGATAGACGGCGACATAGGCATAACCGAAGGTTGCCAGAATGGCCGCCTCGCCAGGACCGATCCGTGTACCGCGCGCCAGAAGCAGCTCCTCTTCGCGAATTTCACCGGCAATAGGCGTAATGTTGCTTCCTGCGGGCATGTGCTTCTTAATGCTTACGCAAGAGGAACTCTTCCCTGCATCATGCTGCGGCAGAGCGTCCGTCATCTCCAGCATAACGACACTGTCCGCACCGTCCGGAACGGGAGCGCCAGTCATGATGCGTGCAGCCGTGCCGGAGTGAACCGTATGCTGAGGCACAGTGCCGCTCGGAATAAGCTCAATAACACGAAGGACAATCGGATTGTCAGGGGCAGCCGCCTCAATATCCTCAGCTTTAACCGCATACCCGTCTACGCCGGACCGCCGAAAGTGAGGGACAGGATGATTCGCCGTTATATCCTCACCCAGCCGTCTTCCGTATGCTGCCGATAGCGGGACAGACTCGACTTCCGTAAGTTTGACATATTCGGCAAGCAAGCCCCTGGCTTCATCGACCGAAATGACCTTTCGGCCAAATTTAAGCTTCGTATCGCTATTCACTTGCGTCCGTTCCTCCCTGGGTTAACCGCCGATTTGTGACATCCGGCGAAGTGTCGGCGTATGCGACTGCGCTTCGTTCATCAGCGCCTGCGCCATCTCATGATTCTGCGGCTTGATATCCAAAGCGCGGAAGAACAAGTCTTCCACCGCTGCGTCATCGCCGATATATTTGCGAACATTGAACTCATCCGACCAATATAAACATGGTTTCACATTGCCGTCAGCCGTAATGCGCAGCCGGTTGCAGGTTTCACAGAAATGGTCGCTGATCGGGTGAATGAGTCCGAAAGAGCCCAAGGCTCCGTCGATCCGGTAATTTTGGGCGGGACCGTTGCCATACACCGCATCTGAAGGGACGGCGTTCCACCCCTTCTCGCTGCAGCGGTCCAACACGGTTGTCAGAGATAAATACCTGTTCTTCCAAGTATCATCCTGATGACCGATTGGCATATATTCAATGAATCGGACTTGAATGGGCCGATCGATCGTCATTTGCAGGAAGTCTTCAATCTCATCGTCATTGATCCCCTTCATCAGAACGACATTCAGCTTGATCGGGGATATGCCAACACGATAGGCTTCCTCGATGCTGGCCAATACGCGGTTGATATCTCCGCCTCTTGTAATTAGGGAGAACCGGTCGGCTTTCAAGGAATCCAGACTAATATTGACGCGGGTTAATCCTGCTGCGCGAAGCTTCTCGGCTCTCGAGGCCAAATAAATCCCATTCGTAGTCAGGGCGATATCTTCAATTCCGGGAATTTGCGAAAGCATGCCAATCAATTGCTCCAAATTTTTGCGTACCAGAGGCTCTCCCCCGGTTAATCTAAGCTTGCGCACACCTAGTCTCGCCAAAACTCGGACGACCTCAGTGATTTCCTCGAACGTGAGAAGCTTCTCATCCGGTTCAAACTCCATTCCTTCTTCGGGCATACAATAAACACAGCGGAGATTGCACCGATCCGTTACGGAAATACGCAAATAATCGTGCATTCGTCCAAAACGATCCATCAGCAGCTTCGACATGAGGGGTCACCTTCTCTCCTTGTCCATTATGGCATATTTAATGACAAAATCCTAGATTTCAGCGCTAAAATGATGAGAATAATAGTTTTTATGATAGATTTCCTAACATATCCTTATAACTTTCTGGCGTATTTACATTTACTGCGAAGTCCGTCGGCACTTGATGCTGCGCAAATAATCCATTCTCCGCAGGGAGCCAGTCAATATGATCCAACAGACCCATCAGTCTGTATTTCTCTTGTTTTAACAAAATTTCGGCTTCCGAACCGATCAGCCTGGAGTAGACGCCATGCAGCGGCTGAACCTTGCCGTCCAGAACAGGAATCACGGCGTCGACATACTTCTCTTGACATAATTGGCCCATCAATTGTGCGGCTGCCGACGAAATGAACGGCATATCACAACCGACGATCCACAGCCAATCGTTCGTTGCCGCCTGAGCCGCTGCATGTATACCGCTTAGAGGCCCTTTCTGTACATAGACATCCGATACCCATCGTACATCCATTTCCGGGGAAATTAGCGTTATGTGAGGCTTCAAAACTTCAGGTTCATTGGATACGATAACGACCTGCTTCGTAATTTGCGACATTTCCGTGAGCTGCTTGTGGAGCAATGGCTGACCCTGTACGGGCAGCAATGCCTTCGGCTTTCCTCCCATTCGGCGGTTTAATCCGCCTGCCAAAATAACGCCGGTGATCATGCTTCCATTTCCGCCAATCGATTGCTGAACGATTGCCTCCAGCTTGCCGACAGAGCATCCGCCTCTATCAGAAGCCGAATAGCTTGCTTATTCGCTTTGTCATGGTATTTAATGGTATTGGCAAAAGCAAGCGTAAGGCCCGCTTCATCTTTGGCCACAAGCTTCAACTTGGAATCCTTGGAAATGTAGCCTTCCTTCAGTACCCGGAAGTAGAATCCGGTAAAGCCGGTTTCCTGCATTTTGGCCGGGGCTTGAACCCACTCCAAGCGCTTGCCCGCTTTGAAACAAGGCTGGCGGGGCTGAGAGACCTGCACAATCACTTCATCGATCGCATAAGTGTCGCCAATGCAAACATCGCCTTCCAGCAGCCCGCGAACCGTTAGATTCTCTCCGAACGAACCGGGCGAAAGCTTACGGCCGAGCAGCTCCTCCCAGTAAGCGTAATGCTCCTCCGGATAGACGCACAGCGCTTTATCCACGCCGCCATGCACGGTTAGATCCGCTTGCCCGTCTCCTTCCAGCTGTGTTTTCGATACAAATAAAGATGAGCTGACCGGGGATTTATAAATGCCCGTAACCAGCTCTTTACCTTGATAGTCGATTGTCCGTGGCATGCCCACGTTGACCGATATGATTTCCATTGCTCTATTCCCTCATTTCCAAGCAGGTTCTTAGCAATAACTATACCAAAAACCAATTAGAAAGTCAGTTCATCTTATGCACGGTTCGATCTGTTTACCCATGCGTCATTATCGTAACCTCTAACTTCCCAGTAACCTATATGCTCCTTCTCGATCAACTCGATCCCTTGAAGCCATTTGACGGATTTGTAGGCATACATTTGGGGAACGATCAGCCGCACCGGACCGCCTAGCTGCTGCGGGATCGGCTTACCGTCCAGCAGTACAGCAACCATAATATCGTCGCCGCCGGCTTGCTCGAGCGAGAGCGCATCGGTGTAGACTTTGTCACCCGAGTAGAACTTCACATACTTCGCTTTGGCCTGCACGCCTGCTGCCGCCAACATTTCCTTTAGAGGAATCCCCTCCCAGGTGCAGCTATAAACGGACCACCCCGTCACACAATGGAAATCGCTCACCTGCACGGTCCGTTTCAGCTTGAGAAACTCTTCCCAATTCCATACGCCGGGACGATCCACCAAGCCGGATATGGCAAACTGCCATGTATCCGAGGAGAAAGCCGGAATTTCCGTCACCGTGTAGATGCGGAAATTCCCCTGCGCCCCTCCGCCCGCGACGGCGGCGGAGTCCGGCAACGGCTCGGGCGGCGGCACCATCCGGTTGCCGTCCGCCGCAATGTAGTCGGCGGTCGCGGAGCCGCCGCCGCTTGACACGCCTTTTATCCAGCGATAAAAGGCGGGCCCTACCGCGATCACGAGCAACAAGCCTGCGGCGATCCGCAGGAATGAGGCGCGAGTGATCGGCGACTCTTTCAGCGCGGCGATGACAGCCTGCGCTGCGGACCTGCCCGCGCTGGTTGCCGCGGGATCAGCTTCCACGGCCGCCGGCTGCGCGGCAGGCGGGGCAGCGGCGGCAGCCGGTGCGGCGGTCCGGGTCGAGCTAGCGCTAGCGCTCGCCGCCTGTTCCAGCCGCTGCTGCCGCTTCAGCCATCTGCTGCGCGAGATGGCGTGGTACAGGGCATACGGCACGCCGACCCACGTGAGCAGGTCATGGAGGATGAGTGCCGTATTGTTAAGCTGCGGCGGCAGGTAGCGGAACTGCCACAAAATCACCCCAGACGCCGCCCAACCGATCAGCAGCGCCAGCACGAACACCAGATTCGCCCGCTGGTTGCGCTTGTTGCGAATCTGATGCCAATGTTTGCGAAGCATTGGCGCATAGAGGGCGATCAGCAGTATAGAAGCTGCGCCTAAATAAATATGCAGCTGCTTGATCGTCACGCGAACGCCGCCCAAATCTCCGCGTATGGCGCCTACGCTTAAAATAATCCCCGTCACCGTTAGGGCCAGAAGCACCCATGCATTCCAGCTATGTATCCTGTTCAGACGTTTGCCAAAAGATTGCTTTAACCATCCTCTTTTCGACTCCACACGCCCACATCCTATCAATCAAGAGTTAGTACCCTAATCATAACGCACAAATCTTAAAAAAGGCTTACAAAACTATAAGATTCTTTATTCCTGATCTCCCTACATCTGTCACTTTGACTGACGTTGTTCTTGGGAGCTACCTTCCAGCCACTATCCCTTTGGCTCAGGCCTCCGCTCCTGCCAGCTTCCAAGGTCTCACCATGTTTCATTCGAACATGTTCTCACAGAACCAATCCATAACTTGAACCCTATCCAGATCCAGATCCAGTTCCATAACCATAACCATACTCATATCCATGTCCATATCAATATCCATATCCCATTCATTCCAGTCCAATCCTATCCGGCTTCCTTAAGTTACCAGTATTATTAGTATCTGCTCTCCACCTTGGCACGTTATATGTTCAGGAACCCTACTCTAACCACTATCCCGTTGGCTCAGGTTCCCGCTCTTAGCCAGCTTTCACGGTTCCCACATGTTCCATTACGAACATGTTCCATTACGAACATGTTCCCACAGAACCGATCCATATTCCTGATCCCTATCCATCCAGTTCCATACCCATATCCTTATCCCATTCATACCAGTCCAGTCCTATCCGGCCTCCCAAGTTACACCAGAGTTATTAGTATCTGCTCCTCCATCTCGGCACGTTATATATTCAGAGGCTCTACTCTAGCCACTATCCCTTTGACTCAGGACCTCGCTCCTCATCCGCATCTAAGACCTCCCTCATTTTCATCGGGCTCGGACTTCCCACACTCCCCTCCCCTACCCTGAGCCCACACACTCCTCCTCACCCGAGCCTACACTCCCCATCACCCTGAGCCTTGGGGATAGTGGCTAGAGCTGCTGCTTCGGTGCTATGCACCATCGTGCTCGCTCGCTCGCATGCCCCACACTCCCCCTCACCTGAGCCTCGGGGATAGTGCCCATAGCTACCGCTTCGGCGCTATGCTCCATCGCACTTGCTCGCTCGCTCGCACGACCGCCACGCACTCCCCTTACCCTGAGCCTCGGGGATAGTGACCTTAGCTCCTACTTCGCCTCGATGCACCATCACAGTTGCTCACCCGCCCATCCACATGCTCATCCTCACCCTGTGCCTTCTCATCCGCCCCTCACTCCCCCTCACCTGAGCCTCGGGGATAGTGCCCATAGCTACTGCTTTGGCTCTATGCACCGCGCTCACTCGCCCGGCCCACAAAGAACCCCCTTCATGGCACAATGTGCAGTGATGGGGGTTCGTGAAAGGGCTTCTTCATGTACTACTTGATCATTTTCATTTCCTTCAATAGATATGTATCAATGAACTCTTTCGGAACATAAGTCATGTCGTTCACAATTGTTGGGGCGACCATTAGCATCTCATTCACATCACCCACGGTGATCGTTTTGCTGTCGATAAAGATTGTGATCATGCTGCTTTTATCCATCATTTTGTCCATCATGGGCTGGTCTTTCATCGTCTTATCTTCTACCATGCTCTTGTCTTCCATTGTACTCTTGTCTTCCATGGGCATTGTTTTCATTAAAGCCACAGAGCGGTTGGCCTCGTTCCATTCGACCTTAAAACCCAGTGATTCTGCTACTGTACGAAGCGGCGCAAGCTCGTTGCCCCCCTGCTGGATGGTAGCTACGCTGCTGTAGTCGAATTTGGGCATCATCATTTCTTCGGCGTTAATCAAGCTCGGGAGCGCAACTGCACTTACGGTGATAGCTACTGCAACTGCTTTCAGCCATGTTTTCACTGTGATCTTCCTCCTCATATTAATTTCTTTCTCAGTTCTAAGTTAAGGGGTAGATCTTAAGAAAGACTAACGCAAACATTACAAAAATCTAAAGAAATACTAACAAAAAAACAGCCCGGGACAATAAGCCCGCAGCTGCTGCAATCGGTTCTATATAAAAGGTATCGTAAACCAGAACGTGCTGCCTTGTTCCGCTCCTTGGTCTTTATGGCAATGAACGCCGATCGAGCCTCCGTGTAATTGGACGATTGATTTGGCGATCGCGAGTCCAAGACCGGCGCCTCCGCTTACCCGCGTTCTAGAGGGGTCTGACCGATAAAAGCGTTCGAATATTTTGTCCGCATCCTTCTCCAAAATACCCGGACCTTGATCCCGGATGGAGAGTTTAAGGTAGCGTTCCCGAAATTCTTCACCTTCTATTGTGATACAGCCCCCAGCAGGGGAATGTCGAATGGCATTGCCTAAAATGTTAGCTACCACCCGCTTCATCTCCTGAGGCATGATGTACACTGGCGACAAGCGTTCAGGCAAGATCACATGGACATGCAACGACTTCTCTTCCAGTTGAAAAGCCAAGCTTTGGAGGCCGTCTACAATCAATTGATCGGCGTGATAGGGCTCCGGCGCGAATTCCGCTCCGCCTGCATCCAGTTGGGAAAGTTTGAAAAGTTCCTGTATAAGCGCATCCAGTCTTCCCGTTTCCAAACGAATCGTTCGCAAGTAGTGCTCGAATGTGGCTTTATCCTGAATGACGTCATCTTGGAGCGCCTCGACGAAGGCTTGTATGGAAGCCATTGGCGTCCGAAGATCATGCGAGACATTGGCTACAAGCTCTTTGCGGGAGGCTTCAGCCGATCGTAATTTGTCGAAGCTTTCTTTGAGCTTGCCTGTCATCCGATTGAATTGTAACGCCAACTTTCTAAATTCCGACGGTCCTAGTTGGGGAACTACCCCTTCAAACTGCCCTTCAGAAATGCGAGTCGTTTCTTGCGTGATCGCTTGAATCGCTTTCACCAAAGGACGAGTCATTATATAATGAAGGCCCATGGACACGACAGCAGCGCCTACCGTTACTGTTGAGAGCAGTATGACGTCCTTCCATCTAAGCAGCATATAGTGATAACAAATGAATAGGGAAAACAAAATAATCCCCGTGCTCACGCCGCTGGCAACAAGCAAATAAATACGAAGCTTCAGGTCGGCTTCCTCCCTTCGAATTTATAGCCGATACCCCATACGGTTTTGATATAGCGGGGCTGGGAAGGGTTTGGCTCGATCTTTTCTCTTAACCGGCGGATATGCACGGTTACTGTCGTTGTATCGCCATAATAATCGATATCCCATATTTTGCTTAGCAATTGGTTTCGCGAGAAGACTTGCTCCGGATGACTTGCGAACAAATGAAGGAGTTCAAATTCCTTCACCGTCAGCTCAATATCTCTATTGCCTACGCGGACGCTGCGGTGCAGCGCGTTGATCTCGAACCCCGGGAATTTCAGGATGTGCGCTGACGCTGCTCCCTCCTTATTTCCCGGCGTTTGTGAACGCTGCAGCCTGCGCAATATGCCTTTCATTCGCAGGACCAGCTCCCGCGGGGAGAACGGCTTCGTCAGATAGTCATCCGCCCCCATGGTAAGTCCCATCAACCGGTCCATTTCATCGCCGAGCGCCGTCAACATAATAATCGGAACGTCCTCTTCGCTGCGGATTTCTTCGCATACCTGCCAGCCGTTTTTGCCTGGCATCATCAGATCCAGTACAATGAGCTGCGGACGATGCTGCCGCCATAGGCGGATCGCCTCTTCGCCGTTATCCGCCGAAAGAACCTGAAAGCCTTCCCTCTGCAAATAGACGGTACATACATCTATAATATTCGGTTCGTCATCTACGACAAGAACGATTGCCCCCACGCTTTTCACCTCCATAAAACTAGTACAATTATAGCGCAATTAATGAAGCTGTATCTTACGGAAGTATTACAAAACAATAAAAGCCCGACATATTTATATGCCAGGCTTCCATACCATCAGTATTAATGAAATCAGCGGAAGAATCGTGCCGATGGTCCCATAAATGTCCCACTTCCTTGAGACTTGTTTGTAAGTGTCTGTTTGTTTCCCCGCTTTTATCGAATCTGCGCTGTAGCGAATCATTTTTCTTTGCAAGGGCAGCAGTACGAACAACCAGAGCAGTCCGGACAAAGAGAAAAGCAGCAGCGAAGCCGTGACCCAACTCCATTCTACGAGCGAGTATCCTAACCGCGCAGCCATGAGATGGCCGGGAATCAACAGCAAGAGGATACCCGGCACCGTGAATACATAATCCGCCAGCATAATATTTTTGACGGTAAGGTGAATGGCCGTCAGATCCTGCTTCCCGTAATGAGCTCTCACTTTCCAGAAAGCCCCCGTCACAATGTTACCTAGAAATAATACAGCGCCCAGTACATGCAAGAACAAAAGCATATCCAATCACTCCTTTGGATGAATCTTCTTTTGTTCTTATTGTAGACTTTCCGCCATTTTCTGTAAGGTGAGCATGGTCATGACCCGCAGTGACCTAAGTCATTCCCTTAAGTTAAGCTTGCAAAGCAGCCTCTAGAGCCGGCTCCTCTTCCTTCCGGTTCAAGCTGCGGATGTATCGCGACTGAGCAATGCCGGCAATCACAAGGATGATGCCGAGAATGGCAAACATCACTTTCCCGCCAAAATGGCTGAACAGCAATCCGCCCAAGATCGGCCCGATAGCCCGAGACAGCTGCCAGTTCATGCCGAACACGGAGAAGTACAGGCCTCTATGCTCTTCCGGGGCAATGACGGAGATCACTTTCTGAATATGAGGACCGTTCAACATTTCACCAATGGTAAATAAAAACTCGACAAAAAGCAGAATTGCGAGATAAGGAACAAATCCATAACCGACGGATACTAGAGCGAACAACATATACGATACGGCAACGACTGCAAATGCAGGAGCGCGTTCTGTGCGTTTGGCAATCCAGAGCTGCAGGGCTATGACTACACACCCGTTAAAAGTGATGATCGTAGCAAATACGGACTTATAATTTTCAAAATGCTGCTGCAAATGCAGCGGGAATGTCGACTCCACCTGTGCGTACAGAAGGGAGACCGGCATCGCTAGCAAGGTAATCCAAAGCAGCGGTTTATGCTCCGACCATTTGATTTTGGTTTTATTGGAGCCGGCTGCTTGGTCTTCTTTGGATTTCATCGGCATCGTCTCCGGAACTTTCCATACGACAAGTGCCGCATAAGCGAACAGCGCGATCGAACAAGCCAGGAAAATGATCGTCGGGTTCATGGTAAACAACAGCAAGCCAAGCAGCGGGCCGAATGCG
The DNA here is from genome assembly GCF_031456485.1 of Bacillus sp. 3255. Lineage (NCBI taxonomy): Bacteria > Bacillati > Bacillota > Bacilli > Caryophanales > Bacillaceae > Bacillus > Bacillus sp. 3255. The sequence continues at coordinate 260,514 of NZ_JAVDUS010000010.1, forward strand.
GAGCCCATGTTCAAGGCTGTGTGCAGCAGCGCGAACACTTCGGCACGCTTCTCCTGTGGAACAACATCCGAGATTTGGGCGTTGGCCGCGGGGCCGAACATGGCATGTCCAATCCCGTTAATAATGGAAATAAGGGCAAATTCCCAAACATGGCTGGCAAATATGTACCCGCCAATCGCAACTGCTTGAATGATAAGCGCGGCCAGCATCATTGGCTTGCGCCCGTACTTATCGCTCAGGCTGCCTGCGTACAGGTTCACGAATATGCCGCATAACGGTTGTAAGCCTACGATCAGCATCGAGAGAAAGACGGAGCCGTCAAGCTTATCGTACAAATAATAGACCAAATAAGGTCGCATCATGAATCCGGCCAATGATGTTAAAATCGTTCCGATGACTCGCACCCATATTGCCGTATCGTACTTGCTAATCAGTGAAAATAGTGGAATTCTATGCATATAGCCCTCCCTGGATGTCTTGGTCTTCTCAGTTTAGGGGCAGAAGAGCAAAAGAAAAAGGTAAAATCTCGTTATACCGGATTTCACCTTTTAGGGGAGGCCTGATTTAATTGTGGATTGGATGATAGGTTGATTACCCTCCGATTCGAATCTTCCGGTAGGTATCGATGAACGAAAGGACATCTACGCGTTTCCCCCTCTTCTTCGCAACTCTGGCCATTTTCACAAGGGTTGTCCAGAATTCGTCGAGTACGGGAGATTCGAAATCATTTTCTTTCGGAGCTTGGGTCAATTTATGCTTGTTATTGTAAGATGAACCTTCGTCTGAGATCAGGTATTGAATCTGACTTTTTTTCCACTGCTCGCCGGTTACGTAGCTGACGCCGATTTCACGCATTTTCTTGCGTACGGATGTGACGGGACGGGATAGTTCTCTGGCAATGACGACCGGTGGGCATTCAGCGGAAAGTCGGATTAATTTGTCCAGTTCTTGAGTGGACCAAGGTTTCTTAGTCATAGCACTAACCTCACTTTGTAGAATGAATGATTCTTTTGTCGCTTTATTTGGGTAACAACGGGTATACTGAGAGAATAACAACGAATTGTTAGAGAAGTATGAGTTAACCATAATGAAAGTATGAAGTCATAACTTTGTCGATATTTTCCTTATTTCCGCGACTATTGAACTAAAATTGTGAACATTTTTAGGACTTTTGGAGTGGAAAAATCAAATTTTGGAGGATGATTGAAGTGAGCCGTCATATTATTGGGAAAGAGCTGTACATTGAGGACAAAGGGCAAGGAAAAGCTGTTATCTTACTGCATGGATTCCCGTTGGACCATCGCATGTGGCAATCGCAGATCGATGCTTTAGCCGCGAATTACCGAGTCATCACGCCTGACTTGCGGGGAATGGGACAATCCGATGTGCCAACGACGAACATTTCGATGGAGCAATACGCGGATGACATTCTATTGATGATGGATAAAATGGACATACAAAAAGCCGCACTCGGCGGCTTTTCAATGGGTGGCTATGTGGCTTTTGCTTTGCTAAGGAAAGCTCCTGAACGTTTCTCTGCTCTCCTGCTCGCGAATACCCGTCCGGAAGCGGACGGCCCGGAAGCGCGTAAAAATCGCATGAATATGGCCGTCTCCCTCTATGACAAAGGAGCGGCTGCGGCCAGAGACGCCATGCTGCCCAAGCTGCTTACCGAGCAGACTGCGAAGGAGCAGCCAGCGCTTGTGGAGAGCTTAAGCGAGGTTATGGGCTCCATGCCCGCCGAAGGGCTCGTTCATGCGAGCTTGGCGATGGCGTTCCGCCCTGACTCCGTAGAGCTGCTGAGCCTGATCTCCGTACCGACACTGGTCATCGCCGGCGAGAAAGACCCAATTGCGCCTCCGGATGTGATGCGCAAAATGGCTGACGCCATCCCAGGCGCCAGCTTCCATGCCATACCAGGCGCTTCGCATTTGGCTCCGATGGAGCAGCCCGAGGCGTTCAACGCTTTGCTGCTTGACTTCCTGAAAGGCGTCACAGCCTGACGAGCTGGTCCATGACCATCACGGCTGCTCCAATGGCAAGTGCTTCTTCACCCAGCTGTCCCTTGCTGAAGATAACTTGGTAGGCGGGATAGTAATACGTCTTCCGAATCGCTACCTGTGTAGCGGTTTGGAAGAATAGCTCCCCGCCGACAATGAGCGGCCCCCCGAGAATAACCTTCTCCGGGTGCAAAATATTTAACAAATTGGCGAGTCCGATGCCAAAATAAGTCGCAGCTTCCGAAATGATCTCCACAGCCAGGGGATCATTTTTTTTGACGGCTTCCATCACATGCGCGTAGGTCACTTGTTCTGGGTCTGGAGAGAAATGGGCCAGCATCGTGGAGCGCCCCTGCTTCAAAGCCGTGCGCGCCGCCTTCTCGATGGCATACAAGGAAGCATACGACTCCAAGGCGCCGTAGTTGCCGGAGGCGTTGCGGGGCGCCACACCGTCCGTCTGAATGATCATTTGCCCGACGGAGCCTTCCATGTCGACGGCGCCATAAATGACCTTCCCTTCGGAGACCATGGAAGATCGTAAACCCACCCCGGCATGAATATAGAGCAGATGCTTGAAGCTCTGCGTCCGCTGATGCCAGGATTCTGCCAGAATGGCCGTGTTCGCCCCGTTATCCAGCATGGCCGGTATCCCCAGCCGCTCCGACAGCTCACGGCATATCGCAACATTCGTCCATCCTTTGGCCGGGAAATAGGATGGCTCCAAGATGGTGCCGGACAGCCGGTCCACGGGACCGACGGCACCGATGCCGATACCCAGCAGCCTCGATGTCTCGATCCCGTGCCGCTTCAGCATAGACTGCGCCTCTTGTACGATGAGGCGGATCAGCACATCAGGCGTCATCTCGGACGTCATGGTCCAGCTTCTTGTGTCCAATTTGTTCATGCCCAAATCGACCAGCACCAGCCTGGACAGCGTTCGTGAGATTTCCAGACCGAACACATACGCATAGGCCGAATTCTTCTCGTAGAGAATCGGCCTGCGTCCGCCTGTCGATGCGCCGAAGCCGGATTCAAGGATGAGCCCTTGACTCGTCAGCTCCTCCAAGAGCCGCGTCAGCGTAGAGACGGTCATCCCGCTTTGCTCTAAGAGCTCTGTCTTGGAGATCGTCGTCTGGCGGCATATGCGTTCATAAATTTCCTTCGCTTTCCGGTTCGGAATGCGTTCCGTAATTACATCAGCATTCAAAAGAAACATCCCCCAATGATAATCTTTCTCATTACATTCGCCATGAGGGTGCCCATTTCCTGCCTAGTATTTGTCTATTCCTTCGATCCTATCATTAACGTATAGCCCATATAGCTATGATATTTGCCTACAAGCTCATCGTATCTGGCCGTAATCTGCCAAATTCGTGGATCCATGAACGATTGCCGGTCGGACAAATGCACAGGATCCGGATGCTGCACCTGATCTTCGAACATCGTTAACGGGAAAGGATGGCTGCCGGAGAAATCTACGGCGAATCCGCTTCCCTGCAGCAGCTCCCGCCACTCTTCCATACTATAAATTTTGCTTACACCGTAGAAGCTGCATAACGCTCTGTGAACGGCTGCTGTCATCGGTTTGACGCGGATCACTTCCCGGTCATACAGCTTTCCTCCGGGCCTCAACACACGATAATACTCTGCTACCGCCTTCTCGGCGTCCGCGAAATTCGTCACGGATTCCACCATGACGACATCGAAAGATGCACCTTCAAATGGGAGCTGGCAAACATCCCCTTCTCTAAACTCCACTTGCACCCCCAGCTTCTCGGCTCTTATCTTTGCTTTCGCAACCATCTCCGGGCGGATATCAATCGCCGTTACCTCAAGTCCCTGCTCGGCAAGGTAGCATGCCGTTCTCCCTGTACCGCATCCGACCTCCAAAACCCGTTTGCCTTTCTCTATCGGGTATTGCTTAAGCTGTTCAATCGTTTCACCGAAACCTCCGGGGTGCGCATTGCCAACCCCAAGCTTTGCTAACATATCTAGGTATTCGATAGCACAGACACCTCCACAGAAGCATTTTAATCTCTTTTCTACCATATGGAGGGCAGTTGTCTCTTGTTCAGCTTACGGACTCTTTTTTATAAAAAAGGCTATCGCCTAAAGCACGCTTTTTCAGCCCTATTTGGGCTGATTCCCCAGTCAAACGAAGGCATCGCACCATAGGATGTATTGTCTCTCAAGAGAAGGCTGCCGAGAGCATTACTTACGATTGGGGGTGACATCCATGGGTGTTGCTGCTGGTACTGGTGTTGGTGTTGGTTACGGAACTTCCGCTGCTGCTATTCTCGTATTGTTCATTTTGCTCGTAATCGTAACAATGACTTACGCTTGGTAATTCACGTTGGATAACCGTTACAATCTTAGAAGGAGCCGTGGTCTGATGGCACCCGGTTCCTTCTCTTCTTAATTGCTCCGAAGCCCGATAAGAAAGCGTCCAGCTATTTTGCACAGTACATTTACATAGGGTCATCTTTAATATGGTTAGCAGAACGAAGCAAACAAAAAAACACATGAAATCTAATGATTTCATGTGCTTCATGTTCGTTATACCGGCAAGAGGACTCGAACCTCCACCCTTTCGGACTCGATTTTGAGTCGAGCGCGTCTGCCATTCCGCCATGCCGGCTTATTAAATTAATATTACGTTGGTGCCGAAGACCAGACTTGAACTGGTACGGTAGTCACCTACCGCAGGATTTTAAGTCCTGTGCGTCTGCCGATTCCGCCACTCCGGCTTGAACATAGTGGAGGCGCCACCCAGACTCGAACTGGGGGTAAAGCTTTTGCAGAGCTCTGCCTTACCACTTGGCTATGGCGCCTTAGTAATAATGGAGCGGAAGACGGGGATCGAACCCGCGACCCTCGCCTTGGCAAGGCGATGCTCTACCGCTGAGCCACTTCCGCACGGTAATTAAAAACTGGGGATCAAGGATTCGAACCTTGGAATGACGGAGTCAAAGTCCGTTGCCTTACCGCTTGGCTAATCCCCACTATAACTGAAGTGGGGCGATCGATGGGACTTGAACCCACGAATGCTGGAGCCACAGACCAGTGCGTTAACCCCTTCGCCACGACCGCCGCAGTTAATTAATGGCAGGGGCAGCAGGAATCGAACCCACACCAAAGGTTTTGGAGACCTTTGTTCTACCTTTAAACTATGCCCCTATGAAATTGAAATGGAGGCTGATGGATTCGAACCACCGAACTCGGAGAGAGCAGATTTACAGTCTGCCGTGTTTAGCCACTTCACTAAGCCTCCATAAAGCAATGGTGCCGTCGAGAGGACTTGAACCCCCAACCTACTGATTACAAGTCAGTTGCTCTACCAGTTGAGCTACAACGGCATATTCAATTTGATTCGTAAGATGGTGGCTCGGGACGGAATCGAACCGCCGACACGAGGATTTTCAGTCCTCTGCTCTACCGACTGAGCTACCGAGCCTTACGTGATGTTGGTAATAATGGCGGAGCCGACGGGATTCGAACCCGCGGTCTCCTGCGTGACAGGCAGGCATGTTAGGCCTCTACACCACGGCTCCACGATCATTATTGGTTGCGGGGGCAGGATTTGAACCTGCGGCCTTCGGGTTATGAGCCCGACGAGCTACCGGGCTGCTCCACCCCGCGTCATTAAGTATAAGTTATGAATCTTATTAAATCAAGTCTTACCTAAGAATTCATGGTGGAGGCTGACGGGATCGAACCGCCGACCCTCTGCTTGTAAGGCAGATGCTCTCCCAGCTGAGCTAAGCCTCCATGGGAACTAAAAATGGTGACCCGTAGGGGATTCGAACCCCTGTTACCTCCGTGAAAGGGAGGTGTCTTAACCCCTTGACCAACGGGCCTTGCAAAATTATGATGGCGGAGAGAGAGGGATTCGAACCCTCGAGACGCTTGTGACGCCTACACGATTTCCAATCGTGCTCCTTCGGCCAGCTCGGACACCTCTCCATATGGCTCCCCGAACAGGACTCGAACCTGTGACAACTCGATTAACAGTCGAGTGCTCTACCAACTGAGCTATCAGGGAATAGGACAAACATGTTCTTTTCAAGGATTTATTCCTTGAAAACTAGATACGAAACTTACGTAAAGTCGAACCTTAGGTATATTAGGATAAGCCCTCGACCGATTAGTATTCGTCAGCTGCATGCATTGCTGCACTTCCACCTCGAACCTATCAACCTCGTCGTCTA